>NZXC01000017.1 GCA_002701785.1 Fidelibacterota bacterium
CCTATCTATTTAAATCGAATAAACAGCGGCAATAGTATATTAATAAATGTTGGTATAGCTGGAGGCCATCCTTCTTCTACTAAAGTAGGGAATATTTATTATATAGAAAAATTAACTAGTGATTTTTTTAAGAAAGAATATGTGTTTTCTGAAACAGATAATATTATAATTCCTAAAATTGGTTTAACAACTGTAGAAAATAATATTAATAAAAATGATAATAATATTTATAAAGAATTAGTAGATATGGAAGCAGCAATAATTATTGATATAGCATTAAAATATCTTGACTTATCTAAAATTAAAATCCTAAAAATTGTTTCTGATCATATGAATATTATGGATTGGTCTAATTTAAATATTAGAAAATTGATACAGTCTAATATAGAATCAATTTCTTCTATAATTAAACTAAATGAATGATTTTTATTGCTTTATTCAAAGTGAATGGTTGCATTATTTAACAATTCTTTAGCTTTTTCTTGATCAAAAAGATTCTCTGGCATAGCATCTGGTAATAATGATGGATCTCCATTTATAACGAATTCTAAATCTTCTTCAAATAGTTCACGATTTCCTAGCTTAGTATGGTAGTACTGCGCTCTTAAAACCCTTGTTCCAAAAAAGTTTGGATTATCTAATAAAGATTTATCAAAATTCAATTTTGCCCTATCAAGCGGTACTCCGGGCAACCTAGAATAAAACATTCCAAAAAATCTTCNAGGACCACCATAATAGTAATCTTCATCCAATGTTGAAATCCGATGCATTGCNATTTCGAGGATTTCTCTNGAACCAATTCTATNAATAACTGGTTTATTAATTAAGAACTTNCCATGATTGGTTGCCCACCANAATAGAACTCCAATGGTTTCAATTGGTGCTTTCTTAATTGCTTCTAATTTTATCTTATTATTTTCAAATTTTGTTGTNTCTGAGAAAGATTGATAAAATNTTGAATTTTCGAAACCTTTAAGTGCAGACTCCGCNCCNTTTANATATANGGNATCACGCTTGGTTAAATCTGATTCAACGTAATATGCTTGAAAATAATATGCTTTACTGAGAGATGCTGCTAGATTTAAATCTGTTTGATTTAGTTCGAAAGCCTTTTTATAAAATAATACTGCTAATTTTGCGCTTTTAGGATCAACTCTCTTTCCCCAATATGCATTTCCTTGATTNATAAGGGAACTCATATTCATTTTATTTGTATTTGATTTTGTAGTAAAATNACTGCAATTAATCAGTAAAATGACAAAAACGGAAACTATATGTAAATTCTTCATTTTAACGGTTTTTTCTTTCATTAAAATTATTTANACNAGAGATTAATTAATAATGNATNATAATATTTATAACATAAATTAATATTTAATTTTAAGAAGATGGATAAGACAATAGATATTAGAGGTCTAGATTTAGCAATGCTATTTGGACCTGCAGANTCTCATTTAAGAATGATAGAAGATACATTTGAAGTTAAAACTGTTATTAGAAATGACATTATCAATATTTCTGGTGATAAGAGTAAGATTGCTCTTGTAAATGAGATTATGCATGAAATGAAACAAACTTTGGGTAGAAAAGGATCTCTTAATTTAAAAGATGTAAAACATTTAATTGAAATTATATCCATTGATAATGCGCAAAATAATCAACTTCCTAAAGAAGTAATCCATTATGGAAG
Organism: Fidelibacterota bacterium; assembly: GCA_002701785.1. GTDB lineage: Bacteria > Fidelibacterota > Marinisomatia > Marinisomatales > TCS55. The sequence continues at coordinate 1,691 of NZXC01000017.1, forward strand.
GAAAGGAGCTATTGTTGCCCGCTCNGAAGGTCAGCATACATATATTGATATAGTAAATAGNAATGATATAGTTTTANGTNTTGGNCCAGCAGGAACTGGTAAAACATATATTGCCGTTGCATTTGCAATTGCTGCTCTTGAGAATAGTGAAGTTGATCGGATAGTNTTNTGTCGTCCTGCAGTTGAAGCTGGTGAAAGCCTNGGGTTTTTACCTGGTGATTTAAAAGAGAAGGTTGATCCATATCTTACNCCNCTTTATGATGCGTTAGGAGATATTATGCNAAAACAAAAATTGAAAAAGGTGTTATCNGANGGAACAATTGAGATTATTCCTTTAGCATATATGAGNGGTAGAACATTAAATAATGCATTTATGATTTTAGATGAAGCTCAAAATGCAACCCCTATGCAAATGAAAATGTTTTTAACAAGNTTAGGNGTTAATTCAAAAGCAATTATTACAGGTGATATAACTCAAATTGATTTACCAATGAAAACGGATTCTGGCCTAATTCAAGTAGTAAAAATACTTAAAGGAATTGATGGTATCGGTTTTNTCAAGNTAACAGAGAGCGATGTTGTTAGACATAAGTTGGTTAAAGATATTATTCTNGCTTATGATAAATCAATCATNACAAAGCCAAAGAATTAACTTAATAACTATGAAACNAATATATAACAATACTAATTTACTGGAGATTTGTTATNCTGGATTTCATAANTAACATTTAATTAAATATTAAATGTTAATTATTATTTAGTTGTTTTTTTATATTTATGTTTAGTTCACTTATGTCCTATCAACNTAGNCGAATACTTATCTCTNTAATAAATAAAGATTAATGAGTAAAGAAAATAGTNTAGTTATTGTTTCAGCTAAACGCTCACCAATAGGATCCTTCCAAGGAGCTATTTCTTCAGTTCCAGCNCCTAAACTGGGATCATTAGTTATATCAAAAATCTTAGAGGAAACTATGATGGATCCTTTACTTGTGGATGAAATAATTATGGGGAATGTATTATCTGCTGGNATAGGGCAAGCACCTGCCNGGCAAGCTGCCCTTGGATCAGGATTACCTGATACAGTAGAATGTCTTACTATTAATAAGATGTGTGGATCAGGATTAAAAGCAGTTATGTTAGCCTCACAAGCAATTCAAGTTAGTGATGCNAATNTTGTTATAGCTGGCGGCTTTGAAAATATGAGTCAAGCTCCGTATTTAATTCCAAAAGCTAGAACTGGNTACAGATTAGGACATGGNAATTTAATTGATAGCATGATATTTGATGGGTTATGGGATGTCTATAATGATATTCACATGGGTANTTGTGCGGAAATTTGCGCAAGAGATCGAGANTATAGTATTAGTGATCAAAATGATTTTGCAAAAGAATCATATCGGAGAGCAATTGATGCTCAAAAATCAGGAGCATTTAATAATGAAATAATNGCTATAGATGTAAAAAATAAAAATAANACTATTACATTTAATGATGATGAAGAACCTGAAAAAGTGAACTTTGAAAAAATGGATACATTAAAACCAGTTTTTAAAGAGGATGGTACTATAACTGCTGCTAATGCTTCAAAAATTAATGATGGTGCTGCTTGTTTATTATTAATGAGTGAANATANAGCTTCTGAATTAGGCTTTAAACCTCTTGCGCGNATTGTTTCTCAATCNTCTGCTGCCCATGANCCAAAATGGTTTACTACAGCTCCCATTGAAGCNATAAAAAAAGTTNTAATNAAAGCAGATATGGAAGTTGATGATATTAATTTATGGGAAATTAATGAGGCATTTGCTCCAGTGGTAATGTCAGTAATTGATGATTATAATTTGGATCATGGAAAAGTTAATATAAATGGAGGAGCCATAGCATTAGGGCATCCAGTTGGAGCAAGTGGTGCTCGAATTTTGACTACTTTAATCCATTCATTGAATCAAAAAGAAAAGTCTATAGGCTTGGCAACTTTATGTATTGGCGGTGGAGAAGCCTCTGCATTAATTGTTGAAAGGATAAATTAATTTTAACTGAACAACAAGAATTAGTTCGTAGGAGCGCACGAGAATTTGCCTCTAAACACCTTGAGCCCGGTGCGATCAAAAGAGATGATAAGGCCGAGTTTCCCCATCGAGAGGTTAAAATGATGGGAGAATTAGGATATATGGGTATTATGGTTCCAGAAAAATGGTGTGGTGCAGGAATGGATACTATTAGTTATTCATTGATTATAGAAGAAATATCAAGAATTGATGCAGCTGCAGGTGTTATTGTATCTGTAAATAATAGTTTAGTATGCCAGATATTTGTTAATTATGGAAATGATTTTCAAAATGAAACATATTTAAAAGGATTAGCAAAAGGTGAATTATTAGGCTCTTTTTCTTTAAGTGAACCCCAATCTGGCTCTGATGCTAGTAATTTGAAAACTATTGCAGTAAAAGATGGGAGTCATTATATATTAAACGGAACAAAGAACTGGGTTACTAATGGTATTAATTCAGATTTAGTTATTGTAATGGCTATGACAGATAAGTCAAAGGGGTATAAAGGAATTTCTGCATTTATTATTCCAAAAGATCTTGATGGAATTTTATTAGGAAATAAAGAAGATAAATTAGGAATTCGTTCATCAGATACGTGTGAAATTCATTTTGATAATTGTCGTGTTCCAATTGAAAATTTAATTAGTGACGAAGGTGAGGGTTACCGGATTGCATTAACCTCAATTGATGGAGGTAGAATTGGAATTGCATCGCAGGCTTTAGGAATTGCACAAGCTGCTTTAGATAAATCAAAGTCCTATGCAAAGGAAAGAAAACAGTTCGGGCGTTCTATTGCGGATTTTGGAGCAATACAAGAAAAAATAGCATCTATGGGTACAAATATTGAAGCCTCTCGTCTTTTAATTCATAATGCTGCATTATTAAAGGATATGCATAAACGTTTCACAAAAGAAGCAGCAATGGCAAAAAGTTTTGCATCACAAACAGCCATGGATGCTGCAACAGATTGTGTGCAAATTTTTGGAGGATATGGCTATATGCAGGATTACGGAGTAGAGCGTTTAATGAGAGATGCGAAAATTACGCAAATATATGAAGGCACTACTGAAATTCAGAAAATGGTAATTGCAAGGGAGTTATTGGAGAATTAATTATGGAAAAAATAGATTGGGATGTTCTAGGATTTAATGTTGTTGAGACCAAAAGCATGTTTAAGGCAACTTGTAAGCAAGGAGAGACTTGGCAAGCAGGAGGACTAGTACCCTATGGAAAAATTGAACTATCTCCAGCTGCTGGTGTTTTGAATTATGGGCAAGGATGTTTCGAAGGAACTAAAGCATTTAGGACAGCTAATAATCGTGTTGTTTTATTTCGAATTGATTTAAATGCTAAGCGAATGGCTGTATCTACAAAAAGATTATGTATTCCTGAAATGAATAAGACTTTTTTTATTAATGCTGTTAAAGAAACAGTTTTAGATAATATCGATTATGTTCCACCATATAATAAAGGGACGCTATACGTAAGGCCAATTGTATGGGGAACCTCGCCAGCTATAGGTGTAAAACCTGTTGAAGAGTATACCTTTATGGTTTTTGTTTCTCCTGTGGGCCCTTATTTTAAAGGAGGCATAAGGCCACTTCATCTTAAAATAAATAAAGATTATCATCGTGCGGCTCCAAAAGGCATAGGCCACATTAAGGCCATAGGCAATTACTCAGCTTCCTTATATCCTCTAAGTGAGGCAAAAAGTGAAGGCTATGATGAAGTACTATATTTAGATGCAAAAGATGATACGTTTTTAGAAGAGGTTGGATCAGCAAACTTATTCTTAATAAAAGATAAAAAATTAATGACTCCACAATTAGGAGGTAGTATTCTCGCTGGCGTAACACGTGACTCAGTATTAAAGATTGCTAAAGATAAATTAGGGCTAGATATTATAGAGACTGACATCACACTAAATGAATTGTATAATTCAGATGAGGTTTTCTGTACAGGTACTGCTGTATCAGTTTCTCCAGTTGGATCTATAACTGATGATGATGGAGTTCATTCTNNATCTGATNGNAATATNGGTCCATATACAATGAAGTTAAAAGAATTATTAGTTGGTATTCAGCNTGAANATATAGATGACGATTNTGGTTGGCTATTTCCTATNGAGTGATGAAAANATATTATGCATCCTCGTAGAANAGCTAGGGANAGTATTTTAGGGGCNTTATATGCTCATGANCTTACCGGAGAAGAAAAAACTAAAGTCCTTCTTGATATATTTNATAGGAANAGTTTTGATGAAGAGACTAAATCATATATNTCTGATCTTTACAATAATATTGTAGATAATAAAATTTGGGCAGAGGATTTAATTTCTGATAATTTAGATAATTGGAAATTGGAAAGAGTAGCGACTCTAGACNAATTAATTATGCGAATTGCAATTAATGAGATTTACTTTAATGAAGATATTCCACCAAAAGTATCTATTAGTGAAGCAATTGAAATAGCAAAAATCTATAGTACAAAAGATAGCTCTAGTTTTGTAAATGGTGTCTTAGATTCAATTTATAAAAGAAAACTTGATTCTGATAAAGTAGAGAAATAAAATAATATTATTATGTTACAAAATATATTAACCAAAATTTTTGGAACGAAATCTGACCGAGATACAAAATCATTATTGCCGATTGTTGATGAAATAAATGCAATTTATGAATCGCTAAAATTAAAAACCGATGAAGAATTAGAGAAAAAAACATTGGAGTTTAAGAAAGAGATTATTGAGAAAAGAAAAGAAGCGGAAGAGTATGCAAATGATCAAATCTCTGATAAAGAAGAATCAAAAAAATATATAATAGAAGCTGAGCAAGATAAACTAAATGAACTTTTGCCAGAGGCTTTTGCAATGGTAAAAGAAACTTGTAGAAGGATGATGGGGAACACTTATCGTGTTATGGGCCAAGAAACCAAATGGGAAATGATACCATATGATGTCCAGATATTAGGAGGCATTGTTCTTCATCAAGGAAAAGTTTCTGAGATGAAGACTGGAGAAGGAAAAACACTTGTAGCCACGATGCCTCTGTACTTAAATGCTCTTACAGGTAGAGGGTCTCATTTAGTTACTGTTAATGATTATTTAGCGCAAAGAGACGCTGAGTGGATGGGTGAGGTATATAAGAGCCTCGGTTTAACTGTTGGATATATTTTGAACTCTATGGATAATAGAGAAAGAAAAGCTTCCTATGACTGTGACATAACTTATGGTACAAATAATGAATATGGGTTTGATTATTTACGAGATAATATGGCTTTATCTCCGGAGGATCAAGTTCAAAGGGACCATGCTTTTGTTATTGTTGATGAAGTTGATAGTGTGTTAATCGATGAAGCGCGAACACCGTTGATTATTTCTGGTTCAGTAGATGCACCTGTTGACACAACATATAAAGAGCTTAAGCCAATGGTGCAAAATCTTATTAAAAAACAAAACACACTTGTGACAGAATTAGTATCGGATGCAGCTAATTATATGGAAAATGAAAAATTGGATGAAGCTGGATTAAAACTATTACAAGCAAATCGAGGTATGCCGAAGCATCCAAAAGTGATGAAAATATTTCAGGAAAAAGGTACAAAAAAATTGGCTCATGATGTGGAATCAGAATATATCCGAGATAAAAAATTACATGAAGTTGACGATGATTTATATTTTAGTATTGATGAAAAAACTCATGTAATTGATATTACAGATAAAGGACGCGAATCTCTATCGCCAAATGATCCGGAAATGTTTGTTATACCAGATCTGGGTGAATTATTGCATGAGATTGATGAGGATAAGGAACTAAGTCCACTAGAGAACAAACAGTTGAAAGAAAAAGCACACCAAGAACACGCAGAGCAAAGTTCTCGAATCCATAATATTAGTCAATTATTGCGTGCCTATACTTTATATGAAAAAGACGTAGAATATGTAATACAAGATGGAAAGGTCCAGATTGTTGATGAGTTTACTGGTAGAATCTTGGCAGGGCGAAGATATAGCGATGGTCTTCATCAATCTTTAGAAGCAAAGGAAAACGTAACAATTGAAAGGGAAACGCAGACGCTCGCAACAATTACCATTCAAAATTATTTTCGCATGTATGATAATCTTGCGGGTATGACTGGAACAGCTGAAACTGAAGCTGAAGAGTTAGGAAGTATTTATAATTTAGATGTGGTTGTAATTCCTACCCATCGTGAAATTATTAGAGATGATAGAAATGATTTAATTTATAAAACCAAACGTGAAAAATATTCTGCTGTAATAGATGAAATTGCTGATTGTTTCAAAATAGGGCAGCCAACATTAGTTGGTACTATAGCTGTAGATTCTTCTGAGCTACTATCAAGGATGTTAAAGCAACGTGGAATTCCTCATAATGTTTTGAATGCTAAACAACATAAAGGCGAAGCAGAAATTGTTGCTAGAGCAGGTCAAAAAGGAGCCGTAACTATTGCAACCAATATGGCTGGCAGAGGTACAGATATTAAATTAGGAGACGGTATTAAAGAATTAGGTGGATTGCATATATTGGGCACTGAACGGCATGAATCAAGAAGAATAGATTTACAATTGCGGGGGAGGTCAGGGCGTCAAGGAGATCCTGGGTCATCACAATTTTATCTTAGCCTTGAAGATGATTTAATGCGTTTGTTTAATTCTGAAAGAGTTGCATCAATAATGGATCGTATGGGGATTGAAGAAGGAGAGGTGATTACACATAAAATGGTAACTCGCGCTATACAGAATGCACAGAAAAAGGTAGAAGGTAGGAATTTTGGTATTCGGAAGCATCTGTTAGAATATGATGATGTGATGAATCAACAACGACAAGTTGTATACGATTTAAGAAAAAATGCATTGAAAGGTAATGACCTCCGTGAAACTATACCTGAATTAATATATGATTTTGTTGATGATGAGTTAGGAGGTGAGTCAGATCAAAACTATGAATTGTTGGATTGGGAAAGTATAGAGCAGAATTTTTCATCAGTGCTATTAATAGATATCGATCATAGCAAATTTGACTTAGATAATGATTTTGAGAACGTTAAAAATAAAATTGTTGATGATTCTATGGATATTTATTCTGCAAGGGAATCATTATTACCTGAGGATGTTATGCGCGGGTTTGAACGTTTTGTTGTACTAAGATCAATAGATGAGAAATGGAAAGACCATCTCTATGCTATGGATCAGTTAAGGGAAGGTATTAATTTAAGAGCCTATGGTCAGAAAAATCCTTTGTTAGAGTATAAATCTGAGGGATTCTACATGTTTAAAGATATGATGTCCAACACTACCCAAATAACTTTGCAGAGATTATTTAGAACTAAAATACAGGGTATGGATCAGGCTCCAAGTGTACAAACTGATCAAGCAAGTAATATGCAAATGAAACACCAAGATTCGACCGGACTTGGTTTTACACCTACTCAAGAGAGCAGTCAAGCTCAAAATCAGCCACAACAAGCATCTAGAAAGCCTATAATATCAGATAAAAAAGTTGGTAGAAATGAAAGGGTTGAAGTAATTAGTCCAAGTGGAAAGCGTGAAACTATAAAATACAAGAAACTTCACAATTATTTAAATCGAGGATATACCCAAGCTTAAAAAATAGTTTTAATTGATGTGATATAGATCATAAGGAATAATTATTACAGTGGATAATCTTACTAATGTATGTACTTTCAGCTCCTAATTAAAGTTGTAATCACTTTGTTCAGTAAATAAGCTTTTATATTGGGCATTTGTTAAGTAAATAAACTATTACGTTAGAAAAATGATTAATAAAAATATTATATTTTTTATTTCTTTATTTTTGGGGGTTCTCACTGCTCAGCTATCGGTCTCACTAGGGAATGTTGAGTCTCCCGGGTATTCTTCGGACATAGAAGTACCAGTTATTATTAATAACCCAAATAATACTGTTTCTGGAATGCAATTTGACTTAATAGTGGATCCAGATATTATATCACCTTTTAATGTTAGCGCTTATGGTTCTCCTAATGGTTTTACTGCAGATATGAATCAACTTTCTACAGGTGGATATAGATTTTTACTGTTTAATGCTGGAAATGCATCTTCTATTCCTTCGAATTCTGATACTGTTATGGTCATACGTTTTAATGGATCATCAATTCCTTCTGCTGTAATTAATCTAGAAATGTCTGATTTAACTGTAACTGATAGTTCTGGTGCGGAATTATCAGCTACAAGTTCGAACGGAATGATTTCAATCGGTAATGTTGTAGGATTAGTGATGAATTCTGATAGCGGTGATGTATCAGAAGCTGTTCATATACAAGTAAGTATGGTTAATAATGGAACTGTTGGTGGATTACAGTTTGATTTATTGGATGTTCCAGATAACTTATCTATAGATAGTCTTTGGACAACAGATCGTACGGATAATTTTACAATTTCGAGTACGGATATTGGAACTGGAGCAAGGATTCTAATGTATAGTACATCTAATAATAATGTTTCTCCAGGTGATGGCCCAGTCTTGAATGTTCGTTATCTTGTAAACTATAATGCATATGGAGGAGATGTTTTCATTACATTTGATGAGGTAACCGTTTCGGATAGTATTGGTGGTATATATTGGATTTCAGAATTAGATACAGGTCAAGTAACAGTTTTTCCAGGTTATATGGAAGAGCCGCATGATTTAGTTGCAGTATCTGGTTTAGATGCAGAAGTGCCCTTGAGTTGGAATCCTCCCTTAGGTCCAGTTCCACCTACGGTTCCATTTACTATTGAGATATTAACAGATAATTATCCAGGGGAGACATCTTGGGATTTAGTCCACGTTAATGGAGATAGTGTGGTAGCAAGTATTTTTGCAGGTGAATTAGTTGATATGGCAACGTTATATACNTGGGATTTAAATATTCCTGCAGGTTCGCACGTTTTTACTATTTATGATGAGTATGGAGATGGTATATGCTGTGGATATGGGGAAGGGTATTATCGNNTATTACTAAATGGTGATGAGATTGCAAGTGGCGGTGAATTTGAAGCATCTGAAAGTGTTACATTTAATACTTCTGATGGNAGATTTAATATTGTTCAATATAGTTATCTTAATCCCCCAACTATTGAAAAAGATTTATTCAATATTGATAATCATGAATTAGAATTATCATTGCCTTTTTTTGTGAATTCAGGATTAATTGATTTATCANATCAAGATAAAACAATTGATAATAATAATTTTCAAAGAAGNACCCCTGATGTATCCGGGTATAATTTATATCGTAGTTCTGCTGGTAATCCAGATTTTGAGCTTATTGCTAGTGTTGGTGCAGATGAAAATGAATATACAGATACGGATGTAATGAATGGCGTGACATATTATTATTATGTGACAACTGATTATTCTCCTGCAGGAACGGAGTCAGGNCCAAGNAATNTTGCTGATGCNACTCCTGTAGANTGGGTNGAATTNTCCATTTCGGATGGTGCTGCTTTATCAGGNTATACTGATACTTTAGAAATATCGATCAATAATGAAGCTGAAATAGGTTTTTTCTATATCGAAATAACTGATGAACCAGATTATGTTATTGCGGAGGTTGTTTTGCAAACAGATCGTACGCAGAATTATACATTAAGTGTAACTGAAACGAATGGNGTGATGGTTGTTTCAGCATTTCCTAATGGGAGTAGTGTTACATTATCTTCTGGAAGTGACCCAGTATGTAGAGTGATTGTGCGAGGCGCCAGTATGGAACCAGCATATGTAGATCTTGATTTTACTTTTGCAAATATAGAAGATTATAATGGCGTTGAGATGAATTGGACCGGTGATGATGCAGATTTTGAAGTTTCTGTTGAGACTCAAATTCTTTCCATGCCCAATATGNTTGNAANTCCNGGNGAAGGANTTGTTNTNCCNCTNATGATTAGTAATNCTCAACCAGTTTCTGCAATCCAGCTTTCTTTATCTAGNCANGCAAATTATATNACNGGTGTAACAGTAGTTTCATCTGATTATATGGATTTTTCAGATTGGTATTTTGGAGGGAATCAAGATGGANGGTGATTATAATGTAATCATAACAGATTTGACATTAAATAATCCAATTATGCCAGGTATGGGACATATTGCCGATCTTTATTTATATGTAGATGCGAATACACCTTCCGGTAGTTCATATCCTATTGAAGTTGATAAAATAGTAGCGGATGCAAATAGTATTGAAATGTTTACAGAGATGATTTCTTCAAGTGTTTTTGTTGGTACGCCTATGGCACATTTTTCAATTGATACTAGTTTTTCTATGTCTGGATCTGCAACTAGAACCATTCCTGTTTATCTGGATAATATTGTACCAATTTCTGTTTTTGAAATGACTTTAATGGATATGCCTGATGGGTTAATTGTCACTTCAGTTAATCCTGTAGGGCGTTTTTCAGATGTCGGTGGATTATTTTTAGATAATACTGGAGAAGATGAAGATGGTAATTGCTTTGTTTTTGGCTATACTGTTGGAACGGCTGTTCCTTCAGGTTCTGGTCCAATATTTGAATTAACTGTCCAAAGAAAGAATTCTTTTGGAGGACAATTAGGGTTGTTTTTTGGAGATGTTTCAGCTAGAGATGAAAATACTAATGAGGTAACAGTTTGTGGAACAGGTTATGCTATGTTGAGCGTTGCTTTAGAACTAACAGATACCTTTATTTTTCCAAATCAGTATAAGCTATATCAAAATTATCCGAACCCATTTAACCCATCAACAGTAATTCAGTATGATATCCCAGAGCTATCACAAATTTCATTAACACTATATGACCTATCTGGGCGTGAGATTAATCAGTTGGTGAAAGAGATTCAACCACCGGGTTTAAAAACTGTGGTATGGGATGGTAAAGATTTTATGGGTAATAGAATGGGTGCTGGGATTTATATATATCAATTAAAATCAGGCAACTATGTTGAATCCAAAAAGATGATATTTGTAAAGTAATTTAATTTTTTTCTCTAATTTTTCAAGGCAGGTAAAACCTGCCTTTTTTGTCTCGTCAAACAATAAACATTTGATTAATTTCACCGACTGAATAAATAAACAAAATGCCGCGGTGGTGGAATTGGTAGACACGCCAGATTTAGGATCTGGTGCTCTTAAGGGTGTGAAGGTTCGAGTCCTTTCCGCGGCACACTATTTTGAAAACAAATTATATTAACAATAAAGTTTTATAATTAAAAAAATGCCTGAACAAAAAAAATCAGTTTTTCAAGTAATCATTCATAGTTTTTTTGTTGTTCCATTTATTATTGCAATTTTTGGTGTATTAATATTCCTAATGGCTCGTGTGCTAACTTTAGAACCTAGAACTGCTCATGATTATTTAGAGGATGTAAAAATTGGAGGAAGAACAAAGCGCTGGCAAGGGGCATTCGAACTATCAAAAATTTTAGCGAACCCAAATAGTATTCCCACTGATGATAGGTTTGTAAATGATCTAATATCTACCTATAAATATTCTGAGAATGAAAGAGATAATAGAATACAGATTTATTTAGCACTTGCGATGGGTAGAACAAGGGACGAAAGATATTCAGATATTCTAGAAAACTCCTTAAACAATGAAGCTGAAGACATTTTAAGTGCTGTAATATTTTCTTTAGGCTTGATTGCTAATCAAAATAGTCTGGAAAAGTTATTGATATTAAATAATCATTCCTCTGCTAGGGTTCGGCATCAATTAGTTGTAGCTCTTGGTAATTATAATAATAATCAATCTCGTAAAGTTTTATATGAATCATTAAATGATGTAGAGCCAAATGTTAGATGGGATGCAGCAATCTCTTTGGCAAAACAAAAAGATAATAAAGGACGAAGAATAATATTAGATCTTATGGATAGAAAATATTTAGATTCTTTTCCTAATATTGATCCAATAGAACAAAACCAAGCTATGATGACAGCAATTGCTATTAGTAAACAAATATTAGATGATGAAATAAAGGAAATGTTAATAGAATTGATGGATAACGATATCAATATGAAGATTCGTCAAGCTGCACGAAATGCATTACAATAAAGTATTGGATATATAATATGCCAGATGGTAAAAGCACAGTATCGAAGCCCCCAGATCCTAAGTCGCCTGCAGCACTTGGCAAAACGACAAAAGATAATGAAGATATAAATAGAAGATCTTTCTTTTCTTGGTTATCCTTTGGTTGGGTTGGATTTGTAGCTGCTACAGGTGGGTTCTTTACAATGATGTTGAGATTCTTGTTTCCTAATGTTCTTTTTGAGCCTGTACAAACTTTTCGGGCAGGTTACCCTGATGATTATATAATTGGTGCAGTTAATACGAAATGGAAAGATAAATATGGAGTATGGATTATTCGAAATGATCAAGGTCTATATGCATTATCTACTGTATGTACCCATTTAGGATGTACACCAAATTGGCTTACTACATCTCGAAAATTTAAATGTCCTTGTCATGGAAGTGGATTTAAAATGACAGGAATTAATTTTGAGGGTCCTGCACCTAGGCCGCTTGAGAGATATCGTATTGTACTTGCAGATAGTGGTGAAATTATAGTAGATAAGACTCAAAAGTATCAACAGGAAAAAGGCCAATGGAATGACCCAGAAGCATTTTTAACAGTATAGAGAAAAAATATGTCTGAAGAAAAAAATAAATCTTTTTTAGAAAAAGCAGCTGAATCGCAAGTATGGAGATCAATTTTTCGAGGTGGTGGTGTACCAAGAAATAGACGTCAACGTATGATGTCAGTATTGAATTCAGTTTTCTTACACTTACATCCTGTTCGACTTCCAAAACATGCAGTGAAATTAAAGTTCACATGGTGTATGGGTGGTTTATCTTTTTTTATATTTCTAATACTTACAATCTCTGGAATTCTATTAATGTTTTATTATAGACCAACAATAGAATATGCTTATACAGATATTATTGATTTAGCTGAACAAGTTCCTTTTGGAATTATGCGTGAATTACATCGGTGGGGTGCCCATGCAATGGTCATTACTGTTTGGTTACATATGTTTAGAGTATTTATGACTGGTTCATATAAGCCTCCTAGAGAATTCAATTGGTCTATTGGCGTGATATTACTATTGTTAACTCTATTATTGAGTTTTACAGGTTATCTATTGCCTTGGGATCAATTAGCAATATGGGCAATAACAGTTGGTGGTAATATGGCTCGTGCTACTCCATTTCTAGGTTCAGAAGGTCCAGGCGCTTCTCTACTTGCAATCGGTGATATTAACTTTATTACCATGGGAAGTGATGCGAGATTTGCTTTGATTGGAGGTCGTTTTATGGGAGAAGCAGCTTTATTGCGGTTTTATGTTTTACACTGTATAGGTCTACCATTTATTATTATGATTTTTATGGCTGTTCATTTTTGGAGAGTGAGAAAGGATGGCGGTATTTCCACACCAGTATAATTATGGGATCCTTTAAAGAAATAGTAAATACAATATCTAATCCAACAATATTATTCACTTCCGTTGTAATTATATTTCCTTTTGTATTTCCTCCGTCAGACTGGTTTGAAAAATGGCACCGGAAATTAGGTTTACATCACTTATGGGGAACAAATGCAATTGTTATAGCCATGATAGCAATGGTTACTTTTTTTGTTTATGGTTTGGGAGATTATAATTTTCAGAAAATAGTATTGAAACCAGACAATGTTCCAATTTCAGGAATGATTTTTCTTGTCGTTTTCTTTACTTGGTTATCTATGCATCAAGCGTATAAAAATGATGAAAGGTTAGATGCTGGTCAGAAGCCAGATGAGTTTTACGAAGCTCCAAATGATAAAGTATTAGTATGGCCAGATTTAGTATATGTTGAGCTTATTTCATTAATAATAATGTCAGCTTTTTTATTAGTATGGTCCATTGGTCTCCCTGCGCCAATTGAAGAACCTGCTAATCCTACAGAATCCCCAAATCCTGCAAAAGCGCCTTGGTATTTTTTGGGACTTCAGGAAATGTTAGTTTATTTTGATCCATGGATGGCTGGTGTTGTTTTGCCTAGTCTAATAATTGTTGGTTTAATGGCTATGCCTTATATAGATCGAAGTTCTGAAAACTCGGGATTTTATAGCTATAAACGTAGAAGACTGGCTATCTCTTTATTTATGTTTGGATGGTTAGTCTTATGGGTTATGTTAATAATTGTAGGGACCGTATTAAGAGGTCCAAACTGGAATTTCTTTGGACCATTTGAATACTGGGATGTACATAAGTTGGAGGCGTTAACCAATATAAATTTATCAGAGATAGTTTACATAAAATTGTTGAGTACAGGATTACCTGATAGCATTTTATTACGTGAAATTTGGGGCATTCTAATTACTCTTGCCTATTTTCTTATCTTACCTCCATTATTGGCTAAAACGATACTTAAGGATATGTATGCTAGATTGGGAGTAGTTAGATATTCATTGTTTATTGTTTTAATCATTACTGCACTAACCCTACCTATTAAGATGTATCTTAGGTGGATATTTAATTTGAAATATATTATTTCAATTCCTGAATATTTTTTCAATTTTTAATTATTTAGTATATGTCAGAAAGTCAAGAAAGACACTATAATATCCTAAAGTTGAATCGTTTATTTGCGATTTCATCTATTATATTTACCGCAGTTTGGTTACTTGTATTTTTTGATGATTATCAACGTCCTTGGAAAAAATACCAGAAAGAATTTCGAAAATTAGAAATTGAAAAGGTTCGTTCTGATCTTAGTGAATTGTCAATTCAATTAGAGAGTAATTCGAAGTATAATGTGCTTAAAGAGGAATTATTATTCTCAGAAAAAAAATTAGAAGGCCGTAAAAATGAATTAAATAATATTGTTAATGAACTTACAATATTGGAAGCAGTATTATATAAAAATAACCAATTGTATCAATTTGCAAAAGCAGATTTAGATGTTCTCAAATATGATTATGAAAAAAGTCAATTTGGTCATATAAAGAGTGCAGATATAGAAAAAAAATATTTTACTCTTAAAGACAGTGTAGATAAGTATTTTTTGATACGAGAGCAATCAGAGACAAAAATTGATAAAGCAAATGAGACACGACAAGAAATAACCAAAGAAATTAGTCTAATAAATGGTTCCTTAACATCATTGACCCGTGAAAAGAATATGATGGAAAGAAAATTATCCAAAGTTGATCCTGAAGCAATGACATTTGCTAATAAGATAGGTAATATTGTAAGAGATTTGCCTGTGCTTGATTTTATTGACCCTTATTATAAGGTTAAACAGGTAGTAGTTAATGATTTAGAAGAAGATCTTGTTTATATGGGAATGCCAAAAGTAGACCGTTGTGTTACTTGCCATGTTGGAATAGATAAAGATGGTTTCGAAGACGCTCCTCAGCCCTATACTACTCATCCAAAGCTTGATTTAATGGTAGGTCCGAGCTCATCTCATCCAATTAGTGAATTTGGATGTACTTCATGTCATGCAGGTCGTGGAAGAGGGACAGGATTTTATTCTTCTGCTCATAGCCCAAATGATAAAGAAACTGAGCATCGCTGGGAGGAAGAATACGATTGGGAGCCAATGCATTATTGGGAGAACCCTATGTTACCTACACGTTATACAGAGGCAGGTTGTTATAAATGTCATAGTGGTAATATGCCTTTAAAAGAAGCCGAAACATTAAGTCTTGGCTTATCAGTTTATGAAAAATCAGGTTGTTATGCATGTCATAATATTGATCGTTGGGATGATGCGCCTAAGCCTGGACCCAGTCTTTATAAATTAGCATCAAAAACAAATAAAGACTGGACATATAAATGGATTATGGATCCCAGATCATTTCGTCATAACACATGGATGCCTCATTTCTTTAACAAAGGGAATAATAGTTCTCCTGATGATATTAAAAGAAATGAACAAGAAGTTCTAGCTATGACCGAATATTTATTTAGTAAATCGGAATCCTATAAAACAATTAGTTTTGATGCTTCAGGAGACTATGATCGTGGCCGTGTTCTTGTGAATTCATTAGGATGCAAAGGATGCCATCAGATCCAACATGATCCTGAACCTAATTATGACCCAACAATTCAAGCTATACGTTCGGAGCAAGGTCCAAATTTGATTAACTTAGGATCTAAGGTAAATGAAGATTGGTTGATTAGCTGGTTAAAAAATCCATATAGTTATCATGAAGGAACTAAGATGCCAAATTTGCGGATAACAGATCAAGAAGCAATAGATATCGCAACATTCTTATTAGCTGATAAAGATAAAGACTTTGATAATATGAATACTGCACAAATAAATGATGATGTCCTAAATGAAATTTCTGCTGACTTTCTTTCTCAATTATTGAGACAATCTCAAATTGATGAAAAACTATCTAACATGAGTACCAAAGAAAAATTGAATTATTCTGGCGAAAAGCTTATTGGTCATTACGGATGTTATTCTTGTCATAATATTGCAGGATTTGAAGACCGAAAGCCAATAGGAATAGCTTTAGATGTTGAAGGAAGTAAATTGATTTCTAAACTTGATTTTGGTTTCTGGCATAATGAAATACCTCATACAAAGTGGGATTGGTTTTATACAAAAATTAATAGACCAGAAACTTTTGATCTTATTCCTAATGAAGATGGGTCTGTATCAGTTAAAGAATTACGACCACTTGATAAATCACGCATGCCACATTATGGATTGAATGATAAGGAAATAAATGGTTTGGTTACTTTAATAATGGGTTTAGTTAAGGATGAGATACCTGAAAGTAAACTTCCGGAAAAAACTCCAGATTATCTAGCAGTAACTAATGGAGAAAGGTTTATCCATACAAATAATTGTCTAGGGTGTCATAAAATTGATGGAGAAGGAGGAGCAATTTGGCCTTCAACAGCTATATGGCTTGAAGAAATAGCGGGATCAGAAAACTCTGAGGATATGAGCATTGTTCAAAGTTTTAGTCCACCACTTTTAAATACTCAAGGTAAAAAGGTGCAGCCGGAATGGCTATTAAATTGGTTTCAAAATATATCTATGATACGACCCCATTTGCAGGTGCGAATGCCCAGCTATGATTTTACCAATGAAGAATGGAACAGTGTAATTTCATATTTTCAATCGAAAGATGGCTTATCATTGAAATATGAAAATCCGCATAATTTTTCGAAAGCATCTAATTCATATAAGGCAGGAGAAAAGATTCAGGAAGAAGGAGCTTGTATAAACTGTCATTTTTATGGAGAAATGAAACCACGTCAGGATGCTCTTACTTGGGCTCCAAATCTAGTTCTAACAAAAGAAAGACTTCGACCAGAATGGTTGATAGATTGGTTCAATAACCCTCAGACTATTATGCCAGGAACTACAATGCCTGCTCCTTATATGCCAGTTGATGAACCAATTTCTGATGTGAAAGAATATTGGGGTAATGAAGTTGCATCATTTGTTGGGGATACTACCGGCATGTTATACGGACTTATTGATTGGATGTGGGGTTTAGAAGGAAAAGAAGATGTTTCATTTATAGTAAAAGAACATCTCGATAATAAAGGATACGGATTTATTTCGGATGATGAAGATGATGAATGGGGAGATGACGAATGGTAATTAGATTATTTGTTATTGGATTTATAATTTACCTTAATAAATTTATTGCTTTAATTGATATAAATTACTCTGGAGGAAATAGTGAAAATTAAAATTATAGGAATGTTAATTGTTTTTGTTTTGATAGAAATTAGCTTTGCAGGTGATGTTCAAGGAAAAATTACATTTGATGGGAACGCCCCAAAAATGAAACCCTTAAGAATGGATGCGGACCCCGTATGTGTCGCTAATAATGAAATACAACCTAGAAAAGAATGGTTAGTGCTTGATGAAAATAACGGTGTAAAAAATGTATTGGTTTATGTAAAGGAGAGTAAATCTGGAACATTAGTAGATATTGATTATGTACCTAAGGATAAAGCTGTTATCGATCAAAAAGGATGCGTTTATGTTCCTCATGTATTGGGTGTCATGGTAGGGCAACAGCTAGATATTCTAAATAGCGATGGTACTTTGCATAATATCCATGCACTACCTAAGGTAAACAAGGAATTCAATAAAGCTATGCCTAGATCAAAAAAACAAATGTCTGTAACATTTGATAAAGTAGAAGCTCCATTTAAAGTTAAATGTGATGTTCATCCTTGGATGGGTGCATATTTAGGTGTTTTTGATCATCCCTATTTTGCAGTAACAGATGATAGTGGTTCTTATAGTATTTCTGGTTTAGCTCCTGGAAAATATGTTATTGAAGCGTGGCATGAAAAGCTTGGATCTCAGTCGGCTGATATAACTGTGGATGATAGTGGTGTTTCTCAAGATTTTACTTTTAAGAAACCCAGTAAAAAGAAATAGTCTTTATATATTAATT
This sequence comes from Fidelibacterota bacterium, assembly GCA_002701785.1. Lineage (GTDB taxonomy): Bacteria > Fidelibacterota > Marinisomatia > Marinisomatales > TCS55. The sequence continues at coordinate 20,184 of NZXC01000017.1, forward strand.
TATAATTTTATAAAGAATAAGCGATATACATGAGCGAACATACTCACCACGAAGAATCTTTTTTCCGAAAATATATTTGGTCAACAGATCATAAAATAATTGGTTTACAGTATGGTTTTACGGCTTTGTTTTTTTTACTTGTAGGTTTTTCATTAATGATGGTTATGCGTTGGCAGTTGGCTTATCCTGAAACACCTATTCCATTTGTAGGCTCATTGTTTGGAGAAGATGGATTATTACTTCCTGACATCTATAATTCACTAGGTGCAATGCATGGAACTATTATGATTTTCCTTGGTATTGTTCCGCTTGCTGTTGGTGCTTTTGGCAATTATTTGGTGCCATTACAAATTGGTGCTCCCGATATGGCTTTTCCTAAGCTTAATGCTGCTAGTTATTGGAGTTATCTCGTAGGTGGACTTGTAATGATGAGTAGTTTCTTTACTGAAGAAGGCGCTGCTAGGTCCGGTTGGACTTCCTACCCACCGTTAGCTAATATTGAATTTGGTCAAACTATTTGGCTTATAGGGATGATATTTTTAATCACCTCAAGTTTATTGGGATCGATGAATATAATCACTACGATTGTTCAACTTCGTGCGCCAGGTTTAACATGGATGAGATTGCCGTTTTTCGTATGGGCACAGTTTGTTACTTCCTTTTTGCTGGTATTAGCTTTTCCTCCATTGGAAGCAGCTGCTGTTCTCCAGCTGATGGATCGTGTAGTGGGAACAAGTTTCTTTTTGCCTAGTGGACTGGTGGTTGCAGGTGAAGTAATGGAAGTTAGTGGAGGAGGAAGTCCATTATTATGGCAACATCTCTTTTGGTTTTTAGCTCATCCAGAAGTTTATGTCTTAATTTTACCGGCAATGGGTGTTGTATCCGAAGTAATTGCTAATAATACCCGTAAACCACTATGGGGTTATAATTCATTAGTTTTTGCTGCAGTCTTTCTTGGTTTCATGTCTTTTATTGTATGGGCTCATCATATGTTTTTAACTGGAATGGGGACTACAATGAGTGCTTTTTTCCAAACAACAACTATGATTATTTCTATCCCATCTGTTATTATTTTATCTGCATTATTTATTTCATTATGGGGAGCATCAATTCGTTTTAATACTCCAATGTTATTTGCCCTAGCTTTTTTGCCAATGTTTGGTATCGGTGGGCTAACGGGTTTACCCTTAGGATTTGCTGCAGCTGACATTTATTTACATGACACCTATTATGTGATTGGTCATTTTCATTATGTTGTGGCACCAGGTACTATTTTTGGTCTATTTGCTGGTATTTATTATTGGTATCCAAAAATAACGGGTAGAAAAATGAATGAACTTCTAGGTAAAATACATTTTTGGCCATCGCTTTTATTCATGAATGGTATCTTTATGCCTATGTTTATACAAGGATTGGCTGGGGTTTCACGGCGACTTTGGGATGGGGGTCTGGAATATGCGCATGCAGCAGGTGTTCTTCATTGGAATGAATTTATGTCAATTTCTGCGTGGCTATTAGGACTAGCACAAATTCCTTTTATCTTTAATGTTTTTTATAGTTTAAGAAGTGGGGAAAAAGTAGATAACAATCCTTGGCAGGCCACCACTCTGGAATGGGAGGCTCCATCGCCACCTTTGCCTCATGTAAATTTTGAAAAATTACCTGAGGTTCATAGAGAACCATATGAATATAGCGTTCCTGGTCGTAATAGAGATTATACTCCACAAACAGAACCGAAAAAGGATCAATATTAATTATGAATATTCCTTATACAGTTGAAGAAAGGCCCGATACTGGATTATATAATGCGAAATTGGGAATTTGGTTATTTCTTGCATCAGAGGTTATGTTATTTGGTGGGCTATTTTCTGCATATGTTTTTTTGAGATTTGGTGCTCCTGAAGGGGCATTTCATGAATGGGGAAAAGAATTAAATATTCCATTAGCAACAATTAATACAATGATATTGATTTCTTCTAGTGTGACGATGGTAATGTCATGGGCTTCTTTAAAGCTTAAAGATTTTAAAAAATACAAATTTTATATGGGTATTACATTGTTATGTGCCTTGGGTTTTTTAGTTATTAAATACTTAGAGTATACTGCAAAGTTCGATCATCATATTTACCCAAGTACCAATACATTTTATGCTATATATTTTACTCTTACAGGACTCCATGGATTACATATTATTGGAGGTATGGTAGTCCTTTTTTATTTATGGATGCCCGGTAGTAAAATGTGGCATTCAAAACCAGAACAATTTACAAATAGAATTGAAACTGTAGGATTGTATTGGCATTTTGTTGATTTGGTATGGATATTCCTTTTCCCAATTCTATACTTATTATAGGAGGTTTTATGACTAGTGGACATGACACAGCGGATATAAAAAATCATATAAAAGTATATATGATGGTTTTTGCAGCATTAGCTTTTTTGACAATAATCACAGTTGCTGCATCTTACTTAGATTTGAGTAGTGGTGAAGCAATTTTCCTTGCGTTAGCTATTGCTTCTATCAAAGGCTCTTTGGTGGCGAGCTATTTTATGCATTTAATATCTGAGCGTGCTTTAATTACTTGGATATTGATGCTTACAGCCGGTTTCTTTTTTATATTAATGTTCATTCCTATGGCTTCGTTAATAGATCAGGCAAGGTTAGGATGATATCCCTAAAAACATTTCATATTCTTTTTATTGCTTTGGCTATTATTCTAATGATTGGTTATGGTGCTTATGAATTAATAACACCATCTGCTCCAGGTATTATGTCAAATATTTTTGCTCTTTTATCATTTGCTGTAGGAGGTGCTTTACTATTCTATTTTGTTCGTATAATTCAAAAATTTAGGACAATATGAAAAACACTATTAAACTGATATATTTATATACTTTAATTTGTTTTCCTAGAATCTTATCAGCATGTGCAACGTGTTATGGCGCAGCAGATGCACCCGCTACTCAGGGATTAAATATGGCTATTCTTGTGTTACTGGCTTTTATAGGTATAATACTATCATTAATTATTTTGACAATATTTTCATTTTATAAAAGATCAAAAGCATATCATTTGTCTTTATTAACTAAAATTGAAAATGGGGAATAATTAAGCTATGCTAGAATTTCTTCAAAAATATGGACTACCAATTAGTCTCTCAGAGGCAGGCCCAGGAATTGATGAAATCATTGTCTTGACACATTGGCTTATGTTATTTTTATTTATTGGTTGGGGATCTTTCTTTATTGTATCCTTAGTAAAATTTCGTTCATCAAAAAACCCCAAAGCGGATCATGTAGGTGTGAAATCTCACTTTTCTTCAGTGCTGGAAGTTGCTATTGCTGTAGTAGAAATAGTATTACTTATTGGTTTTGCTTTTCCAATATGGGCAAATCGGGTTAATAATGTCCCATCTACAAATGATGGAGCGGTCCATATTCGTGTCGTTGCTCAACAGTATGTATGGAATATTCATTATACAGGACCCGATGGAATTTTTGGTGATTCAAGGTCGGAGCTAGTAGACGAGGTAGATAATCCAATAGGGATAGATAGATCTAGTCCAAACTCTGCTGATGATTTTTATACAATTAATCAATTACATATTCCAGTTAATAAGAAAATTCGTATTGATTTATCAACAAAAGATGTTATTCATAGCTTTAAACTCCCAGAACTCCGTGTTGGCCAGGATGCCATCCCAGGGATGAGTATTCCAATTCATTTTACGGCTAACATGACTTCAGATCAATTTTTACAACAAATGATTGGAACTCCTCGTGAAGGTAAGGGCTTGGAAATAGCTTGTGCACAGTTATGCGGACTTGGACATTATCGGATGAGAGGATACTTAATAGTTGACACTGAAGAAGAATATAATGATTGGTTAAATTTGCAGGCTGAATATTTGTTAGAAGATAATGAAGAAGATGAATGGGGTGATGAGGAAGACTGGTAAATAATCCTTATATAGCTCTTTAGCTATTTTATTTATTATTATACTTTCGTAAATCATTTAATGTCTTTATTGGATGTAAACTCAATTTCGTTTCATATCATTGCTAAAATATTATCAAAAATACTAGTTTTTTCAATTCTTGTATTGATATTTGCTGGAGCTTTAGTTAAAAGTCATGAGGTTGGATTATCGGTACCTGATTGGCCAACAACCTATGGATATCAAATGTTTTCCTTTCCTTTTTCAGATATGGTTGGTGGGATATTTTATGAACATGGTCATAGAATGATAGCAACAGTGGTCGGTTTTATGACTTTAATTTTATCCATTATGGTATATTTAAGTAATAATAAAATATGGTTAAAGAAATTGACCTTCTTAGCTTTAGGTGTTGTGATTCTACAAGGATTATTCGGTGGATTAACTGTTCTATTATATTTACCTGCGTATATATCTGTTATACATGCAATTCTTGCGCAAACCTTTTTTGTCTTAATAATATTTATTTCTTTCAGTTTATCAATAAAAGATAAAGATAACTTGCAACATTCATCCAATGTATCTGATTTAAAACTACCAGCTTATTATGTCTCCATAACTATTTATATACAATTAATTATTGGTGCAATAATGCGTCATACAGAATCAGGATTAGCTATACCTGATTTTCCACTATCTGGAGGATATATTATTCCATTATTTAATCAAACAATGATTAATTCAATAAAATCAATGCATTTTGACGCTGGATTACAGTTTGTCGAATTTTATCAAATTATTATTCATTTTACCCATCGTCTTGGAGCTTTTATTGTCGCTTTATCAATTGGCTATTTATCTTTGAAATTGATTCAACTAAAATTAAAGTTTTCAATTATTCATAAATTAATATTATCAATTGTTATTTTATTAATTATTCAAATCTTTTTAGGCGCTATGACAATATGGACAGTAAAGAATCCTTTAATTACGAGTATTCATGTATTAAATGGTGCTATTATTTTAGGTGCTAGTTTATTGATAATTTTACAAGTGCGATCATTAAATCAAATAAAGTAGATTATAAGTAATGAAAAAAATGTTGAATAAATATTTAGTTATAACTAACTCATATATTGATTTAATGAAGCCAAATATTTTGATCATGGTCTTAATTACTACCATATTAGGATACTTTTTAGGTTCTGACGCTAAGATATTATGGAGTAATCTAACATGGATGTTAATTGGGACTACTTTTTCAGCAGGTGGGGCAGGTGTTTTAAATCAATACCTTGAACGTGATCAAGATAAGATTATGAATCGCACATGTAATAGGCCTATTCCTTCAGGAAAAATATCTCCTAAAAACGCACTTATATTTGGAATAATAACAGTTATAGTTGGAACAGTAATTTTATTAGTAAAAACAAATCTTCTTACTGGATTTTTATCATTATTAACAGCATTTATGTATGTCTTAATATATACACCAATGAAAAGAGTTACCTGGCTAAATACATCTCTAGGATCAATACCAGGGGCCTTACCTCCTGTTGGTGGGTGGGCAGCTGCAACTAATAGTATTGATTCAGGAGCTTGGATTCTTTTTGCAATACTATACTTATGGCAACATCCTCATTTTTTTGCAATTGCTTGGATGTGTAAAGATGATTATGAAAAAGCTGGATTTAAAATGTTGCCGGTAATTGAACCTGATGGTAATCGGACAATACGTCAAATATTATGGCATTTAAGTTTGTTATTTCCTATTTCATTGCTTCCAGTCCTAATAGGAATGAATGGAAATATATATTTATATGGAGTAATGATTATCACTTTATATTATTTTTTGTCAGCCTTACCCATGGTCTATGAAAAATCCTATAAGAATGCTTCTAAAATATTACAGGCATCTATATTGTATTTACCTGCTTTAATGATAATCATTATTATAGATAAAGGAATGCGATAATGACTTTTAAACCATGGGTATACTTATCAACTTTATTAATTGTAATTATATTAATTATAATTTTACAGCCAGATGAAATAGTGAAAGAACTTCCTGTTATTGGTCAAATACCTGCATTCGATTTAATTGATCAGGATGGAGAACAATTTACTCTAGATGATTTAAAAGGAAATGTATGGTTAGCAGACTTCATTTTTACAACATGCGCTGGTCCTTGTCCTATTATGACAGAGCGTATGAGTACAGTCCAACGTGATTTAATTGGAATAGATAAATTACAATTTGTATCATTTACTGTTAATCCTGATTATGATACACCTGAAGTATTAAAAAAGTATGCAAAACGATTTGATGCAGATATTAATACTTGGTCTTTTNTTACAGGAAAGTATGAGCAAATTCAAGANTTAATTGCAANNGGATTTAAAATGGGAGATGAAGAGGAAATAGTTTTTCATAGTACACGCTTTGCATTAGTTGATCATGAAGGNAATCTNAGAGGATATTATTCTGCTACNGANCCTAAAGATCATGANAATCTCACTCNGGATATTCNTTCCTTAATAAAGGGAATAAAATAATTTGTTATCTANTAGAAGTGATAATTTCTGGCTTCGTATTATCTATATTATATCTGTTCTTGTATCNGCANCAGTTGCTTTTTTAATACTGGGCCCTAGACCGGATGGGATTGAAGGAGCATTAGATGTAACAATCCTTCCTAAAGTCAATGCAATCTTAAATGGTTTGACAGGAATATTTTTATTAGTTGGNTATGTATTAATTATNAATAAAAAGAGGCAAGCGCATAAAAACGTTATGTTGNTNTCTTTTGCCAGCTCTACNGCTTTTTTGATTAGCTATATTATTTATCATTGGTTTAAAAGTGGTCCAAAGGAATATGTTGGAGACTTACATATNTTCTATTATTTNATTTTAATTTCTCATATTGTACTTGCAGCAATTATTATTCCACTTGCGCTACTAACATTGTATCGTGGATGGAATGATCANATTGGAAAACACAGGAAGATTGCGAAAATAACTTTACCATTATGGTTATATGTATCTGTAACAGGTGTCATTATATATTATATGTTATACTGGTAAGTTTANTTGTTTAGTCTCTNTTATATTTTTGACTAAACCACCAAAATTACGATCAATTTTAAAACCATGTTTATAGAAGAANTCTTCTTGAAAAAAACCANCTATAANAAATTGAATTCCTTTGTTTCTTAAACGGCTAAATAATTCATCCATTAAGCGGTTACTCAAATCCTTNTTTCTATACTTNGATCTAATTACAATCCACTCAAAATNGNCAATAGTATNTTTNTTAGATTGTTTCCAATACACTCCTCCAACTANCCTATCTTTCATATCAAANATCAATAGAAATTCATGATCACCTTGGAAAATAGGTTCAAGATTTGATTTTATAAGNATTGAATGGAAACGTGCAATTTCCTTAGGGTGGAAGGGAGGTCGTATTCTATACCCATTTCCATCATTGTCTTCNCAAAGCATTACAAGATCAATTCGGCTATTATCACCTTCGTTCATTGTTACTAGTTCTATATAGTCTGCAGCTGCTAAATGCTTAAAAACTAAATGTGTTANGAAAAACTTTTCTTCATCNGATACTTCAATATTTTCATGTATATGATGTANCCTATTTTGAAGATCATCTTCAGTTNCTTTTTGTGATCGCAATTCTTTAATTAGGTCCCCTAATAATTTCTTTAGATTTTCATTTGAATCTTTTAAACAAGTCATCAAGAAAAAACGTACTCTNGTTTCAGGGTATTCCGTTAATAGTTCTCCAAGCTTATAATCTTGATATAATTCTTGTAAAATAGTTGTTCTTGCNNTCAAGGTAGCATTATGATTTAGGTCAAGCCATCGTTCNTATCTTAAAGCAGCAAAAACCATCCTTTTTGTTAAAACTCCTTCTTTTTCAATTTCAATGAGAAAATCATCAATTCTTTTATCAGTTAGTCCATATTTTTTNGCTATTNTTTTCTTATCTGTATTATTNTTTATCTCATCNTTGAATTGTTTTATCAATGGGATTCCATATTTTACTTTTGTTTCTTGCATAATCACGGAGAATATTAATTCCCAGTCTGCCATTCGTTTTAAACCAATNTATTCATTTTCTGTATCATCTATAAAATTTTTATATATGCTAAATAAAAGATTAGATACTTCCGATGTTTCTTCNCTATTTGTTATAGAAATTATCCTTGTTCCAGNAGCATAATCATGTTCAGGTATGATCAAATTCTTTGGAGAGGGATCCCCAATCTGCACTTTTTTATCTGAGCGCCACCAAAAATTNATATATGCTGCAGTCCCACTCCAAATAAAGTGGAGCCAACGCATTTGCCATCNATCNGGAGCAGAATTTTCTTCAATTTCATTTCTGTTTCTTTCAAGATATTGCGATAGAGTTTCACCAGGNATATATTCTTCCGTATAAAGATTGTATTCTGGCCAATAACCTCCAAACTCTTCAACAAACTTTTGACCATGGATAGATGTACCCATAATTATTAACCATTTAATTTCTTCNTCAATAAATTCTTTTTCGTGAGNTTCATTAATATTGATTGCAAAATTATAGGAATCATCATTNTTTGTTTGAACTAGTATTCGCAATACAGTTTTACCNTGACGTTTTCCTTAATAATGTTACCCAAATCCCTTCGGGATTAATATCATTNAGCTCTATTAACCTATGGTNATANAAAAGAAAAATTGTTTCTTTAATTAAAGCTGTATNNGTTATTGCATTAAGTAACGCTTCTTGTANGGTTGGTTCAATAAGNTCATCGAATGTAATTACATCTTTCCAATTGTATTCTGANTTATCATTTCTGTTTATTGCTAATTTTCTATTAGGTCCAATCCATGATCTGAACCCATTAATAAGTTTATANTGTTCNTTTTGAGCAAGTGATAGTGTCCTTTTTGGACATTCTACTATTTGCCACCAATATAATTCTGATCGAGCCCAAAGATATTTTGTAGGATGGTTAATGCCATAATCTGCTACAATNGGTAATAAAATCTGNATAAATGCAAATTGNATTNTCTCNATAGATTTNAGATCTTTTCTAAATTGACCTAGTTGNGATAAGACAGCTTTAAAATGTTCATTATTTAATAAATTTACATTTATTGAAAANTCATCNTTTGATTTTTCATCATTATATTTTTTGAATGTATCAAAAAGTAATTCATAAAATAATTCTCCAGATAATTCAGGTAGTATAGTTTCAATTNCCCTTAACCGAATAGAAATATTATCATGTTNCCGAAATGATAAGAGAATATTAAANGCANTCTTTTTTAGTTCTTCTNGATTAGATCGTAATAAACTATTATATGCTTTNAAACCATTAAGATCTCCATTATATAANTTCTCTGTAGATTTGTGAANTTCATATAGATCAANAGCACTTTCAAAATCANCTATATNTTTTGCNAATTCTGATGATTTATTATTAGTAAATGNAAATNGTAGTTTAATAGAATCAGTTTGNTCAAATCTGGTAATGCGNAATACGCTTTTACCNATAAAATCTGTNAAACTATTATTTCCCAACCATANCTCTGGACAAATCAATATAGTTTGTAAATCNATAATATTATCAANTGTATTATACGTAAAATCTCCAANAATTAAGCTGTCATCATTCCATTGAATCTTAATATTNTTTTNATTATTTCTTACNGATAGAACAGAACCATCCCAATATATATCATTNCTACTTATACCTTTNTCNCNNAGNAGCCAGTTAGGTATATAAATTTGATATTTATTATATGATAAAGTGACATAATTTTTTTGATACATTGGAGATATAATTGNATCAAAGTTNTTTATTATNATTTTTCTCTTAAATGTNCCTTTTTGTGTTAATTCTTCATCTTTTATAAAGGTACGTTTTATAATCGCAAAATTGATCACACGTTCATATGGNGCAAGGAAACTATTGACTGANTGNACTAATGAACTATAATANTCTCGAATAGATGAAATATTTTCNTTTGAGAATTCTATTGGCAGTGTATCATGGTCAGGATAAATAAGTAGAGTATTAAATTCTAAACCATCACCAACTAAAAAAGCACANCTAATTCCATCAAAATCTTGAAACATATTTTCNATCTTTTGAGGTGAAATTGTTTGTCCTCTAGTATTTTTATAAATTTCTTTTTTNCGATCAATAATATATAAATGACCATTNTTTTCNTTGAAGATGTCACCAGTATGAAACCATCCATTAANTAGTGTCGAATTATTTGTTTTACTNAAATAGTATGATGATACATATGCNCCTCTAATAAGTAGTTCACCATCTTCAGCTAATTTNGTATCAATNCCAGGCAGCGACTTTCCAACAGAATCNGGCTGATAATCATTCGGGGGTGTCATTGTAATGCCTCCAGTTGCCTCAGTCATNCCATATCCACTAATTAGATTAATTTTATTTTCTTGAAAAAAATGAAANACATCTGGATCTAAATAACCAGCAGCTGATAATCCAAATTTTAAATTTCCACCAGTNGTTNAAGCTAGTNCATTGCTTATTTCATCATTATCATANTCNTNCATTGGATTAATTGAATTAGCATGCTCCATTAACTGGATCCACCTCTTTGGAACGCTAATAAAGATTGATGGTTTAGATATCTGAAAATCCTTTAATAANGATTTGAAATATGGTGATTCTGCAAAAGTATAGGTTGCACCCCAAAAAATAGAACCTAGTAGTTCAAAGTATCTTCCAAATGTATGATACAAAGGGAGAAAGCATAAGAATACATCATCACTTGAAAAGGAGGGNAGAGNTAAAGCTCTTGCAAATCTTTTTGATATAATATTTTCCTGTGAAAAGACAATACCTTTTGGATTATCAGTTGTACCAGAGGTATACATAACTGTAGAGATATCTTGCATATCGCAGTCGTTTATTCTTTTTAAAACATTAATTTCATCAAATTCAACTGATTTAGAGATAAAACTTTCCCATTGNTCAGCATGAATAATTGCATCTGAATGATCATCTANNTGATAAATAACTAATGAACCTTGATCAACTTTAGAATCTCGNAATATTCCTTGAACTGAAGTACCNCCAATAAAAAGGTGTGTGATTTCAGAATTATTTATGATGAACTCTAAATGTTCAGNTGTGGTTGTGACCGGTATTGGTACTATTGGNAAATGAAATGATAGACAAGAAAGATCAATCAAGGCACCTCTGAGTGAATTCTCGGTAAATATCCCTATAACCATATTNTTATTATATTTTATTTCTATGTTTGCTAGAGCCTGACCAATTTGTATAACTCTATGCCATATTTCTTTATAGGAAAAACTCTCAATACTATTTCCATTAATTACTTTAAAACATTCTTTTTTATCATAATATTGAGCCCGCTGATTAATCAAATGGCCTACAGTTAGTTTTGATTTAATAATTAGTTTGTGAATTATTTCAAACCATTCATCAATTTTATTTGAATTACAAATTTCATTATTAATAATGGGCAGATGACCTAATTCTAAAAAATCATGTATTGATTTTTGTATTGCATCTGATTCAAATAAATCTGATGCTTTTCCTAATAGCTCTTTAGCGTTCGGCTGGTGACCAAAGATTTTTTCAATATAAATTAGATGTTCTGATAATGGTTGATTCATCTATTTGAGTTTAATATTATTTTGAAATCAAAAAAAAAGGCCTTCTTTAAGAAGGCCTCCTTTTTGAATATTTTTAATTAAAGTCCGATTGTAAAAGTTAATCTAGTAACCTGTCCTAATATTCCCATATCGGAAACCGAATAATCAAGAGTGAAATTATAAGGTATAAATGGAAACATTTTTGATGATAAACCAAACCCAAAAGCTGTTTTATTTATATAACCATGAGAGTTATCTTTATCAAGCTTATCTGTCAAATCATTAGAATCCATACTGTCATCGTGTGAATCACTAAACTGAATGAATTTATTTTCTAATCCCATCCGAAGGAAAAGTCCGCCAAGAACTTTAATTTCTAGGCCACCAGCATAATATGGGTTGTAATCCCGAGGGTCATAATAGTCAACACTCACTGAAGCTTCAACAGTTTCATTCTTTATAAAAGAAGTTGGTCCAATAGGAGTAAAAGCAACACCAACTCGAAAGGACATAGGCAAAGGCCATTCTTCTGTTTGAAGCTGTGCGATTACATCGGGATTGGCATTTTGGTCTTCATATGGATCTGTATCAACTTTCAGATCAGTTCCTTCCAATTTCATCTTAGTACCAAAGTTTGTTATAGCCATTCCTAGAGTTAATCCAGAAAAATCTGTATGATATTGAGAACCCATATCCAATCCAAATGCAGTTGCATTGGAAAAGGAGATAGTCTCTCTTACAATCTTTCCATGTAGACCAATAGAAAATCGATCAGAGATTTTTCTACCAAATCCAAGACCGAGGGCAATATCTGATGCGCGAAAAACAACTTTACTATCTTGTTCAAATTCTGTTGTTTTTTTCATTTCACCCATATCTAGATTATTCAAACTAATCCCTAAATTACCAAGCGAACCTACAGGAATAACTAATCCAAAATAACTATGCTTCATATCTGCAATCCAATTATATTGGGAGAGCAAAACCTGTATATCTTTAGCATGTGCTATTCCCGCAGGGTTCCAATGCAAGGCAGAAGGATCTTGAACATTTGCAGTAAATGCTCCACCAAGGGCCATTCCTCGACTTCCTACACCTATTTTTAGAAAGTTAGCTGCAGATGTACCAGCATTATCAAATTGTGCGAGAATACAACAGTTTATAGCAATAAAAGTTATGATTATGTTTTTCTTCATTTTATCACCGCAAGTTTACCAGTGAACTCTTGATCATTTGAGATTACATGAAAGACATATACCCCAAAAGACACTTCCTGGTTATTATAGGTTCGTAAGTCCCAAGCTTCAATACTAGGCCCCCTATATCCAGGACTATTCACATCATGTTTAATTACCTGTACTAATTCACCAGCCGTATTGAAAATTCTTATCAAACAATTTTCAGGAAGACCAATGAATTGCACTTCTCTAATAAATGCTATATGTTCGTATACAGATGTAGCATTATATGGATTTGGAACTACCACTATTTCATCAAGATCACCTTCACTTATGGTATAATCGTCAGCAGTTGTTTCTATGGTATAAGTATCTCGACCAGCTAATAATGGATTACGGAAATATACTTTCAATTCATCACCGTCCTTGAAACGAGAATCATTCTTATTGAATTGTAACATCCAACCTATTTTGGTATTACTATACCAATCTGTTAGCCCTGTACCTGTATAATCTTGGTAAACAGGCATAACAAAGAAATTTTTAGTGAACTTATAATGCCCTGGATTTTCTGTATCTTCTTCATGGATAGGCTTTGCACCTGCTGCCATATAAATCACTGCATCAACTTGCTTGTTCTCTTCCGAAGACCAAACTTCAAAGGGAAGATCAATAGTTTCTATAGTAGTAAGTTGTGCATTGAAGTATGTAGCGATTGATCCACCAGATGAAAATCGAAATTCAATATCTTTTTGTAACAAGTCTGCACTTGGTCTTTCAGAAGGTTGCGGGTCCAGAGGAGTATTTTCTACAAAGCCAGCCCAGGTTCCATCATTTGAATTTGGATTAATCCCTCCAAATAATAATGAAGTTGAAGTATCTTGATTAACAGTTTGTTTTGCAGAGTCATAAGTAGATAAAGTCCATGATGCAGTAGTGAACACAGGGATAAAGCCATCAATTACATGCTTCAACTGCCCTGACTCGACATCAGGTTCATTTATAATAACTGTATCATTTGTTGAAGTATTTATCATGCTCCAAGAATTAACAGTTATTGTATCACCAAAAGATTCCTCACCAATAATCACCTCATAACTATAACCTTTACTATTAAAGTCTTGAGGGGATAAAGAATCACCAAGAAAATCAAGCGCAAATGCATCCGCTTCTATCAAATGTAAAACAGCATCTGATTCCCCAGAAGAATGAACTGCCATATCTGGAAATAATCCTTTATTATATCCGGCAGATGCTTTTTGTGCTACAACTGCAACCGTGTTATCATTATCACTATAGAAAGCATTCTTCGCTTTAGGATTTTCCATAGGATCAACTGGAGCACCAGCCCAATCATCAACACCATCATAAGCCGAAACAGCATACCAATATTCATAACCACTTATAATATTGTTATCAACAAAGGAATATTTTACTCCAGAATTTGAACCTAGGTTATAATAAATGAGAGGATCTGTCATTGCATGAGGACCACTTTGATTATCATCATAGTCATATATGGCTAATGGTTTAAAGAAATCTGTAGGATCTCCATTCACATCTGAAATAACAGTTCCCCATGAATTACCTCTATCTGTGCTACGATAGACTCGATATCCTTGAAATGCATTATTTCCTGTGACGGGATCAATAGAAGATTCACTACGATCATCCCACATCAAAACAACTCTTCCTTCATCAACAGAAGTTTGGACGACTGGTTGATTAGGTGGTTTTGGAGTAGCGCAGTTATTATCATAAAGAGATTGAAACAGTTTTGCATTTCGTGTTAAATCAGTTTCATTTATTCCAACAAAATCTGCAAATGTAAATATTAATTGTTCACCAGGAGCAACATCCATTGGACCCCCTGCCATTACCCAAGTAATATCTGGACCATAACTATATGGTTTTTGAAAAATATCATATTCGAAAGGTTCAGTATTTTGTGGCGTTTGAATTCCACCAGTCATCTGCTCATTATATGCTTGAGCATCACTTTGAGAATCTTGACTGTATTCAAAAGTATAAAAAGTACTTAAATCATAAGCGGAATCAGTTCCATCACTATTATATTTAGTTAAATCAAGAAACTTAGCACCAACCCATCCAACGCCAGATGTTAAATAACCTTGAACAGCATCATCCATATCATATACAATGGCAAAATTTTCAAGAAGATGAGCATCAGATGTGTCTATTAATTTTTCAGCAATATGAGGGTCGTTTTTAGATATCAGTAGCGCCATATCATCCGTCCATTCAGCACCTCCTTGCTCTGGTGCGTCTGGATCCCCAGCAATACCCATATATAAATCTTTCAGGGTGTCTTTACCAACATTGGTCATTTTTTGGATAAATATTAAACCATCATTTCCAAATGTACTGGCATAATTCAAAACCCAAACATCAAATCGAACATTTAATGGTCCAACACCTTGATTGCTTTCAAACGTATTTCCTTCTTGAGGATCGTTATCTGTCACTACGAAATATGCTTCACGATCAGCTTGAACGCCTATTCCACAAGGAGCGTCAGGAAATCCATCTGGTCCAAGTTCAGGCTCGATTCCTGGGAAATATAATGTATCTGAAGAACCATCAGCATTAAATATGACTGATTCAAAAGTCCCTGTAGGATCTGACTCTCTTGGCCAAAGCGCAGGCCATGATTCTGGAACATCGCTGAAAGCTATTCCTACATTATTATCTGTATCTGAATAACCAGCATCATATCCTGGTAATGGTTCAAATTCCTCTTCGTGATCACGAACGCTTCCGCGAACACCAACGGAAACGGAAGGTAATCCATCAATCAATGCACCAACCATAGGAGATTGTGTCCAATAATATGTGCAACAACCTGTTTTTGCCATGCTTCCTGCAGGAAACTCATGGTTGAGTCCCCATCTATCATACCCATAAATTGCTGCATTTGACATGCGCAAAACCATGTTTCCTTTATCCAATACAGATAACTTACGATCAGCATAACCCATTGTTTTATTCAATCGTTCTGGAATTCTACCCTTAGCAGGAGCTACATAATAATCATAGTAATCTCTTTTAGAAATATTTGGTATTTCTTCAGCAAAGATTGTAGTTGATAATAGAAAGGCGGTAAGAATTATCATATTATATTTCTTCATAATTATAACCTCACTGTAATTCCAAGTTCAATATGCCTTGGTGCTTGCCAATAGTATGGGCGGTGCATCCACATTGGAGATGTATTTGGGTTTGTGGATTCTGTTGCTGTACCTGTATCCGTAAAAACATTATAAATATTTGTTCTATCCAGTAAATTATCAATATCTGCATAAATTCTTAAGTTGGCNGATTTNAGNGATANNTCATANTATNCNCTCATATTNACNANNGAAGTACTTGGCATNCTNGCNGAATANGGATCATCCACTGGCCTTCCTCTAGCATCTGTTGGAGTATAGGGTAANCCACTTCCATAATTTCCAATTAGATTCAANCCAAATCCTTTTGGATGTTGATAATCAATACCATAATTCATTACATGAGTTTGATCCCATGACATATTAAAAGTTCTATTATAGTCNCTCCATCCATATACTGATGCTAGGTATGCTACATCCCAATGGAAAAACTCATTGGGAGCACTACCCTCAGCTTTAGAAAGAGTATAATTCATGTACCAGGCAATGTTGTTTTTGAAATTCTTTCTTAATTCAAGTTCAAACCCTCTTACGTTTGCGTAATCATGATTTTCATATAATGAGTATTGTGCGGGGTCTGCATCATAAATAGTTGCGGAAATAAGATCATATATATCCTTGTAATAAATTGTCATGCTCATAATATAGGTTTCAGCGATAAATGACCTAAACCCAAATTCATACTGAACGGTTCTTTCTGGTCTAACATTTGGACTACCAATTGCTGGTATATAAAAATCAGCAGTATTTACTGGAAAAGGGGAATAAGAATTTCCAAAGTTGAAGTTGTCCACATTAATGCCAGTTAAACCTGGAGCTAAACCACTCGTTCCGTTTGAATTAGTATACGCGTATGCACTACTCAAGTTTGGATAATCAAAAAACTGTCCATAGCTAGCATGAAATGCTATATTATCAGTAATTGGATAACCAAACCCTATTCTTGGACTCCATTTTTTCTTGTAGCTAGCCCATTTAGCGGCCTCAAAAATATAATTTCCATCACTATCAGTAGAAGGAATTCCTTCATCATCAAGGGCAGCATAACCCCAATCAGCTTGTTGCATTTGTTGTTCATTTAATTGACTAAGATCAGATGGTTCATATGCTTGACCATCAAATTCATATAATAATTTTCTGCTTGGATCCGGATACCGTGAGTTTGGATCCAGTGCATCATAACGCACTCCAACATTAATTATAAATTCTTTGTACTCCATTTTATCTTGTATGTAAAACGATGATTCTTCTGGCTCAAACTCATACATAATCCAGCTTGCATCCGATGTATTACCAAATGGACCTCCACCAATTGCTCCACCAGAAAAATTCGCTATTTTATGCTTTTTATTATCAAAACCAGTTTTAATTTGGTGTACATCATTCACTTGCCAGGTAAGCTCTGCTCCATATTCATTGTAACTGGTTCCATACCATTGATAATCATGATATGTTGAATACCCATCCCTTATGGTATCACCAAAAAAGTTNACNACTGGGTANNNTCCATANAATTCATAGTTNGANGTNCCATCATACGCATCNCCNTCTCTTANCCTAGGATCNACNCCNACACTATANANACCNTTNCCATCAANATCACTCANAATCNTCANTATCAGGTATNCCATCTCCATTTNNATCACGCATAATTGTCCAACTNCCNTCNCCATTCCAATCATTATANTATTCNCCNTCATNCCATGTNCCATNNCCATTNCTATCTTTCCAATATTCNGCTGCACCAAATGGNCTGTATTGNCCATCGCCATTCCAATCNGCATANGGTTCNGCATAATANCTAAACCAATTCATATTNTCACCAGCAANTACTGTNCCTGGNATATAATNTNCCCATGCTAGANGGNATTTCAACTTCNTTACCCCANANNTNATGTTTTTTATTNANTAANGGCTTATATCCATTATGACNATCCCGTGANTANTTNTGTGCTTTNACANTTAATGACATTTTNTNACTTATTGNGTAGTTTAATTTGAAATTAGTTTGTGCNGTTGTNCCAAANGATGTAGAGTAGCGGTCCGGAAGTTGTCTGTACGACATACTNAANCCCATTNCTTCAGACTGATAATAATTTGANCCNANAGTAATNTTNGCNTTTTTNATTGGTTTAATAACTAATTTNCCTGTNANTCTNTGATAATCATTAAAAGTACCNGTTTCTTCCCACNCACCTTTTTTTAATTCAACCGTATCAGCTATTCCATTTGCAGTTATATCCGCCATTGCATANGTNTCTTCTGCATCATCATAAACTCCATCACCATCTATATCAANAGTCAAAACATCACGTGGGATTTGGTTTTTCCATAAGTTGCCCTTTGATTTGTTAATATCNGCAGTAAAATTAAAATTTGCAATTTCACCCATTCCTGGAATAACTGGACCACTTACATTTATTATATTTCTACTTGTTCCCCAATTGTTNTTATTACCACCAAATCCATCTGTGGCCNTTGTTACACCTGCGTGATAGTTTGGACTTCCTTCTTTTGTTACAATATTTACGATACCACTCATTGCTTTACCGTATTCCGCATTAAATGCTCCTGTAATCAATGATAATTCTGAGATAGCATCTTTTGCAATATCCATGCTCATTCCACCGTAAAGAGCATTTTCTATAAGAAACCCATCTACTAAATATGATATTTCTCCAGTACGCCCTCCACGTAAATGTATACCACCNTTAGCATTGTTGTTCTCAACAACACCAGCCATAGTTGTCATAATTTCATCAAAAGAATTTACAGGCATATTGACTATATCTTTATCTTCAATCGTAGTTGTGGTAGCAGTTTGATCTCTAACAATTGGAGGTCTTTTTGCTNCTACAATTACTTCTTCTCCTTCAACTGCCGAAACCTCCATTACAAAATTAANTATTGTAGTATGATCTGCATTAACACGTGTATCTGTAACACTAATTGATTTATAACCAATATATGATGCCGTTATTNTATATGATGCTGCAGGAACATTTAAAATGAGGTAGTTACCATCGGTATTTGATGCACTACCCATGGATGTGCCTTTTAGTACAATATTAACTCCAGAAAGTACTTCGCCCGTTTCGGAATCAGTANTTTTACCGACTATTTTTCCAGTATCACCTGCAAATAATAGAGAAAAACAAAGGAATAAAGGATAATATAATTTTATATTCATAGTCTAGTTCCTTTCAACTATTAAAAAAAGGTTTGAGACAATTTAGCTAAATTTAATTAATTCGGGGGTAAATAAATAATTTTGAATATAAAACATTCACATTGAGGATAAGGCGCTCTTGATGTAATTTATATTTAATTTTATTTCCAGGAGAAATAGATGTCAAAGAATAATGGAATAGATAAAAAACAGAAGGTTTTATTTTCTCAAATAGAGATAAATAAAATGCTTGAGTCTGTACCTTCAAATATTCGCAGTTATATTGATAGTTTACAGAATCAAATATCAAATATGTCTGCTATTGGCTTAGCTCTTTCAAAAGAAAGAGATATGGATAAATTGTTGGAAATGATTTTACTTGAAGCAAAAAGAATTTCTAATGCTGATGGAGGGACATTATATATGATGACAGATGATCTAAGACTAAGATTCTCTATTATGATTACTGATTCACTTGATATTCATATGGGTGGAACATCGGGAAAAGAAATTCCATTTTATCCGGTCAAATTATATAATGACGATGGAGAACCTAATGAAAATATGATTGCCGCAAATGCAGGTATAAATGGTAAAACAATTAATATACCTGATGCATACAAAGCAAAAGGTTTTGATTTTTCTGGAACAAAAGCTTTTGATGAAAAAACAGGTTATCGATCAAAGTCTTTCCTAACGGTACCATTAAAAAATCATGAAGATGAAATAATTGGTGTACTTCAATTATTAAATGCACAAGATATAAAATCAAAAAAAGTAATTTCTTTTTCTGATAGAATACAAGAAAGTGTGGAAGCCCTTTCAAGTCAAGCTGCAGTAGCAATTACGAATAAAAATTTAATTAAAGATCTAGAAGTATTATTTGAATCATTTATTAAGTTAATTGCATCAGCAATTGATGCAAAGTCACCTTATACGGGAGGTCACTGCTCACGTGTACCAGAGATAACCATGATGCTTGCTGAATCTGTTAATGATGTTAATGAAGGACCGTTTGCAGGAATTCAATTTTCCGATAAAGAAATGTATGAATTAAAAATTGCAGCGTGGCTTCATGATTGTGGAAAAGTAGCTACTCCAGAGTATGTTGTTGATAAGAGTACAAAATTGGAAACTATTTATGATAGAATCCACCTCGTAGCGACTCGTTTTGAAGTAATTAAAAGAGATGAAGAAATAAAATTTCTAAAAAAACAATTATCTATACAAAAAAATAGTTCTTTATCTGATATGGATAAAAAAGAAGCTATAAAAAAAGCGAGAGTTCTTTATTTGAAAAAACTCAAACAATTAGGGGAAGATAAAACTTTTATTGAAGAGTCAAACTTTGGTGGAGAATTCATGTCTCAAGATAGAAAAGATAGAGTAAATAAAATTGCCTCATATCGCTATAAAGATAATGGAAGTGCAAAATCATTTTTAAGTGATGATGAAGTTTATAATCTATGTATTAGTAGAGGAACGTTAACTGCTGAGGAAAGAAAAGTCATTAATGACCATATTGTAGTTACGATTGATATGCTTGAACAGCTTCCCTATCCTAAGCATTTAAGAAATGTTCCTGAATTTGCAGGAGGACACCATGAAAAACTTGATGGTACTGGTTATCCAAAAGGATTAAATCATGCTGAAATGTCAGT
This sequence comes from Fidelibacterota bacterium, assembly GCA_002701785.1. Lineage (GTDB taxonomy): Bacteria > Fidelibacterota > Marinisomatia > Marinisomatales > TCS55. The sequence continues at coordinate 40,991 of NZXC01000017.1, forward strand.
CCAAGCAAAAATTATGGCAATTGCCGATATTTTTGAAGCCTTAACAGCAAGAGATAGACCTTATAAAAAAGGTAAAACTTTGAGTCAAGCAATGCGAATATTGGGATTTATGAAAAATGATGCACATATTGATGCGGAATTATTTGATGTTTTTGTGAAAGAGAAGATCTATCTAAAATATGCAGAGGGTTTCTTAGATCCTGAGCAAATTGATGAAGTAAAAGATTAGTATTTTTTTAATCTTTATTACTATTATATAATATCATGAGCATTGATATTTTTATTGTATTATTTGTTATTTTATTGGCATTTATTTTATTTGTTAGTGAATTACTGCCGATGGATGTTGTTGCATTAACTGTTTTAAGCTTACTGTTAGTTACTGGACAGCTTACTCCCAATCAAAGTATCTCGGGATTTTCAAACCCCGCTGTAATAACCATAGCTATTCTATTTGTACTTAGCCATGCACTTCAAAAAACAGGGGTTCTAGAATACCTGGTGATTAGAATAAATCGTCTAGTTAGTAAATCATTAATTGGTGGATTAACTATATATTTAGTATCTATTGCATTTTCATCTGCCCTAATAAATAATACTGCAATTGTAGCAATATTTATGCCAGTTACAATCCGTATGGCTGAAAAATATCACATAAGTCCTTCAAAAGTTCTAATGCCTTTAAGTTTTTCTGCTATTTTAGGAGGCACGTTGACATTAGTAGGAACTTCAACTAATTTAATTGTTAATTCAATTTATACTAACAGTGGTGACTTTACTCCATTAGGTATGTTCGAATTTTCCAAATATGGCATTTTTATTTTAGTTGTTGGATTAATATATATAATATTTTTCGCCTACCGTTTTCTTCCCTCAAGGACAGTTACTTCTAGTTTAACTAAAAGTTATCATATGGGAGGGTATTTAACGGAATTCAAGATAGGAGAGGGCTCCCCTTTGATAGGTGTAACTACTTTAGATAGAGGTATTAATAGAAATTATGATATAACAATTTTAGGAATCCAAAGAGGAAAAAAGCTTTTATCAAAAAATTTAAGAGAAACGCCTTTAGAAAAAGATGACATATTGCTAGTTCGAGGTTCAGTAGAAAATTTTTTTCGTATGAAAGAAGTTGAACAAGTTTTTATGTTGACGGATGAAAAGTTGAATCAGGAAGAATTAATGAAAGAAGAAAACTTACTTGTAGAATGTTTAGTCACCAATCAATCAGATTTAATTGGTAAATCATTAAAAGATGCTAATTTCCGCAGGAGGTTTGGAAGTTTCGTTCTAGCTATAAGACGTGAGGGAGGAATTGTTAAAAAGAAAATAGCTCATGTTATATTACGAGCTTTTGACACATTATTAATCTATGGACCTAAAAATAAAATTAATGAGATGAGTGATTCCGGTAGGTTTATATTGTTAACTCAATTAGATAGATCACTCAGAAAACATCGTTTTTGGTGGATGAGCATCATCGTTATAGTAGGAGTAGTTTTATTAGCCGCTTTATCCATTATGCCTATATTAAAAGCTGCAATTATTGGTTTGGCAATTTTACTAATATTTAAAGTTATTTCTCCTTTAGAGGCATATAATTCAATTAATTGGCAAATTATTGTTTTAATTGGATGNNTGATNCCNNTAGGNATAGCTATNNAGTCTAGTGGTACTGCACAATTAATTGGNGANACTTTAATTAACTTATTAAAAAATATGCCAGTTGATAAACAGGCAATTTTCTTACTTGCAATGATTTATTTAATATCAATGNTTCTAACTGAAGTTTCTTCAAATGCAGCAACAGCAATTATTATGACTCCAATAGCCATATCTGCATCTATAAAACTTGGATTGGATCCAAGGCCTTTTATATTTGCAATATGTTTTGCNGCCTCAGCTTCATTTATTACACCTATTGGTTATCAAACGAACTTAATGGTATATGGACCAGGTGGTTACAAATTTTCCGATTATATAAAGATCGGCCTCCCTTTATCTATTACATTGTGGATTATGGCAATTCTATTGCTTCCAAAATTGTGGCCATTTAATCCAATCTAATTATTATTGTTTTTTCCTAGTTCCATAGAGCATTAATCATAAATTCGTTGTAATGGATCTCGGACAAAAAGAAGAATCGCGTTTAAATATATTTCTATCCAATCCTTCAAAAGCTTTATGGACTTTGGCTCTTCCAATAATGGCAGGCATGGGAATCCAAACATTATATAATATTGTAGATATGATATTTATTGGTCAATTAGGTGGTGAGGCTATTGCAGGAATAGCATTCAACATGCCACTTTTTTTTCTTGCACTTGGTTTAACTATGGGATTAGGCGTAGGTGTAACAGCTTCGATAGCTAGGTTTATTGGTAAGAATGATAAATCAGGTGCAGACAATAGCGCTGAGCACGCAATTGCAATTGCATTTTTTATAAGCTTATTATTATTTATAGTTGTCGCAACATTTGGAAAAAAAATATTATTCATTTTTGGAGCGGAAGGCTTAATACTTTCCTTGGCATGGGATTATCTCCAAGTAATATGTATTGGACTTCCATTTATGGTATTTTCAGGTTTCTTTCGATCTATTCTGGCAGGAGAAGGAGATATGAAACTCCCAATGTTAGTTGCAGGATTAGGAACAATTTTAAATATAATTTTGGATCCATTATTTATTTTCGATTTAGATAATTTTGGTGGAATAGGGTTTGGAATGGGCGTAAAAGGCGCAGCAATAGCAACAGTAATTAGCCAATGTATTGTTTTCTTTATATTTATTTATATGTTATTTGTTAAGGAACATGCCTATATAACATTTCGTATTAAAGATTTTTCGTTTTCTAGTGAAATTATATGGGATATAATTAAAGTGGGTTTGCCTGCATCTTTGTCCATGATTGTCATGGCAGTGGGGCAGGGCGTTTTTAATAGAATATTAATATTTTTTTCAGCTGATACAGTTGCAGCTTACCAAGTAGCAGGTCGAATAGATATGCTAGTATTTCTACCTATATTTTCTATCGCAGCAGCATTGACTACGCTTGTTGGGATGTTTTATGGGGCAAAGAAATTTGATATTCTACGATATACTGTAAAGTATGGTATTATCGCAGCATTTTCAATAACTGTAATAATGTCCATTCTACTTTATATATTTGCGTCTAAAGTTATTGGGTTTTTTACTACTGAGATTGCAATAATAAATATTGCAGTTACTTTTTTAAGATTATTTGCATTTGTTTATCCCTTAATTGCTGTTGGAATTACTACAGGACGTGTACTTCAAGGGTTAGGAAAAGGATTACCTGTATTAGTAATTACAATTATTAGAGTTTTAGGAGTTTCAGCCCCTCTAGCCTTGATTTTTATTTTTAAAATGGGAAAGCCCGTTGAATGGGTGTGGTACGCGATGATGATTTCCACAGGAGTTGCATTTATAATTGCTTGTTATTGGTTATTTATATCAATGCGTGAATTAAATAGAATGGAGTTAACATGAGTCTTTTGAATCCTAAACAAATAAGCGTTGAACTGGATAATATGGGTGGATGGGAATTTGAAAATAATAGAATATCTAAATCTTATCATTTTGATAGCTATATGGATGGAATAAAATTTGTAAATATTTTAGCTGAGAAAGCTGAAGAATTGAATCATCATCCAGATTTAGTTGTAGGATGGTGTGAAGTAACTGTTAGTTTTACTTCTCATGATCAAGGTGGTGTAACATCTGCATGTGTGAAAATGGCAAAAGCTGTTGAAAAATTATAGTTTTTCTTATCCTTTTAACCGATGATTTATTTATTGGTAATTGATTTGTAAATTATTCGATTATTGAAAATATATATGTCAACTGATAATATTATTGGAAAAAAATATGAAGCTGATTATGAAATCAGTTTTGAAAAAATAAAAGAATTTGCTGAAGTACTAGGTGATAAAAACCCNCATTATATAGATCGTGAATTTGTAAAGTCTATTGATGGNGGNCATCCATTTGCACCTCCTACCTTTGCAGCAATTTATTGCCAACCAGCATTAAAGAATCTTTATTTAGATTCTGAATTTTCTAAATTGGTNNCCAGATTAGTCCATGGTGAACAGGAATATAGTTTTGGGGAGCCTGTTCGNTCAGGCGATTTAATTCATACAACGGCTGAAGTAGTAGAAAACTTTAATAAAACAAATCGATCTGGAAAAGTTCACCAGATTATAGAGATTATGACTACTTCTACAAATCAGAATAACAAGTTAGTTTGTAGTGCAACTTATAGATTGATCATAAGAGGAGAGTAAAGAAAATTAAAGACAAATCAAAAGTTAAGATTGGTAAGTATATGCCATATTATTATGCTGGTGCAAGTTTAGATTATAATCTTATTCATATTGATCGTGAATTTGCACAAGCGAATGGTTTACCTGATATTATTCTTCAAGGCATGTGTACAATGGGTTTAACAGCGAAACATATTATTGAAAACGATCATCCTTCTAAAATCGAAACCTTCAAAGTTCGTTTTTTAAATCCTGTATTACCTGGTGATGAACTTAATTTTAAAAGCGAAAAAAATGATGCTGAAATTAATGTAGAAGTAACTAACCAAAATGGTGATAGAGTGTTGAGAGGACAGGCGATAGTAAGATGACAGATATCCTATCGGGTGTTAGTCAGGAGGTAATAAGTGGTATTGCATTAGGATCAATATATGCTCTTATTGCTCTGGGCTTTACTATGATATTCAAAGCTACTGAAGTAGTTAATTTTGCTCAAGGGGATCTAATGATGGTTGGCGCCTATGTCAACTTTTTTTTTGTATCTACTTTTTTATCTAATAGTGGGGATCCATCTGCTTGGACCTTTATTGTGGCATTGCTATGTAGTATAATATTTTCTGTGCTTTTTGGTTTGTTACTTGATTTCATTATTAATAGGCCATTGAAAGATGAACCAATCTTCTCCGTTATTATGGCTACTTTAAGTTTAGCCATAATTATGCGCGCATTAGTTGCAATGATTGCTGGACCCATCAGCTTAATGCCAATCTCACCATTTGGTGACAGTTCGATAACAATTGGGAATATAGTTATATCTGTTCTTGATTTATCTATTATTGCAAGTGCAATTATTTTAGTTATCATATTTTATTCTATTTTTCATTATACAAAGTGGGGAATAGCTATGCAGGCGACATCAGAAGACCCAGTTGCTGCACAACTAATGGGTATCCCTATTAAAAAGATATATGCGTTGGTTTGGATTTTTTCTGCTTTAGTAGCAACGCTAAGTGGTGTTTTACTTGCACCAAGAATTGCATTATTGGATACATCAATGGGGTTTTTAGGCTTAAAAGCATTTCCGGCAGCAGTTTTAGGTGGTTTTGGATCAATTCCAGGAGCAATTGTTGGTGGAGTGATTCTTGGGGTGATTGAAACTATAAGCTTGGGAACTTTATCATTTCATTTTGAATGGATAAAAGAAATCAATGATATTATTGCCTGGTTCGTACTTATTGCAGTTTTAATGGTAAAGCCAAATGGTTTATTTGGTGTCGAAAAAGTGAAAAAAGTCTAATGAAAGATCGCTATGATCATGAAAATCTTTTTTGGATTCCTATTCTCATTATATTTGTATTTCTATTACCTGTTATATTAAAAAGTATCTCATTTAGTTATAAATATTATTTATTTGTTTTGAATTTGGCAGGTATCTACATCATATTAAATGTAGGCTTAGATCTTCTTAGTGGGTTTACTGGACTTGTATCTTTAGGTCATGCTGCATTCCTGGCGGTTGGCGCCTATACATCAGCTATAATGGTTGATCAATTAGGTGTTCCTTTTTCATTATCTTTAATATTATCCCCAGTTATAGTGGGTTTATTTGGGTTTATAATTGGCTTTCCTGCTTTGAGGATCTCAGGTATGTACTTAGGCCTTACAACAATGGGTTTTGGATTCATTGTTAAAAGGATTATTATTTCTTTTCGTGATTGGACTCAAGGTTCAGCAGGGTTAGAAGTATCGTCTCCAGTACTTTTTGGATATACAATTAAATCGGATTTTGATAATTATTATTTGATATACACGTTTGTAATTGTGGCTATTATAATCGGACGTCGAATTGCGACATCAAAGATAGGTAGATCTTTTATGGCTATAAGAGATTCGGAACAAGCAGCTGAAGCTTCTGGGATAAATTTATCACAATATAAAATGTTAGCATTTTTTATTTCCGGTCTATTTGCAGGGTTTGCCGGAGTATTATTTGCCCATACNAGCTCATTTATTTCTACAGATCATTTTGATATATTGCTATCAATATATTTTATAATTATGGTGCTTGTTGGTGGTGCGAGCACTATTTATGGTGCAGTGCTGGGATCTTTATTTATTGTGTTATTAGACAATTTGTTTGTCCCATTAATTGAAGATCAAATTCAATTATTATTTAATACTCAGGCAGGTGATATTCAATCACTGATTTTCGGACTTATTATGTTTTTGTTTATTATATTCCAACCCATGGGTTTATATGGTATGTGGCTTAAAATGCGCATATATTGGAAATTATTTCCCTTTAATCCAAGGCAACGATTTACGTAATAATTTAAGAGGAGGAGTTATTATGAAAAAAATAATAGGGGTTCTTATTGTAATTGGACTATTTGGTTCAGGCTGTGTAAAGCGTGCGCCATCACCTGGAATTACAGATTCAGAAATTCTTATTGGTAATGTTCAAGATCTTAGTGGCCCAATGAAGGAGCTAGGTGCGATTATACCAAATGGATCAAATATGTATTTTCAATATATTAATGACCAAGGTGGAGTACATGGAAGAAGTATTAAAATGCTTATTGAAGACCATCAGTATAATCCACAAAAGGCAGTTGCAGCGACAAAGAAGCTGATTGAAAAAGATCAAGTTTTTTGTATGTTTCAAGTTATTGGTACATCTCCGTGTGAGGCTATTCGACCAATCTTAGCAGAAACAGGCACACCTTTAATTGCGCCAGCAACCAATTCTGGTACAATGTCCGATTTAACCAAGCAAGCCGGTGATTTAATTTTTCACACGGACACTGGATATGATAGACAAGCAGAAATACTAGTCGATTATATTATGGGGAAGAATTCGGATGCTAAAATTGGATTGGTATATCAAGATGATGATTATGGGCAGAACGTGCTTTTAGGGATATCTAGAGCAGAATCAAAATATGGCGTAACAGTTCAAAANGAATCATANCAACGCGGGGCTGTTGACTTTAAAGGTCAGACTATGAATTTATTAAAAGGTGGTTTAACTGATGTTATTATTGCTGGAATTGTTCGGGAACCCGTGGTTATTATGAAAACCGCAGAAGCAATGAANTTTAAGCCNAACTTTTATGGTACTGGTCCAACNATTGATGCCAGAGTTGGAAAAATGGCAGGATCAGCAGGAGAAGGATTTACAGCCACANACTGGNCATATATGTGGNATTCNGATNANNCNGGNCCAAAATTNTATAGAGAGNTNTGTGAAAAATACGATATTCCTCAACCTTATATTGGATTATATCATTATTATGGATTTGCNACGGCNATGNTNTTNGTTGAAGGNNTAAANCGNGCTGGNAANAANCNTACNCGTAATAGCNTNNTNAAAGGNTTAGAGNCATTNAATNANTGGGANTCANNTACNTTTCCACCTATNACATANANTCGNAATGATCATGCAGGNGTAGATAAAGTANAACTTGTTCAAATGCANAATGGNGAGCAAGTNGTCATTTCTGATTGGCTCGAATAAAAAATAGNTAGCATATTAGGGCTCTGTNANAACNGAGCNCTAATTCTTTTATGANAGATCTCNTTATTGATAGTTTAACAATGCGTTTTTCCGGNTTGGTTGCGCTTGATGAGGTTTCNTTTTCAGTAAAAAATAACGAAATATTTTCTCTTATTGGTCCAAANGGTTCTGGTAAAACNACATTATTTAATTGCATAAATGGATTTAACAAACCTCAAAATGGGAAAATATATTTTAATGGCGANAATTTATTAGGNAAAAAAGCACATCGTATTATTCATTCTGGTATATCACGNACNTTTCAAAATGTGCAGAATATTCCATTTATGACAATATTAGATAATATCCTTTTAGGGGCCAATAGTAGAATTGATACNNTNGGNACGCTAAANAGATGNGTNAGTAGAGATCAAAGAAAAGCGGAAGAATCNATGGCNCTTGAAATCATGGATTTTTTNGGAATGGCAAATTATGAGCAAAAATTTATGATGGGACAACCATTTGGNATTCAAAAATTAGCTGAAATTGCNAGAGCNCTTGTATCNAAACCNAAATTAATTCTANTAGATGAACCNGCAGCNGGGATGAATGATCANGANACTAGAGANATAGCAAATATTNTTAGAGANATAAGNGATGAACTTGGAGTANCTGTNTTATTNGTAGANCATGATATGAATTTAGTTATGAGTATNTCTGATNNAATNTGTGTTTTAGAATCNGGAAAANTTNTTGCTNTAGGNNAGCCNAATNTNGTTAAAGATGATCCNAAAGTNATTGANNCATANTTAGGAGAACCTGTTGATGCTTAAACTAGTTGGAGTTGAAACATACTATGGAAAAATAAAAGCGTTGCATGGAGTNTCACTNAATGTNNAAGAAGGTCAGCTTGTAACTATTTTAGGAGCNAATGGNGCAGGTAAGNCAACAATTTTAAAAACTATNAGNGGNTTNGTTGANCCTGAAAATGGNACTATNCATTTTAANAATATTCGGATNGATAGAAAAGATCCNGAAAAAATTGTTTCTATGGGTATTAGNCATGTCCCTGAATGGNGAAGGATATTNCCAGATTTNACAGTNTATGANAACTTATTTATGGGNGGATTNTTAATTAAGGAAAAAGAGTTATTAAGTGAAAGAATGGAAGAAGCTTATGCTCATTTCCCTATATTAAAAAAACGTAAGGATCAATTAGCTGGTACATTAAGNGGTGGAGAACAACAAATGTTAGCGATTTCTCGNGCATTAATGATAAAGCCTAGATTATTATTGTTAGATGAACCATCAATGGGNCTATCACCATTATTAGTTCAAGATATTTTTGCTACTATAAAAGAATTGCATAAATCGGGTGTCACAATTTTANTAGTTGAGCAGAATGTNAACCATGCNTTAAAAATAGCAGATTATGGTTATGTATTAACAACAGGTAAAATTTTCTTAAGNGGNACCTATGATGAGTTAATAAANGAGGAAAAAGTACGTGAACAGTATTTAGGTGAGGGGAAATATATTCGCAGAGAAAAACTATGGGGNGGTTAATGGAGATGATNGATAAACCANATACNAATATAGTAAATACANTTCCAAAATTATTTTGGTATAATGTTGAGAATTATGGAGATGATATTACTATGTGGCGGAAAAATAAAGGAATTTGGGAAAGTCACACTTGGAATGATTATGGAAGNTGGGCAAGAGATTTAGGACATGCATTAATTGCTGAGGGATTAAAAAAAGGAGATAAGGTGTCTATCTTNTCTGAGACAAGACTAGAGTGGGTTGTAATAGATATGGCTATAATGGGAATTGGATGTATTACTGCGCCAGTTTATGCATCAAATACTGAAGATCAGGTTAAATATATTGTGAAACATAGCGGAAGTAAGATTGTATTTGTTGAGGACCAGGAACAGTTAGATAAAATGTTGACAATCTGGGATGATCTATCTNAAATAAAAAAAGTAGTGGTCATGGATAAATATATTCCAGATGAATTGCCTAATGTGCTGTCTATTGAAAAGTTTAGAGAANTGGGAGCNTCTCATCGTGCTAAAAANATTGGTAATTTTGANGATAAATTACAATCTGTTAAGCCAGANGATATTATCAGCTTTACATATACTTCTGGTACTACAGGGAATCCCAAAGCTGGTATGTTCAATAGTAATAATGTTATTTCTGTTGCAAAAAGTTTACCAGACTTATTGCCAACNTATAGAAATGATCTAGGTATATCNTATTTACCTTTATCCCATATTGCTGAAAGATTATTAGGTCATTTTATAAAATTGTATTCTGGTTACGTAACAGTTTATGCTGATAGTCTAGAAGATATGCCATACAATCTTCGTCAAACAGGACCAACAGTTATGTTTGGTACTCCCAGAGTATTTGAAAAATTTTATGCCAAGATTTCTATTGCAATTAAGGATGCAACGCCATTTCAAAAANCAATATATAATTGGGCTATAACTATAGGAAAAAAGTATTCAGAATTGAAAGACGAAGGTAAAGAGCCAAATATTTGGATAAAATTAAATAGATTGTTAGCCCATTTTCTTGTTTTTAGAAAAATAAAGGATATGTTTGGTGGAAATATTCGCTATTTACTTTCTGGTGCAGCACCCATTTCTCCTAATATTATAAGATACTTTCATTGGGTTGGACTTGATATTTATGAAGGATATGGAATGACAGAAACAACAGGAATTGTTACAGGAAATAAAATTGGTAAAGCTAAGATTGGATCAGTNGGTCAAGCTTTAGCTAATACGGAAATTAAGATTGCTGATGATGGCGAAATATGTACAAAGTGCCCACAAAATATTTCTGGATATTATAATAACGAAGAGGATACAAAAGAATTGTTAATTCCTGATGAGAATGGAGATATTTGGTTACATACGGGTGATATTGGCTATTTAGATGAAGATGGNTATTTATTTATTACTGATAGAAAGAAAGATATTATTATTACGGCNGGTGGAAAAAATGTTGCTCCTCAAAACATTGAGAATCTATTGAAAACAAGCCCTTACATTAGTCTTGCANTGGTTTATGGAGATAAAAAACCATATTTAACGNCTTTAATTACTTTAGATNAAGATGAAATTGCTAAGTTTGCCAAAGATAATAGAATAATGTATCAGGATTTATCTGATTTAACAAAAAAACAAAAAGTCATTGATTTAATAAAGACNGANATCTCACAGTTAAATANAGATTTAGCTAGTTATGAAACAGTCAAAAAATTTCGTATTCTGGAAGAAGAATTAGATCAAGANAAGGATGAAGTAACTCCTACATTAAAAGTGAAAAGGAAAGTAGTTATAAATAACTACCAAGATTTAATAAATGAAATGTATTCCTGATTATTGCTATATAAAGAAATCTGGCATTAATTCACTATCGGATACATTAGCATAATTACTAAAATCAGTTACTCCTTCAGATCGTAATATTTCNTCATCNATAAAATAATTTCCCGAACACTCAGAACTTTTTTTACTTAATATAGCAAAAGCTGCATCACCCATTATATCTGGTTTTCGAGCTTTTTCCATTACCTTATCACCCCCTAAAAGGTTTTGTACAGCAGCAGTTTTAATAACAGTTTTTGGCCAAAGAGCATTAACTCCAATACCATCTTTTTTTAATTCCCCTGCCATTCCTAAGACACACATGCTCATTCCGAATTTGGACATTGTATATGCTACATGGGGCGCAAACCATCTTGTTTCCATATTCAATGGTGGTGATAAGTTTAGAATATGTGGGTTATTTGCATCCTTTAAGTATGGTATACATTGTTTTGAAACCATATATGTTCCACGGACATTGATTTGATGCATAAGATCATATCTTTTCATTTCAGTTTCTAATGTCCCTGTAAGTTGGATTGCACTAGCATTATTAATTANAATATCTATACCNTCAAAAGTATCAACAGTCTGTTCTACTGCAGCTTTAACTTGATCTTCAAATCGAATATCAGTACAAATNGCCAATCCTTNTCCACCAGCNTTATNTATTTCATCAGCTGCTGTAAAAATTGTTCCAGGTAATTTTGGATGAGGTTCTACAGTTTTTGCAGCAATTACTATATTTGCTCCTTCACGAGCTANTCTTAATCCTATTGCTTTTCCTATTCCACGGCTACCNCCTGTGATAAATACTGTTTTATTTTTTAAAATACTCATTACTTTTCCTTTTTTTTATAATCCNANNTAGATATTGGCTAAANCCCNCATGATNTGTGANCTNTCAAAATCAAGCTTCTTCTCATTTATCCAAGTAAGGTCTNATTTCATTTTCNACAAATTTCTGAANTCGTTTTAATATGGCTTTGTGTTTTTTNGTGAATCGTATAGCGTATNCTTAGAATGTAAATTATCTTAGGNAANTCAAATGATTACTTTACTTCACACNACCCATCCTGGTTTCCGTTTTTCAAGAAATGAAGCAATACCTTCACGACCTTCATCACTTAATACNCGTTCAGCAAAACTCNCACCTGCTTTGGATACNAATTCTTCCCTTGGTATNTCCGCAATAAGNNTAATCANCCGTTTTGTTTCCGCNANTGCACCTGGTGCNCATTTTAATACCTGATTTTTAATTTTTNGTTCAAGATCTTCAAGTTCAGACNCTGTATTACCAGCAAAATCAGCAAGACCAATATTTAGAGCTTCTTCTCCATTTATTTGTACNGCTGTNAGCATTAGTTGTTTCCCTTTTACAAAGCCCAATCTNTGTATAACGAANGGTGAAATTTGTGCGGGTGTAAGNCCNATCATCGTTTCTGTTAAAGAAAAACGAGTATCCTTATGTGTAATAATAAAATCACCACNNCAAGCTAGACCAAGACCCCCAGCCATGGCGGCTCCTTCAATCACCATNACNGTNACTTGTGGCAAAGTATTTATAGATTCAAAGAAATTTCCAGCTGCAATGCTAAATCGAATAACATCTTCTTTTTTTGATTTTCCATCAAATATAGATTTAATTGCTTTTAAATCAGCACCGGCACAGAATACGCCTTCTTTACCCCGGAAAGTAATTCCCCGTACAGAACGGTCATCACGAATTGAATTAAAAACATTATTGAAGTCCTCAATCATATCATTGGTAAGAGCATTGCGACTATTGGGACGATTAATCCAGATAGTAAGCCAGCCATTTGAAATGTCTAATTCTAGATTTTTTGTATGCGGTAGATTAGTCATGATTTTTTTTCGTTTCCTCAGCAATTATATGCGGAACTGGTATCATTATATCTAATAGTTGTTGAGCATATGCTTTTCCTTGAGGGTCTACATTTAGACTGGCCATACCACCACCACCTAATGAATTCTTAAGTAAAAAATTTAATCCGTTAATCCCGGGAACATCCCATCGTTCAACTTCGCCTTTTAGAACGTGAGCAAAATATTTTGCTACTATTTCTATTGAAAGAGCATTTCGAATATACGGTAAATATTCAGCTTTTCTTGCTATGACACCAATATTGGCATGATCGCCTTTATCACCGCTGCGTGCATAAGCTAAATTTATCAATGCTACCTCCGTATCAGTAGTATCTATATTATCAGACAAACCAGATATTTTTGTGTTGGTATCCATATGATTNGATTTTGCTGTATAGGTTTCTACTTCANACTGTTNATCATGNATATCTACTGTAGTNATTATTTGTNCTTTTGGTATTAAAAAAGAAAATAAGCGTATGGATGGNGANACGGAAGGTCTTCCTCCAAGCATNTTGATAAACCCAGGAGTCATTCCTGTTGAAGCTTGNGCNAGCTCTCTTGAAAGTAATATTAATGCATCTTTTTNTTTATGTCTCGCAATAATTCTCAATAATACTTCCCGTGGCTCAGTTNTANCTCCATTTTTTCCATAAGTTGTTTCAGTTCCGATTATNGATATATTTGTATCCANATAATCTCCCAATCCATTNTCCGAAAAAATNCGTTTAGTCTTTTTAATAATTGCNTNAGCACTAACTTGGGCTTTCTTTGGAGCATTTATTCCACAAATAATCACAGCTATTGTAATTCGATAACCATGCAAGTATGTTGCCGATACTTTATATGTATTTGTTGGTGCAANTCCTTTTGCTCCCTTAACCAATACTTTTTCATGATCTACTTCTTTAATATGAACATTTGTAAAATCACATGTCACATCAGGAAGGATGTAGGACCCAGGGTTACCAATTTCATAAAGAAATTGTTCTGCTACAGAGCCAAATGAAANAATNCCNCCTGTTCCTTNNGGTTTGGTTACAATGAANCTTCCATCGGATTCAACCTCAACAATAGGAAAGCCCATNTTNTCAAAATTATTAACTAAATGCCAATCGGTGAAATTTCCTCCAGTACATTGTGCTCCACATTCAATGATGTGACCNGCTAAGCTCCCAGCAGCAAGCTTGTCATATTCATTATNTTTCCAGTCNAATTCATACATTAATGGACCTAANACAACNGCNCTNTCAACACATCNACCTGTNATAACCATATCTGCACCNNGTTNAAGNGCNTGNCTGANACCANCAGCNCCTAGATATGCATTGATACTNACNATTCCNTTTGGCATAGNTTTANNAGTTTCTAATTCTTTAACTGGTAGTTTTCTTAAAGCATTTTCTTGATTAATTAGATTATCACCTTCAACAATTGCGATATTTAATTCAATTCCTTCCTTTTTTGCTTCTTCTAATACAGCGTTTCGACATGATTTGAGATTAATCCCACCTGCATTACTAATAACTTTAATACCTTGTTTCTTTATATCAGTTAGAAGAGGACCAATATGTTTGATAAAGTCAGTCGCATATCCTAAATCAGGATTCTTCATTTTTGCACCAGCTAGAATAGACATGGTGACCTCTGCAAGATAATCAAAAACAAGATAATCTATACTGCCACTATGTACTAGTTGTGGCGCAGCGCTACTTGTATCACCCCAAAAAGCAGAAGCACAACCAATCTTAACTGTTTTATTCTTTTTCATAAATTTTTTTAAAACTCTTCTTTTTTGGAAGCCATTTTTTTCAACATTTTTGGAGGATTAAAACGTTCACCATATTTTTTTGCTAGTTCTTGAGATCTTTTTTCAAATTCCTGAATTCCATAGTCATTTACAAACTGTAGCGTTCCTCCTTTGACGGGAGAAAACCCCCAGCCAAAAATACTTCCAATATTAGCATCAGCAACAGAGGTCACAACATTTTCTTCATAGGCGCGGATTGTTTCTATAGCTTGTATAAATAATATTCTTTCTATCATTTGATCTTGATTTAGAGGATTTTTAGCGGGAGGAAAGTGGGTTTGTAATTCAGGCCAAAGATATTTTTTCCCATTTTCTGGATACTCATAAAAACCTCCACCATTTGCTCTCCCTAAACGATTCATTGTTTCGGTCATTAGATCAATTACTGGATCAGCAGGCACTAATGGCAGTTCTTTTCCTTCAGCAGCAAGATCTTTTCTAGTTTGATTTCTTATTCGTGCAACTAAACCAAGATTTACTTCATCAATTACGGCAAGAGGCCCCACTGGCATTCCAGCCTTTTTTCCTGCTAATTCAATTTCTTGTGGATGGTTTCCTTCAGCAAGTAATGCTAATCCTTCATTTGTGTACGTACTAAATACTCGTGATGTATAAAACCCGCGACTGTCATTTACAACAATTGGTATCTTTCTAATTTTTAATACATAATCAAACGCTTTTGCTATTGTTTCATCATTGGTTTTTTCACCTTTGATAATTTCTACAAGTTTCATTTTATGAACAGGAGAAAAGAAGTGTATACCAATAAATTTTTCTGGGCGAATAGATTTTTTTGCAAGACCAGAAATAGGCAGAGTAGAAGTATTAGATGCAAATATTCCATTTCCATCCATGATTTTTTCAGCTTGAGCTGTAACTTGTCCTTTCAAATCACGATCTTCAAATACTGCCTCAATTATTAAATCACAATCCTGAAGGTTATTGTAATCATCTGTTGCTGTTATGCGATTAAGAATTTTTTCTTCATTTTCTTGTGTTGTTTGACCCAGTTTAACACTGTCATGTAAAATATCTTTTATTCTTGAAAGCCCTTTTTCTGCATTTTCTTGAGAAGAATCAGTCATTACTACTTCAATTCCAGATAATGCTGATACATATGTTATGCCATGNCCCATTAATCCAGATCCTANAACTCCAAGTTTCTTTACTAAAGTTTGATCTACATTCTTTGGTCTACTTGCACCAGAGTTAATTTCATTTAGTTGGGANCTAAAGGTATTAATCATATTTNTTNATTTTTGCCAGTAACCAATATGGTAAAATATCTNGATTCAATTATTCTTTTCATAATTTCATTNGTTCAACCATATATTGGTTGAACTCGAGCAGCAATGAAAGTTTTAGCAATCGGGTATTCCTTATATAACCATAGCCTCCATGAAGTTGCAGTAACGTAAGTTAAAAAAGCAAGTTACTTTAATTTTATTTGATTAGGAGTAAATCTATAAATCAAAAATCGAGGGAGAATACAAAATATTGGGATGATAAACTTCCATTGCCAGGGTAAAATTAATTTGCGTTTTTTTTGTTGAATTGAATTAGCGATTATTCTTGAAGCTTTATCAGAGTGCATTAAAAATGGCATTTTAAATTTATGATCTTTTGTCATTTCTGTATCTATATATCCCGGAAATATTGTAGTCAATGATATCCCATAAGGTTTTAAGGTGTAATTCCAGCTCTCAGTTAAGTTTCGCAGTGCTGCTTTACTAGCAGAATAACCTCCATGATGAGGCAATCCTCGAAAACTAGCAATAGAACTAATTATTGCAATCCTTCCTGAATGTTGTTCTTTCATTTTTGGAATGAATGGTATAACACTGTTAGTTACGCCAAGTAAATTTATTTTAAGTATACTATTTATTTCAGAAGGATCACCACTTAAAATATTGTCATCACCTCCAACACCAGCATTTGCTATGACAATATCTATACCTTTATTTNTTGACATAAAATCTTTTGCTGCATCTTTACATTTTTCTTTATCTGATACATCAATATTATACACTATTGGGTTTCCACCAAGCTCGATACATTTATCTGCGACNGTTTGNAAACGATCATTTCGTCTNGCCGTTATACCAATTGTATACCCCTTCTGAGAATAATAGTATGCTAGTGATTCTCCAATGCCGCTACTAGTACCAGTAATAAAGATATTTAAAGACATAGTTATTTATATTTTAATAAATATTTTTTTTCGGTAAAGCCAATATAGGATTAGCCACCACACTAATACATGAGTTAATGCAAATAGGAGCGATCCATTGATATTTCCTGCCAAGGGTTGAAAAAAAGAACTATATAGATAATTATAACCTGAAATCAAATCTCCATTAAATATAAACTTTATATTTATAATTGTTTTCACCCATATGCCAGAGCCAACAAAAACAAAAATAGAGTTAGTTCCAAAAATCATTAATGGCCAAAACGGTTTTCTATAATTTTTTATATCTATAAGAAATATGAATAGAGCTAGGAAGAAAGTTGCTATTCCAGCAGTGTATAAAACATAACTGCTGGTCCATAGTGGTTTGTTAATCGGAAAGAAAAATCCCCAAATCCATCCAATTGCTGCAATTTGTGCAGCATGTATTACTAAAGATTTTACAAGTAAACTTTGATTTTCATTTTCTTGAATAAGCATACCTACATAATATCCAATAAGAACAGTAACTGTTGCAGGTATAGTACTTAATAATCCTTCTGGATCGAATGGCACTCCATTTCCAAGCCAGAGATGCTTTTCACCCAATAAAGCTATATCAATGGTGCGCACAACATTGGTATTAAGTCCGTATGGGTCATTCCCTCCAAATAAAAATAATATAAACCAGTAACCTATGAGAATGATACAGCAGGGTATCCATATTTTATTATCTTTTATGTACAATGAAATTATTGATGCCAATCCGTATGCTAAACCAATGCGCTGTAAAACACCCATAATACGCAAACTGGACCAATCCCAATCCTGGCGAATAAATGGATATGCATTTAGTATTAAACCAAATGCAAAAATTGTCACTGTTCTCCAAAAAACTTTTTTAATAAGGTTAGCTGATGGTTCGTAATTGTATTGTTTGAATGAAAATCTCATTGCAACTCCAACAATAAATAAAAAGAAAGGAAAAACTAAATCTGTCGGAGTACACCCATGCCATTTTGCATGCCGTAGAGGACTATAAATATATGACCAGCTTCCAGGTGTGTTAACAATGATCATAAAAGCAATGGTCAGTCCTCGCAAGCAATCAAGCGCAAACAGTCTATTTGATTCATTATTCATAATTAATGATAAATTGCTGATATCCCTGCACCCAAAAGCGCAGAATTATCTAAGTTGGATGTCATAATAAAGTCTTTCTTCAGAATTTGTCCTTCAAAAAGGGAATTTTTAGCTTCTAAGGGTAACACACAAGACTTCTTTATCATATCATATATATTATTATGTAATGGATCCCAAAGTAAAGGCGTATTCTTTGATAGATGAAATAATTTACCAAGACCTTGTCCTATGATTATGCGTTGTAACAAATTATTTCTGTATGGGTGATTATTCTCCAAAATATTATGTTTAGGATTTAACAGTTGAAATTTATTTTGCCAACCACTAAAAATTGTTTCAATACGTTCTACAATTAAAGTAGACATATATCTTGTTATATCTTCACAAGTTAATAAAGCTGCTTGTTCATTTTCTAATGCTCTTGAAAAAATTTGATTTGCATAGATTGACTCATCCCGAAGCTTATTGATTGGTATCTTGGAATAGGAACTATATATAGATTGAATACCTTGAAGCGATGTGTACTTCTCCATGGAAATATTATTTCCATTTAATATTTCCCATGTCTTAGCTATCCATGAAGATATGTTATCAAAAGGGATCAATTCATTTTTAAGTTTTAATGCATCTGCTGTACCTGTACCACCACCTATATAGTAGCCATTCTGAATATCTTTGAATAAACCATCTTTTCCATATTCTTCACCAATTCCACAGTTATCAGCATCACTTCCAATATATTGAATTGGTTTGTGTAAATGAATGTTTGATTCATTTAATTCATTCTCTAATTGGAAACAAAATTTTGGCATTCTTGGTCCATTAGCAATTGCCCCGATACCTCTCAAATCTTTTGTTTTTAAACCTACCATCCCAAGTCCTATCAATATGGGTTTTTTAATTTTTAGATTTATGATAGAGTTATGAAATGATTCTATGATTGTGTTTCCTTGAAGAATCTCATCGTTATTCACATTGTATTGTTCTTTATTATATTCATTTAATTGGATATCCATAGCCACTGGAGAAAAGTCAGAATTAAATTCTGATGACTCATTATAATATTGATGTGATAATGATTTGATTGTGAAAGTTGATATTTCATTAGATTCTATAATTCCTGCAGATACTTTAGATCCACCGCCATCAACTCCAATAATAGTATATTTTTTTTCTTCAGATTTCATTAGATATATCTATAGTCTCTATGTAGATAATAATTAATTAGTAAAGTAATCTATTTTTAGTCATTAAGTTACACAAGGATAGAATTGAATGTAGAATGCTTGATTAAGAGCAATTAACTTTGAAGCCAAATGAAAGACGGTCACATAACTTTTTCTAAACTTATTTTCTTATTCTTATTCTTGTTTATAACAGGTTGTCAACTCTTTGTAAGCAAAGAAGAAATAGAAATTATCCAGGAGCCCTGGGAAAAACTTTCACTTGATAAAAAAATAGCTCAGATGATTGTGTTTCGATTAAAAGGAGATATAACAAACGACACAACATTTGAATATAAACAATTTCATAGATGGATAAATGAATTGGGAATAGGTGGAGCAGTTGTTTACGGAGGAGGATTAGAAGAAACATTTAATCGTATACAAATAGCTCAAAGTTGGTCAGAGATTCCATTGTTTGTTGCTGCTGATTATGAAAGAGGACTCGGCCAATGGTATGATGGCGCAACGCTATTCCCAACAAATATGGCTGTAGCAGCAACGGGACGAAATATTTTGGCATATGAGCAGGGTATGATTACTGCCAAAGAAGCAAAAGCTTTTGGAGTTAATATGATATTTGCACCAGTGATGGATGTAAATAATAATCCGGATAATCCTATTATCAATTTTAGATCGTATGGTGATGATCCACGTATGGTTAGTATTTTTGGAAATTCATTTATTCGTGGTGTTCAAGAGCAAAATGTTTACGCTTGTGTTAAACATTTTCCAGGGCATGGCAATACAGCAACAGATAGCCATACTCGATTGCCAATAATTCCAGGGAATAAAAAGGACTTTTCTAAAATTGAGTTACCACCATTCAAATCTTCAGTAAAAAATGGTGTAAAAATGGTAATGACTGCGCATGTAATAACACCTGGTATAGATCGTTCGAAAAAACCAGCAACTTTATCTTCAGTAATTACCAATGAATTGTTGAGGAAAAAATTAAAGTTTGATGGTTTAATTGTTACGGATGCCATGGAGATGGGAGCTTTAAATAACATCAAATCTTCTGAGGCCTGTGTAAGAGCAGTAGAGGCAGGTGCTGATATTATTTTATTACCTCTTGACGTAGACTCAACAATAAATGCAATAAAAGAAGCAGTTCTGTCTGGACGTATATCGGAGGAAAGAATAAATGAATCTGTAAAGCGAATTTGGCTGGCAAAGGAAGATCTTAATCTATTATCAGATAGAGGTATAAGAGATTGGGAAGAAAGTAATTCTATAATTGGAAATCCTAATCATAAAAGGATTGCGAATAAAATAGCTCAGTTATCTATTACGGTTGTTAAAGATAAAGATGACTTATTAAGCAAAATATCAGATTATAAAAAGATTGCTCATTTGGCAATCACTGAGAATAAAAACTCTCAAAAGTATTTGTTCCCTATGAAAAATAGGTTAAACAACTATTATCCAGATTTAAAAGAAATTATCGTATCTGAAAAAGTGAATAATAAAAAAATAAATGAAATAACTAATNAGTTAAAGGATGTTGATTTGNCATTCATATCGGTAGTTGTACGAATCCGCATGAATAAAGGAATAGCNACTATAGATCCTAGTTATGCAGATTTATTAAANAAGTTACATGAAAGAGGAATTCCNTTTATTGTAACCAGNTTTGGTAGTCCTTATTTACCAAACTACGATTATATTGATACATATATTGCTGCGTATGGATACGGTAGTGTTTTNGTAGAAGCTGCTGCTAATGNTTTATTAACAAATATTGNTATCACNGGTCGTTTACCTGTTGACNTAGATAAANAATTAATAAGAGGNAGTCAAATTCTTGNNCATCGAGATGATNNNATATTAGAGAAAATAGATNTTTCTTACTCNTTATCAGTTATAGATAGTGCTATAGAAGCTAAAATTTTTCCAGGTGCACAAGTATATATTTCTCAACATNGGGAAACAATCGTTTCAAAAGGATTCGGNTACCATACATATCATAAATCGAAAGAAGTTTCTACAGAAACTATATTTGATCTTGCATCAATAACAAAGGTAGTATCTGCAACTCCAATTGTAATGAAGCTAGTTGATGATGAAGAGCTCACTCTAGATCAGCCTATTAATGATTTTTTCCCAGATTTTTATAAATCTGGAAAGGATACAATCACAATTCGCCATTTATTAATTCATGAATCAGGATTAAGCGCTTATCATCGATATTTTCTGGAGAGTAAATATAAAGGAAGGGGTGATATTCTTGATAATATAATTAATCGGAGACTTACATATAAGCCAGGAAGCGAATACAAATACAGTGATTTAGGCATGATACTTTTAGGAACAATTTTAGAAAGAATAGGAGGTAATAATCTTCATGCTCTTGGAAAAAGTTGGTTTTTTTCACCGCTTGGAATGAACAATACATTTTATAATCCTCCTGCAAATCAATGGAAAAATATTCCACCAACTGAAAGAACAGTAATACCAATTGGTATTTCCAATGATTCATTTAGGAGGAAAATTGCCTATATAGCTACANAATTATTTGGTCCTATGAAATCTCTGTCATATGATCTTTTTCCNAGAAAAACTGCTCATGGTTATGTCCATGATGAAAATGCAAATTTGCTTGGNGGGATATCTGCTCATGCAGGATTATTCTCTAATGCAGAGGATNTNGGGAAATATGGCCAAATGTTATTAAATGATGGAATGGTNGGAGANAANAAAATTATTGATAAAGATTTNTTATCATTATTTACTANAAGACAAAGTACGGTTGATGAAGCAAATAGAGGATATGGATGGGACAGACCTGATCGTGATGGAGCAAGCAGTGCCGGNGATTATTTTTCCGATAAGGCNTTTGGTCATTTGGGTTATACGGGTACTTCTTTTTGGATAGATCCGGAGCAAGAGCTAGTAGTTGTATTACTTACAAATAGAGTCTATCCGACGCGTAATAATCCTGGAATTAAGCAAGTTCGTAGAAAATTTCATAATTCCTTAATAAAATCAATACTTCGATTAAATTAGATTTATTTTTGCAATAGTAATCACTTGATTTTTGATTGATTATTTTTAAATCTAAGTAAATCTTTTATGAATTTATCTTCAAAAGAAATAATACGAACTGCTGGTCTAATGACAGGAACTTCAATGGATGGTCTTGATATTGTTATTACAGATATCAGCTTGAATAATGATGTGCATTATCAAATAATTGATGACATATCTATTCCATATCCTAATGATCTGAAAGACAAGATTAGACAAGTAGTTTATAATCCAGAATTAGATTACAATAAATTGGATGATTATCTTGGGNAATGGTATGCAGATACATTATATAATCACTTACAAACAAAAGAAATAAATAATTTAGATCTAATTGGTTCTCATGGTCAGACAATTCATCATATTAGCGGAAAATCCTCTGTACAGATTGGTTCTCCTCAATACTTAGCGGAAAAATTAAACGTTCCAGTAATTTCAGATTTTAGATCAGCAGATATTGATGCAGGTGGTACTGGTGCTCCATTAATGCCAAAAATAGATGAATGGTTATTCCGAAATAAAGAAACTTCAGTAATTACATTGAATCTTGGTGGAATAGCCAATGTAACATTTTTACCATCAAAATCTAATGATTATATAATAGGTTTTGATACTGGACCTGGAATGTCATTATTAGATGAAGCATATCTTAGAAAATTTAAAGATGGATTTGATAATAGAGGTCAACTTGCTCTTAAAGGTAATGTAGATAAAAAATTAATATCTAAATGGTTGGATCAATCATATTTTATCCAAAGCCCACCAAAATCAACGGGTAGAGATCAGTTCGGTATGAATTGGTTAAACAAACATATTAAAGATCTTGATAGATTTAATTTTGAAGATCAATTAGCAACATTATCTTTTTTTACTGCAAGGACTGTTTTTTTAGGATGTGAGAAATTTATTAAAGATCATAATGTGAGTAAAATAATTGTAAGTGGAGGTGGGGCTCATCATACGTGCGTAATGAAATTCTTAAAAGATTTATTTAACCCAATTCAAGTTTTACCATCAAGTAAATTAGATATATCTATCGATAGCAAAGAAGCTCTAGGTTTTGCTATTTTTGCTGTGGCCTATATCAAAGAAATTCCTGGAAACATACCTTCAGTTACTGGAGCAAATAAGCCTGTAATATTAGGAAAGATGACTTCATGATTCCTTTACAAGATCCAATGGCAATTTTAGTGTATTTGATCGCTTTAATGGGTTTAATATACTATCTTAATTCCAAATCAGAATTTTCAGGATTATTTAAGTATCTACCAACGGTTATTTGGATATATTTCCTTCCNATGTTNTCNACAACNTTAGGNATNCTNCCAGAATCATCAGTATTATATGANTGGATAAAAACTTATTTACTTCCACCTGCATTAATCTTACTTCTTCTNTCATCAAATTTTCCTGCATTAAAAAAACTTGGTTCCAAAGCTATTTTAATAATGTTCATTGCTACAATTAGTGTAGTTATTGGTGGGATAGTATCATTTACAATATTTGCNNNTTGGCTTCCTTATNATTCTTGGAAAGGNTTNGGNGCNCTTTCAGGNAGTTGGATTGGTGGTAGTGCAAATATGGTTGCGGTAGGATCATCAATTGGAACACCAGATGATTTATTTGGAATAATGATAATTGTGGACACAATAGTTGGATATGGTTGGATGGGAATAGTGATATTTTTTTCCGCTTATCAGGAACGGATTGATCGCTGGAATGGAGTTAAAACTTCTTTAATTGAAAATATCAATATCCAAATGAGTGACATTGACTCTAAAAGAAGACCAATAAGATTTATTGATTTGATTACTATTTTATCAATTGGGATGATAGGTGGATANTATTCATTAAAAATTGGCGAATGGNTACCAGATTTAGGAAGNATNGTTACGAGCTTTGGTTGGACAATTATAATAGTGAGNATTTTAGGTATTATNTTNTCNCTTACNCCATTATCTGATCTNGAAAATGCTGGAGCTTCACATATTGGTAATTTTTTCCTGTATTTATTATTAGCTACTATTGGTGCAAAGGCAAATCTTACTTCTATTATATATGCTCCTGTATTTNTACTNGTAGGTATATGTTGGATTGCTGTACATGCAGNAATCCTATTTATGGGAGGNAGATTATTAAAGGTGCCAATGTTTTTAATTGCTACAAGTAGTCAAGCTAATATAGGAGGAGTTGTAAGTGCTCCTATAATTGCAACAGTATACCAAAAATCCCTTGCACCAGTAGGGTTGCTTATGGGCGTCTTAGGAAATATTATAGGAATTTATTTTGGATTATTAACTGCATGGGCATTATCCTGGATATCCAATTATTATTNAGAAACCTATGTATTTATTTTACTGATTTTCCTGTAGAAAAAAGTCCCNCTCAAAGTTAATGCAAAACCAATTATTGATGGTATGAAAGCCGTAATTAAAGTAATTATAAAAAAGGAACTATATANTAAAAGAACTATAATCATACTCCATGGATAAAATAGTGCTTTGTANGGTCGGTTTTTATCTNCCCATTTTTTNCTCAGTATATANATNGAGGAAAAAGTCAGAATATTAAATATTGTACTTGTTGCAGAGAAAAAATCAATAATCATTTCATATGTATTTGTTCCTGAAATACCTGATTGTTTANAAGTGGCNAAAACTGAAAAAATTAGTAATACAGTTGCCCATATTCCTTGACCAATAAGAGCATTATTTGGAGTATTATATTTTGGATGAAGANTTTTNAACTGTTGAAAAAATAAACCATCACGNGCCATTGCATGCCAAGTACGACTTTTGGTTAAAATTTGAGTNCTGATATTACCGAATGCATTAATTGCAACTGCAAGTGATATAAGGACACCTCCGGACGTTCCTAAAACAACTTTCATNGCTGCTGTTGCAACCCATTTATTTTCTTTAATTGTTTCAACATCTAATTGATATAAATAGCCGAGATTAGCACCTATGTAAAGCAGCATTACTCCAGCAATACCTATAAATAAAGATAGGGGAAGAGTGCGTTGTGGTTCTTTTACTTCTTCCGCAATATAGGTTGCACCTTCCCATCCACTAAATGCAAAAAANGCGTATCGTANAGCTGCGCCGATAGATAGTATTGTATGCCACCCAAATGTTTCAGGCCAAAAGGGATNACTGAAATTCTCTATATTGCCAGTATTAAATCCNGTNAGAGTTGCCCCAATAATACCTCCAAGCGCAGTTATCTTAAGAATACTGAAAAAAANCTGAACTTTTCCACTAAGACTTACACCAAACAAGTTAATAAATGTTAAAATCCATATAGTGATCAATGATANAAAAAATATGGTAATCAAATCAAATTGCTGGCCATATATGATTAGCCATATTGAACTAATATATTCTGAGAANACNAATGCTACTGCTACAATGGATGCAGTCTCTGANACAAAGAACATTGCCCAACCTCTTATAAAAGCAATATATGGCCCATAAGCGGCTTTTAAAAATACGTAGGGTCCTCCAGATTTTGGCATCATTGCTGATAATTCTGCATATATAACAGCGCCAAAGATTGTAATTAATCCTCCGATTATCCACACAACCCCAAATAAAGACGTACATCCAACGAGAACCATAATTGATGCAGGTACACGAAATATTCCTGACCCAATTATTCTACTAATTACTATTGCAATAGATTCTTTTAGACCGAGATCTTGTTTGTAATTAGTCATAATTGAGTAAAAATATTTTTAATATAATGGAAAGAGTAAAGTGAAGANAGATAGACTTTTCTACAAAAAGTCATTGAACAGCTGATTCAAGAAGTNTTATAGATGTAGTATTTCCAGCATGTAATTCTACAGGCAATGATATAGGTAGAGTTGCTTGGTATGTACCATGACCACATGAAAAATTTGTTATAATGGGAAAATCCATTTTTCCGCAAATATCCATTANTATTTCATCAGTTGACTTAGCGAATGGTACATCTTCATCTTTCATGTTGATTAATTCTCCAATAATAAGTCCTGCAATATTATCTAATANACCNGCCCTCNGTANATGGATAAGCATGCGCTCNAAGGAATAATAATATTCATTTAAATCCTCTAAAAATAATATGGNATTATTAGTTTCGATTTGATCATTTGNTCCAAGACGATTCATTACTAGCGTCAAATTNCCTCCCCATAAAGGACCAANTGCATTTCCAGTTTTTAGAATNTGNGGGTTCATTGTTTTCGGTGGAATAATATGNANANCCTTCTCACCGGATAATATATTTATCATTTGATTATAATTATATTCTACAAATCCATGTTTGTATGATGNTAGCATAGGNCCATGAAAGGTTANCAATTNAGTACGNTGAGTTATNGAAATCAGATATGCAGTTATATCACTATATCCCATAAATATTTTGGGGTGNTTTTTTATTAATTCATAATCAAGTAAAGGGATGACTTTGTTCGCACCATAACCTCCCCGAGCACATANAATTGCATCAATTGAAGGATCTAAAAACATTTCATGAATATCATTAGCTCGNAGTTCAGGNCTCCCNGCAAAAGGACCATCTTTTGTATAGATACTTTTNCCATATACAAGTTTAAAATTTCGGCTCGTAAAAATTTNTGATGTTTGNTTTAAAATATTTTCATCAATCCAATAGGATGGACTGATTATTCCNATAGTAGATTGAGANTTTAATCTTTTTGGCTTTATCATAGTTTTATTTTTGTTANTGCATAAACTATTTCATCCTGAAGCTTNCGGTANNGTGTAGATGAATTGACNAATCCATTCATCAAAATAGAAAAAGCAAGTGGANTTTTAGTATTNGAAATAATATAACCTGATAAACAACTTNCCCCAGCAAGAGAACCNGTTTTTGCCAAAATAGTAGTNGTTGTATCAATATTNTCTAATCTTTCTTCCAACGTTCCATCAACTCCACCAATAGGAAATGTTTNTANAAATTGATTACGNATATTTTTATTATTATATGCCCATGAAAGAACAGATATAAAATNATTTGGACTGCTNTAGTTATATCTTGACATTCCTGAGCCATCACTTAAGCTAAATGTNTTNGTATCAATACCTACTGTATCATGTAAAAATGTTTTAATAGCAAGAAGACCATTATTCCANGTGCCAATGGTATCATAAACAGTTGATCCNATATNTTTTACTANTANTTCAGCNGTAAGATTNTCACTTNTTTTCATTAAGCCANTAAGNGAATGAACAATAGGTTTGGATTCATGTTCTGTAATTTTCATTGCATCATTTGGAACAGANCCTTTAATAATATGTTTAATATTTAGACCTTTACTCACNAGCATTTCCGCAAAAACAGTTCCCACGAATAGACTAGGGTCATGTATATTACGTTGCATAGTATCTACAGAAGAAGTATCCATTATATTTCCAGAAATAATGAAATTATTTTTCTGATTTCCCCAATCACGTTTGATCTTCAATTTTTGAAAATTTGTAGTATCATTCACTGTAATTGATTCATTTTGAATACTTATAAAATTTGTTGTTGGATGGGTATTAATTATGATTGGTTTTCCTAGTTTGCCAGGTGAAACATAAAAATCAATACAATTTTCATTTAATGACATTGCGCTGATTTGTCCAGCATGCCACCAGGAACCTTCATCCCACATCCATCCAGGGCCATAAAAGATGTTATCAAAGATAGAATTATCTACAACGAGATAGTTAATGTTTTTTGCTAAATCTACTGATCGCATACGTAAACGATTATTTAAAAACCAATAATCTCTTCCTAAGTGGCGTTTAATTGTATCACTTATTGTTTGAGAAATCGTATCTAATTGTTCAATGGTAAGATGAGGATCTCCGCCACCAACTAAATAAATTGCGTTAGTATCTTGATATACTGATGTAGAAAAAGTTGTATTTGTATCAAGTAATGCTAATGAAGCAATACAAGTAAATAATTTAGTATTGCTTCCAGGATTAAATAATGAATTAGGGTTCCATTCATATATAGTTTCATTAGATTTTAAATCTATTACCTTAATGCCAATATTTGTCTGCAAACCAGAGGATTGAATAATAGAGGTAATTGGATCAAGTGCCTTTTTGTGTCCTGCAGCGTTATATAAAGCCACAGGTTTACTACATTGCAAAAGGAGAATCATAAGGATAAATAAAGTATTAAGTTTGAATAGATATTTTTTGGTCATCAGAAAAAACTTAAAAGATTTTAATTTTTTTTCATTTATCAGCTAAAGAATAATGTATAAAATTAATTTATTATTGAAATCAATAGTAAAAATATTGTTATTCCTCCAACAGCAAAATAATTGTATGAAACTGTTTTTTCTTGCAGAGTTTTTAAAAGTGTATCACTCCCCCAAAGTTTATTCAAACGCGTCTTTTTGATGATAAGGAAATCAGGGTATAGTTCATTTATTTTTTTTAAAACACTTATACCAGTTTTAACACTATTATATTTATTTCTATCAATAATTCTGATCTCAAGTCCATGACATAGTTGATTTTCATATTTTGGTTTATCTGCTACTCCAGGAATTGATATAGGAGTAAATGATTTTGGTACAAATACAACCCCTGATAATTTTAATTTATTCAGTTCTTGAGATAAATTTTTACTGTTAATCCATGGTGCCCCAAACCATTTAAATGGTTTATCTGTTCCTCGTCCTTCGCTAATATTTGTTCCTTCCAATAAACACATACCTGGATAGATCAATGCTGTTTCCAAGTTCGGAATATTTGGAGAAGGCTTTACCCATGGAAGGGTTGTCTCATCATACCATAACGATGCATTCCATCCCTCCATAGGTATAGAAATTAATTTTGGAGTTGGATGAATCCATTTTTCCAGAATAATTTTTTCAGCTAGTTCACCAATTGTCCATCCATATCGTATAGGTATGGGATATTTTCCAATAAATGATTGGTATTTAAGATCTAATATCGGCCCTTCAACAATGTCACTCCGAATTGGATTTGGACGATCTAAAACAATTATAGGTATATTTAGTTCAGCAGCGGCTTCCATAACCAATCCCAATGTTGAGATATATGTATAGAAGCGAGCTCCAATATCTTGAATATCATAAATGATCATATCAATACCATCTAACATTTCTTTAGTTGGCTTTCGCCTCGAACCATATAAGCTATATACCTTTGGTAGATCCTCAATTTGATTAGCGTATGTGATTTCTTTATCTGCTTCTCCGAATAAACCATGTTCTGGAGAAAAGATAACTTTTAATTTTATTTCATCCATTGACATTAGCCTTTTATAATTTGGATTTCCATTTTGATCAATTCCTGTTTGATTTGTTACAAGAGCAATCGTTTTACCAGTAATTAAATCAATTTTACTATCCAACAGAATATCTAAACCTGTACGTACTGGCATTTTATCAACTGGGGGTGATGCAATGGTATTATAATATTTTGATTGAATTTGATGGATAGAATGATGAGTTTGTGCGAATAAAATATTTACAAGTAGAAATAATATTTTATAAAAATGTTTCATTTATTTTAATAATGTAATTTTTTGTGTTTCCATGGTTTGCCCTATTGTAATACTTAATATATACATACCTGTTGGTAATTCTTTATTTTCTATATCAAGCCCATTCCATACCCAACTATAATTCTGATTTCCATTTAATAAAAGATATGCAGTTTTTACAGGTCGACCTAATAAGTCAAAGATTACTATTTTCGCATTATCATTTATATAATTTGATGAAAAATCCAGTGTTATGGATGAATTAGAAGGATTAGGATAAAGTGCATGTATTTTTACTTCATCTGGCAGAGATATTTCATTTTCATCATTTGCATAAAGTTCTGTTTCATAGAAATTGAGAATTCTATTTAATAATTCACTACGTTTTGCTTGTGGATAAATTGTTTCAAATCCAACGGAAAAGAATACAAGCCCTCCATCATAATTACTATTACCAAATTTCCCCAAATAACTTATACCCATTCCACCCCGTGAGCTATAATCCACATTATCATATTTAATACATATTTCTGCACCATTAATTGGTTTAATACCATCTGGCCAGTCTACATCATAAGTTCCATGGTCTCCATTATCAAAAGTAATATTGGAAACTCCATCAAAAATAGAGTTCTCAATTCCCAATCCATTATATGTTCCTTGATATCCTCCTGCAGCATCGGATATATAATTTGATTTTAGATAATTTTGAAAAAATTCTATATCTTGTTCACTTCCTTCGCTTGCTAGATCATACCCTATTTCTGAACCGGATACAAATAGGAACCCCCCATTTTCCAGATAAGTTTGAACTAATTCTTGCTCTATAATAGAAAAAGAACTCGTTGTAGTTGCCTCTTCTCCAAGGATCCAGTCGATTATTGAATAATTATTCAAATCTACATTTCCTTCAATTACAGCTTCATTGGTGGCACTATCAAAAGAGTAATTTTGATCATGGAATGCAGTCCCATGTTGCATAATAAAATCAAATGTATTATTGGTACCATTTATTCTGTCAAATCCATTAATAATTAGACTTTTAACATTTTCATTTGAAGGTATAATGCCAAGAAATTCAGTTTGGGGACTATAGCCAAAATCATTTTTTGCTGTAACGGAAAGGAAATAAGACTCACCAACTGACAAATCATTAATGATAATAGGTCGTTGAGTATATATATCTAGGGTATCAATAGTATTATTTTCTAAATACCCCCTTAATACAATATATGAATCTGCAACTTGTGCTCCTTGAAAATTAATCATTACACTTCCATTACCAATATTTTTAATTGATAAACTATTAGGAGTAGTAGGCGGAGCATTTGCACCAAACTTTGCGGATAAAAGATCCCAGAGTTCCAGATTATTTCCATCATATCCCATTGCCCAAATACCTATACCTAATAAATCATTTTCTATAGCAAAATCATATTTTAGAGATAAAGATAAACTATCATCATACCATCCCTGTATCCAATTTGGATTTTGATAACGGTACCAAGGAGTTTGCGAGGATTCATGCCATAGCTTTCCATATGATAAAGCATTTCCTTCCATTTCAGCATAAAATTTTGCTGATCCATTATCTGTGGTTGATGTACCACTAGAACCGGATGAGGCTGGCCATTCAAAGCCAAAATAAGGGCATCCAATAATCAATTTATCTGACTGATTATTTGTTTTATTCAAATAGTCATCTATAGTCCAAGAAACAGTATATCCATTTCCAGAAAGCGGCGCATTGGGACCAGTGGTTGAGCTTCCACTATAATAGTAATCATAACCCATAATAAATAATCCATCGCTTATAGTTGCAAGCGCGTTGTAATCCCATCCGTCATTCCAGTCAACAGCTGGTGTCGCTAATGTTATTTTAGAACCAGGTATCTCAGCATGGAACGTATTTGTAAGATCAGTAATAAATTGTACCATATTTTGTTTTTGAGAAGGAGGGAATGATTCAAAATCAATATTTACTCCATCAGCATTTCCTGCTTGGACCAATGTTAAAAGATTATCAATTAGATTTTGTCTATAGGATGGATTGCTTAATAACGTTATTAAATCTCCATTATTAAAAAGAGTTACACAAAGAACCACGTCAACACCATATGAGTGTGCCAAATTTATCAGACCTACTACCGGCCAACCATGAAGATCGCTAAGATCTCCCGTTGCTGTTGCTTCAGCGCTGAAATAGGAGATTGTCGAAATTAAGTTGTAGTTATAATTTTGCCATGCGGTACCCATCCAATATGGGTGATAGCCAAATACTTCTCTGCTAGGAGTAGTTGATCGATTTTGTTTATCTATAATTGGCTCACTTGTATCCTGCCTTGGTGATTCGATATAGTTATTCTTATAATACTCAAGCTGAATTTCATGAATACTAGGATGTTCTTGTGCGAAAACAGAACATAATATATTCATCATGAAAAAGTATAACGGTTTTGTATTTCTTAAATACTGCAATTCTGAAATATATCTTCGATAGTTTCTCTTGATCTAATAAGATGATATTCATCTCCATTTACCAATATTTCTGCAGAACGTGGTCTTGTATTATACTGATTTGACATGGCATATCCATAAGCACCTGCATCCATAATTGCAATTAAGTCTCCTTCAACAACTCTTGGGAAAGATATATTAACTGCTAACCTATCAGTATTTTCACAAATACGCCCAGTAATATCTACAGGTAAATCTACTATTTTATGCTTTGTGCCTAGTTTATAGATACGATGTTCAGCGCTATACAATGCAGGGCGCATAAACGTTTCCATTCCGGCGTCTAAACCAATAAAATTTTTATAGCTTTCTTTAATGCCAGTTACTTTTGCTAATAAGATACAAGTATTTCCTATAATTGATCTACCTGGTTCTATACATAATATGGGCCAATCAGATTTATCTCTTCCATAAAAGTCTTCAAAAACTTGAGATATTTTACAAAAAACATTGTTGAGATCAAGCGCATCCTCATCATCGCTATATGGAATACCAAATCCGCTCCCAATTGATATTTTTGATAGATTTTGTTCAATTTTATTTTCAATTCTACGTGCAGTATTAAGGATGAGCTGTGTGTTTTTTACGAAGTAATCTTCATCAAGTATTGCTGACCCTGAATGACATTGCAATCCAAATAATTTCACCCCATCCTTTTTAGCAGATTCATAAATAGGGATAATTTTCTCTTTTGGAATACCGAATTTTGCCTCTTTTCCACCAGTAATAATTTGACTAAATCGACCCTTTCCAATACCTGGATTTAACCGAAAGCTTATATAATTAGGAACTCCTATTTTTTTTAATCTTTGAAAAGATGTTGAATCATCTAGATTGATTTCACAACCGCTATCATAAGCAGATTGTAAATCTTTTTTCGATTCATAATTTCCAGTGTATACACAGCTTTCCATAGGAATCCCAGCTTTGTTTGCAGCAAATAATTCCCCTGGGCTTGAGCAGTCCGCGCCCATAGATGGAAGATAATTATGCATAAATGAAAGAAGATTTGGATTACTATTTGATTTTACAGCATAGTATATCTGGTATTGATCAAAGTAGGATTGCAATGCAGAATTAATTTTTTGAAGATTTTCTTTAATCTGATAACCATAATAAATATATAGTGGCGTACCAAACTCCTTAGAATATTTTTCCAATAAAATATTATCTTGAACTTCTTTAAGTAATGGATGTTTTGCCATGATTAATTATTTTTGAATTTATACATAACTATAAAAAATAGTTTTCTAATATTTATGTAAAAAATTGCTTGATCCTTTATTAATAAAAACGAAATTCCAACTCTAAATTNTATCGATAATGATAAATCATTCAAAAAATGGTAGCTATATAAATGAATTTTGGGATAAACATATTACCCCAACATTAATAGACTATATTCGAATACCAAATAAATCACCAGANTTTGACCCCGATTGGTTGAAAAATGGACATATGACTAAAGCATTAAAGCTAGCGAGCGATTGGGCAGAAAAATATAAGCCGGATGGAAGCACTGTTCATATTTTTCAAGAACAAGATAGGACGCCATTAATAATGATAGATTGCCCAGGGAACNCACAGGGAAATATTCTAATGTATGGACATTTAGATAAACAACCTGAAATGCAAGGATGGAGAGATGGCCTTGGTCCCTGGAATCCTGTTTTAAAGGGAGATAAACTGTATGGACGTGGTGGCGCAGATGATGGATATGCAATGTTTGCATCCACTGCAGCTGTCCGTTCATTAAAAGATCAAAATTTAGACCATCCCAGAATTATTATCTTAATTGAATTTTCTGAAGAAAGTGGTTCACCAGATTTACCATTCTATATGGATCATTGTGCATCACTAATTGGTAAACCTGATCTAGTTATTTGCCTGGATTCTGGTGCGCGGAATTATGAACAATTTTGGACTACAACTTCTTTACGAGGNCTTATTGGATGCACACTGCGTGTTGAAGTATTAACTGAAGGCGTACACTCAGGATCAGCAAGCGGTATAGTTCCATCTTCATTTCGTGTATTACGACAACTTCTTTCACGATTAGAAGATGAAAGTTCAGGAACAATTTTACTNGAAGATCTTAATGTTAATATTCCAGAAAGAAGAATAGNAGATNCAAAGANTATGNTAGANGCATTAGATGGAGAATTAGACCAATTTCCATGGCATGGATCGATGAATTCCACCNCAAGTGATCCAGTTGAAGGGGCGCTTAGACAANCATGGAAACCAGCNCTTTCTATTNTTGGGATGGATGGNATTCCTGCTATAAAAGATGGAGGAAACGTATTACGTCCTTATTCTNAAGTAAAGTTNTCGATGCGNATTCCCCCAACACTGGATAAANAAATTGCTGTNAGAGTAATGAAAAANGCATTAACAGAAAATCCTCCATATGATGCCAGNATTACTGTTGAATTTGATGAGCCAGCTACAGGTTGGAATGCTCCAGAATTAGAGCCTTGGTTNGATAGTGCAATTCAGGAAGCTTCTCATGCTTATTTTAATAAACCTGCTTTATCTATGGGTGAGGGTGGAACGATACCATTTATGGCTATGTTAGGGAAAAAATTTCCTAAGGCTCAATTTGTAATAACTGGTATTCTTGGACCACAGTCTAATGCCCATGGCCCTAATGAATTCATTCATATTCCTTATGCAAAAAATCTAACTGCTTCAATTGCATCTATCATTCAACAATTCCCTGTGTAGAAAATATTGTATGAATTATGGATATCAAAGAACAGTGCAATTATCATTTGAAGATGCAGATAATCGTATTCGAGAGACATTAGAAGAAAATGGATTCGGAGTATTAACTGAAATAGATGTAAAAAATACTCTAAAGAAAAAACTAGATAAGGATTTTCAAAAATATACTATTCTTGGGGCATGCAATCCACCTCTAGCTTTTGAAGCTTTGAATGATGAGCAGGCAATTGGATTATTNTTNCCATGTAATGTAGTTTTATGGGAGAATGAAGANCTNTCAACAACAATTGCAGCTATCGATGCAAATAAAATGATGACTATTGTTGAAAATAATCATCTTTATAATCTTGCAAATAAAGTAAATACACTATTACAAAAAGCAGTGGATAATGTCTAAAACAGATGTTATATATTTATGACATATAGAATCGGACTTGATCTGGGCGGTACAAAGGTATTAGGAGTAGTAACAGATAGTAGCTATAATGTCATGTATCGTAAGAAACACCGTTTATCTAATAGAGCTGATATCTCAGCTGTAATGGATCAAATTAGTGATGTCTATAAGGAGCTAGCTCTTAATATTAAGGATAGTAAGATTATATCAGTAGGAATTGCCTTGCCAAGNCCCGTTGATAATCAACTTGGAGAAGCAAAACAACTTACAGCATTTAAGGAAAATAATTTTCCTGTCAGAGCAATGTTAAGAGAACGAACGGAAATAGAATTTAAATTAGGTAATGATGTAAATATGGCTACCCTAGCAGAATATAATTTTGGAGCTGGGAAGGGAGCATCATCATTGTTTACACTTTATCCAGGCACAGGTTTAGGAGGAGGATATATATATAATGGAAAACTAATCACGGGATATAATTCAACTGCTGCAGAAGTTGGACATATGATTGTTGATATAGATGGGCCTTTATGTAAATGTGGGCGTCATGGTTGTCTGGAGGCAATTGTAAGTTATCATGGATTTAAAACACTTCTTGAAGAAAAAATTAATTCTGGTAATAGTTGTGTAATTGATCCAAGCAGATTCCGAGCTGCAGATATTTTTGATGCCTGGCATAATAGCGATACTATTGTTTCTGAATTACTTAAATATCAAGCACGTGCATTGGGAATTGGAATTGCAAATGTAATTAANATAACCGGTGTTGAACGTATTATCGTAGGNGGCACTATTTACCATGAGCTAGAATCTGATTTGATGCCAATAGTGAAGGAAAATGCTGATAAATATTCAATTGGCAATGGATTGGATGGCGTCAAGATTCTTCTGAATGATCTTGGTGATGAGGCTCCAGCGCTTGGTGCTTCCATGTTAGATTAATTTTATAAAATGTTCTTAAAATATTTGTTAGTACTATATATATTTTCTTTGAAAAATATTATTCTTGCACAGGTGAACATTGGGCCAAATCGTTTTTTTATCTATGAGGAGAATGATTCCATTTATGATCGTGTTCAAAACGATCCTATTTAATACAATAGATGTATAATCGTCAGAAGATTGGAATTGTTTTAGGTGTTATTGTATTTACTTTGATTATGATAATTCCAGAACCGGAGGGTATGAACCCAAAGGCAATGAAAGCAGCTGCAGTATCTATCCTAATGGCTATTTTTTGGGTAACGGAAGCCATATCAATTTTTGCCACTGCATTTATTCCTATAGTTCTTTTTCCAATGTTGGGTATCCTAAATACTAATCACATTGCAGCAAGTTATGGACATCACATTGTATTATTAATTATTGGAGCATTCTTAGTAGCAAAAGCCATAGAGTCGAACAATCTTCATAAACGGATTGCTCTTGGAACCATACAAGTGATTGGAACAAGTAGAAGACAGATTATATTAAGTTTTATGATTGCCTCCGCATTTTTATCAATGTGGACTTCAAATAATTCGACAACATTAATGATGCTACCTATTGGGATAGCAATTATTCAAAGGGAATCAGTAAATGGTAACAATGCATTTGGAAACGCATTAATGCTTTCTATAGCATATGCTGCAAGTATTGGTGGAACAGGAACTCTGATTGGCACGCCTCCAAATTTGTTATTTGTGAGTACTATGAAAGAAATTTTTCCAGGTTCACCAGACATAGTTTTCACTGACTGGCTGAAAATTGGTATCCCGTTTGTGATTGTATTTCTTCCTATATCTTGGGTATTTATAATTAATTATTTTAGGATTGATGGTGGTCTGAATGATTCTCGTGATATTATTCAAAATGAATACAAAGAACTTGGAACAATGACAGTTGCTGAAAGACGAGTGCTTATCATTTGTATATTATATGCATTGGGGTTCGTGTTTCGGCGTAAAATGGAATTTGGTGCAGTAACTATTTTAGGATGGTCAGATATTCTTGGTGTGCAAGCTTACGTAAAGGATTCTACCGTAGCATTTTTTGCTGCATTATTATTATTTCTATTACCAAATGGAACAATCAATGAAAATGGAACTAAGAAAAAATTGCTTGAATGGGAAGATGCAAAAACTATTCCATGGGGTATTGCCATGTTGATTGGGGGTGGTCTGGCTATTGCTTCTGCATTTAAAGAATCAGATCTTGTAACATGGATAGGTCTAAATTTAAATTTAGAAGGAATACCAATGTTTCTAGTGGTGTTATTCGTCGTAGCAGGAATGGTTTTTCTAACAGAGATAAATTCGAATACAGCATCAACAGCTATTTTTCTTCCCGTACTTGCAGGCGTTTCTCAGGCTGGAAATTTCCATCCATATTTATTGATGATACCTGCAACTATTGCTGCTTCTTGTGCTTTTATGTTACCTTCAGGAACAGGACCAAATGCAAGCATATTAGCCAGTGGTTATGTTACTATACCAGAAATGGCTAAGTGTGGTTTTTGGTTAAATCTAATTGCAATTGGTGTAATAGTAATTCTATTATATTTTATAATTATACCACTTTTAGGTGTTAGCGCTGGCGCACCAAATTGGATGTAAAATTCTTTTTTGAGAATATAACAAACTTTTATATCTTTTTGGCCCGATTCGGGAACTATTTTTGATTAAATAGAGTATTATTGAATTTAAATCAAATATTGCGAGGTAATATATAATGATAAAAGTGCAGGATTTGTCTAAGAACTACGGGGATGTTCAAGCTGTCAAATCCATAGACTTTGAGATTGATGATGGAGAAATAGTTGGTTTTTTAGGCGAAAATGGTGCTGGGAAAACTACTACTCTAAAGATGCTTACGGGCTATTTAGCCCCAACGGCAGGTAATGTGCAAATCAATGATTTAAATATCAATGATAGCGCATTAGAGATCCAAAAGCAAATAGGTTATTTACCTGAACTAAATCCTTTATATCCTGAAATGTCTGTTTATGAATATCTTGAATTCATTGCAAGAGTTCGTAACATAACAGGAAAAAATTTTCGTGAAGCTTTAATTAGAGTAGTTGATCGCTGTGGATTACAAGGTGTGGTTCATAAGGAAGTATCATCTTGTTCCAAGGGATATAAGCAACGTATAGGTTTAGCAGGATCTATGATTCATGATCCTAAAATTTTAATATTAGATGAGCCTGTTACTGGATTGGATCCAAACCAGATTGTAGAGATACGTGAATTAATAAAAAGTTTAGGTCGTGAAAAACTAGTGCTTATGTCAAGTCATATTTTACAGGAGATTCAGGCAACAGTTGATAGAATAATGATTATTCATCAAGGTGAAATTGTTGCGAATGGCACAAATGATGAATTGATGAGTAGTTTCAAAGGGAATACAATATTAAACCTTGAAGTACGTAACGCGAATGAAAATTCGTTAAAAGATTTGTCTGTTGGAGTGCCAAATATTGATGTATCAAATATTGAAGAGAAAAAGGATCATCATTTAATCCAACTGGAGTATTCTCAGGAAGTAGACCCTAGGGAAAATTTATTTAATTATGCAGTTAGTTCAGGTTGGGTTATCCTAAAAATGACTCCAACTACAACTGATTTGGAAGATATCTTTCGAAAATTAACAATGGAAGGAAAAACGGATGCATAATACTCGTTCTATTTTTCATCGGGAAATCCGTGGGTTTTTTAATACTCCAATGGCTTATATATTTTTGGTTATATTTTCCGTTTTCAATGGGTATTTTTTTACAAGTACCTTCTTTCTTTATAATCAATCAGATCTTCGATCATTATTTAGTGTCGTTCCAATGGTATATCTCATATTTGTACCAGCTATTTCTATGGGACTTATTGCAAGAGAAAATAATATTGGGACAATGGAAACGATCGCGACCTTACCTATAAAAACACATGAGTTTGTCCTTGGAAAATATTTTGCAGCTGTTGTGTTGATTCTATTAGGCCTATTAGCAACGATTATCCATTTTATTACGTTGGTAAAGTTTGGTGCTAAAATTGATTACGGTGCATTATTTACAGGATATATTGGGTTGGCATTAGTTGGTTCCATGTATGCTTCAATTGGAATTTTTGCAAGCAGCATTACAGATAATCAAGTGGTGGCATTTATTATTGGTGTTTTTATAGTTCTGGTTTTTTTTCTTATGGGTTTTTTCCTTCCATTGGTACCAACAAATTTTGCAGGTATAGTTCAATATATTAGTGTTGATTATCATTATTCAAATATTTCTCGCGGTGTAATTGATTCTAGAAATATTGTTTACTTTCTTTCAGTTATTGGCTTTTTCTTGATTATGACGGTTCAGTCATTAGAGTCAAGGAAGTGGAGCTAGAAATGAATTTTGACTTTAAAAAATCAATCATACTGCCTGGGGCAATTCTTTTATTTTCGCTTCTATTATTGAATTTAATTGCTCGCAATTGGTATAAGCGTTTCGATCTTACAGATACAAAAATGTATTCCTTATCATCTTCTACAAAACAAGTCATTAAAAAAATAGATGATTTATTAAATATCAAGGTGTATTTCTCAGAAAATCTTCCTGGTGAATATGGAAATAATAGACGCTACCTTCAGGATATTATGGAAGAATATGCTGCGATATCAAAAGGGAATATACGATTTGAATTTTTTGTTCCTGATTCAGATGATGAATTAGAAAAAGAAGCCCAGAAGTCTGGAGTTCAGCCAGTTCAACTACAGGTTATAGAAAAAGACGAAGCTATAGTTAAAAAAGTATTTATGGGCGTCGCAATATATTTTGAGGATAAACGTGAAGTTATACCTGTAGTTTTATCTACAACTGGTTTGGAATATGAAATCACCACTCGTATAAAAAAACTTGTTGAAAAAAATAAAAAGTTTGTAGGAATGGTTGACCCTGATAATGATGATGTTCAAACGAATACTTTTTCTCAGATCTTGCGGCAACGGTACGAAGTAAGGCCTATAGATTTATCCAATGAGATTCCGAACAATATTAATGTTTTAATCCTAACTGGCGTGAAAGATTCTCTGGATGTTAATAAATATGATCATTTGAAAAATTTTATGTACAATGGTGGAAATATGTTTGTAGCCTTAAATCCTTTATCCGTTGATCTCCAAACACAAAAAGCTGAAGCTTTTCAATCTGATGTTTTTGATTTATTAAAACCTTATGGATTTACTTTAACTGAAAACCTTGTTTTGGATAAGAATTGCGGAAGAGTAAATGTTATGCAAGATATGGGATTTATGCGCATGAATGTCCCTATGGAATATCCCTTTTTACCAATTATTCGCACCTTTAATAAAGATGAAGCTTTGGTAAATGGATTAGAGCAAGTTCATGTGTTTTTCTCAACGGAAATTCAATTTGATTCTGTTGGGACTAATGTTAATACGGTTCCATTATTTTCTTCATCTAATAAATCTGGAGTGATGACTGGTTTCTACAATTTAAGCCCTGATCCAAAACAAAACCCTCAATTAAGAAACTTAAACCAGTCTGGAAAAGTGATAGCTGCTAGATCTGACCTAACTAATAATGAGACTGGTCTTGTAAGCCAGCTTATTTTAGTGGCAGATAATAGGTTTTTGACGGATGATGGTGGTGGTGGTGTACCTGAGAATCATATATTTATGATGAATGCAATAGATTTTTTAATGGGGGACAAAGATTTGATGGCATTACGTTCTAGAGAAATAACCGATCGATCATTAAATGAGGAATTAGTTACAGATGATGCCAAATCTACATGGAAATGGATAAATGGTTTATTGCCTTCTTTATTGATTGTAGGATTTGGTTTTTGGCGTTTACAAATGCATAAGAGAACTATGAAATTGATTGAAGAAATGTATGACTAAGAGCATGAAAATCCTTTTAGGCGCACTAGCATTAATTATTGTATTATTCTTTGTTAGTCAATCTAGGCAAAATAGGCATCTTGCTCAATCTACTGATGTATTCTCTATCGTAATGGATGAAGTCAATAGATTTGATATTCAACAAGACACATTGTTTATTTCAATTCAAAGAAGAGATACTTCCTGGCAGATTATTGGAAATGATTCTTTGTTGATACAAATGAATAGAATAAATGATGTTGAAAATAAAATATTAAGCGTAAAGCGTGAATCTATGGTTTCAAATAACTCCAAAAAGTGGAAAACATTTAATGTGGAAGACAGCCTAGGTTTAAAGCTTGCTTTCTACGGATACAATGATGAAAAATTGGGAGCAGCTATTTTTGGAAGATCTAGTTCAGACTGGCAAAGATGTTATGTTAGAATGGTTGATGAAAGTGAAGTGTATATGACTAATGAAAATGTGTTAAACAGATTACAAACACGTTCTACTTTCTGGGGTTCAAAACCTGCACCTTCATCTGTGCCGGCAGAATCTGATTCATTATAAATTTTTCAATTATAATGAAATTTTTCATCAAAATAGTATTTTTTTTATTTGTTACATTACATGCACAGCAAGAACAGGAAAAAATTAATATGAGCAAAAAAGTATTGAAATCTGATACCGAATGGGCAACTTGTCTAACTCCTGAAGAGTATAAAATTTTACGAGAAAAAGGTACAGAAATGGCCTTTACAGGTAAATACTATAATCATAAACAAGATGGAACTTATACTTGTGCAGGATGTGATTATGAATTGTTTAGTTCGGAAACTAAATTTGATTCTAAGACCGGGTGGCCAAGCTTTTTTCAAGCTTTAGATAAAGATAGGATTATTGAGAAAAAAGATAATACACTGGGAATGGTCCGAACAGAAATTCTATGTGCAAGATGTGAATCTCACTTAGGGCATGTGTTTGCTGATGGCCCGAACCCTACGGGATTACGTTATTGTGTAAATTCAGTTTCCTTA
The DNA here is from genome assembly GCA_002701785.1 of Fidelibacterota bacterium. GTDB lineage: Bacteria > Fidelibacterota > Marinisomatia > Marinisomatales > TCS55. The sequence goes on from NZXC01000017.1 coordinate 83,485, forward strand.
GATTTTAAAGGATCAGAATAATTTTATTTTGAAGAGAACATATTGATTCTCTTCTAGATATAGTTTTTATTCCTTTCGCATACTATATTTATATATCCTCAAAGGGGAGGATATATTATTTATGTTTGTAAAACCTCGGATTATAATAGTTCTACTATTTTCTATTTGCATTACATATGGCCAAAATTATCGTAGTGTTGATGAAATAAAAGATGATTGGCTAGAACACACAAAATTCCAAAAACAAGAATTATTATCTTTTTGTGATTTTCTCATTAATGAAGGGCATTATGAAAGAGCGTTACTAAGTTTATTTCAATATCTGTACAAATTTCCCAATGATAGTCTTGAAGTGCCAATATTGTATCATATTGCAAGAAATTACGATTTATCTGGTAATCCTATTTTAGCAAATAGATATTATGATGAAGTTATTAATCTAACGGATGAAAATGATCGTGTCTATAAGGCAGCATATTATCGTAAGCTCTTAATTAATTATTATCAAGAGGATTATGACGTAATTCTTGAACAAACAGAAAATGAAACAGACCCATATCTTATTATATTTAGAGGATATATTTTTCTTAATGATTTGCAATGGGTTGCAGCTAGACAAGCATTTCTATCTGCAGATGAAAGATTTAGACACCGACATTATAGTTCTTTAATTGCTCCAATTATGCAAACTATAGATAATGCTGCAGAAGTACCCATGAAAAACAAATGGCAAACATTAGCTGCTTCTATAATTCCTGGAGGTGGACGTGCATATCTTCAAGAATGGGGAAATGCTGGAGGTGCTTTAGCATCATTTTTTCTAGTAGCTTCATTAGCCTCATCTAACACTGATTTAAATCAGTCAGGAGATTTGTCCCTTACTGATAATCGTAATGAACTCATTCCTCAAGGTGCAGGGTATCAACTTGACTCAAACAAATTGCCAAATAATCCCTCAACATATGGGCTTCCAGATAATGTTAAATTAAGTTCAAAAAATAAATATTTGATTTATGCGCCTATTGCGCTTTCGTTAAGTATTTATCTAGGAACTATATTAAAAACATATCAAGATGTTGATAATGCAAATCAGCTATTATTTCGCAACCATATCCGAACAGCTATAGAAAAGACCCCCATAGATTCTTTTATGGATTTTATGGAGCCTAACTTAGTTGAAAATTAATTATTTCATTTTGTTTAATGATTAGCTGTTGACTCCTTATATAATAAAAGCTAATTTGCGCGGCTTTGCTCACTTAGTTTTTAATGCAAAGTGGATGTTTTTTGATAATTTGGTATGCGTGGTCCAATATAAACTTTGAGAGTCAGATTAGACGATAATAAATCAAACAAAACAATACAATGGAGAGTTTGATCCTGGCTCAGGACGAACGCTGGCGGCGTGCTTTAAACATGCAAGTCAAGGAGAACATATTCTTCGGAATACTAGTAAACTGGCGAACGGGTGAGTAACACGTAGGTAATCTGCCCTAGAGATTGGGATAACCCCGGGAAACCGGAGCTAATACTGAATAATGCAGCGGATCCTTCGGGATATGTTGTTAAAGCGGGCACTTGTGCTCGCACTTTAGGATGAGCCTGCGTCCGATTAGCTTGTTGGTGGGGTAATGGCCTACCAAGGCGACGATCGGTAGCTGGTCTGAGAGGATGATCAGCCACACTGGGATTGAGATACGGCCCAGACTTCTACGGGAGGCAGCAGTTAGGAATTTTGCGCAATGGGCGAAAGCCTGACGCAGCAACGCCGCGTGATCGATGAAGCTTTTCGGAGTGTAAAGATCTGTCGTGAGGGAAGAACAACTTGGATGCAAATAGTTTTCAAGTCTGACGGTACCT
>NZXC01000018.1 GCA_002701785.1 Fidelibacterota bacterium
GGTTGAGCCAGTATTAGTATCAAATCCCTATGGATCTTCGATTTTAGGCACAAATGATACAAGAATTTTTTCAAGTTCTGGAGTAAGTGGTCGTTTAATTAATTCTCTAATAAGATATCAGAATAATATTTTATCCTTTCAGTTAGGTAGAAGCCCAATTTGGTGGGGGCAACCTTGGGGAACATCAATTATTCAATCTAGCAGAGCACCATCATATGATCATTTAGATATGCGATTTAATTTTAATAATTTTCAATTAGAAGTTCTTGCAGGTCAGTTGGGATCAGAACAGTCTGAAGCGGGTGATCGTATTAGGCGTAATATTGCAGGCCATCGTTTAACTTGGATTCCAGAGCATCATAAATGGTTGATAGGAATTGGAGAGCAAGTGTTGTATACAGGAATTAATCGTAGTATGGAGTGGTGGTATCTTAATCCTGCAGTTCCATATTTTTTTACAGCTTTAGAAGAAGATGAGGAGAGATTGGAAGGAGAGAGAGATAATGATAATTCGATTTTATTCATTTTTGGTAGATATATAATTAAGCCAAATATTTCTTCTTATTTTGAATTTATTGTTGATGAATTTCAAACTAAAAAACAATCCATGGAGAAATACCCAAATAGTTTGGGTATAAAAATTGGAATAGATGGATTATATACAATATTAGCGAGAGACATTTACTTTAATATAGAATATAATAAGTTGGATAATTGGACATACATCCATGGGGGNCAGTATACAAATTGGCAAAATAGAGATCATTCCATTGGTTATCCCTATGGATCTGATNTATGGTCGTCNCAAGTGCAACTTGAAACNTGGGTATCTAAAAGAATACTANTNTCTTTTGATTGGTTATANTTAANTAAAGGTAACAATAATTTATCTACTTATTGGGANGCAGAAGGAAGTACGGAATTGAATTTTCCATCAAAACCGGAATCAAATTATAATTTGATTGATTTNTCAACGAGTTTCTATNANNCCNTAGGGTNTNNAAAAATGGGTTTATCTAATAAAATTTTCCCTAATGATATAGCTTTTGGTAATACGAAAAATTATGATNNAGATATTACNNTCTATCTTGAAATTCAATTGATTAAAGGCATTGGCATTAATATTTAATACTAGTTTTATTAAAATTTAGATTATTTGATAAAAATATAATATATTANCTTAGTCTAAACAGAAAATACTATATGGCAAATAGAATAGATAGAAATAGAAAATACTTAGTGTTTATATATGATACTTTGGCAGTAATAGCTAGTATTTTTTTAGCTTATATATCACGTTTTGATTTTCAATTCACCTCAGATACATTATTAATTTTAGGTCAATATCTATTATGGACTTACCCTGTAAAAATAATTGTATTCTATTTTTTTGGTCTTTACAAAGGTATGTATCGGTATACAAGTATTTGGGATCTTTTAAGCGTTGCAAAAGCCACTATATTATCTTCTCTTGTTATTAATACTTTTTTTGTAACTATTCCAGTACTTCGAGCGCTTCCACCATCTGTTTTATTTTTAGATTTTGTGTTTACATCCACCTTAATCTCTTTAGTGCGTGTTGCAATAAGACTCTATTATTCTCGATCAATTATAGCAATACCTAATAAAACTAAAACTTCTGGAAACATTATAAAATTATTGCTTATTGGTGCTGGTGATACCGGTGAGAAAATAGCACGTGATATTCTTAGTAATACTAATAATGAATTTAACATTGTTGGATTTTTAGATGATAACGTTGAAAAAATTGGTTCAAGCATACATGGTATACCTGTCATTGATCGTATTACAACTTTGAATAATCTATCTATTGATTATGATGAAATATTAATTACTGCTCCAGGAGCTAGTGGTGATAATCTTAGGAGGATCATTGATATATGTAAACTCTCAGGAAAGACATTTAAAACTGTCCCAAGTTTAAATGAGATGATTAATAAAGATGTTACATTACAATCTATTCGTAATGTTTCTTATTTGGACTTGTTGGGGCGCGATGAAGTTCAATTAGATGTTAATGCAATTGAAAACTTTATTAAGGGCAAGAGGATTTTAATNTCAGGAGCTGGAGGGTCCATAGGNTCTGAGTTNGTGCGACAATGTCTTGAATTTCATCCTGGGTCACTCATTTTACTTGATAATAGTGAACAAAATNTATTTAATATTGAACAAGAAGTGTCTTNTTNTGAGACTAAAACTTTAATACGATCAGTCTTAGCCAATGTTCGAGATAAGAGTTTATTGCAAAATACTTTCCAAGAATACCGTCCACAAGTTGTGATTCATGCTGCTGCTTATAAACATGTTCCCATGCAAGAATTGCATCCTTGGTCGGCTGTTTCAACTAATGTTTTAGGGACTCTTCACCTGGTTCAGTTAGCTAATCNATNCAATNNAGAAAAATTTGTTCTCGTTTCAACAGATAAGGCAGTACATCCTGTTAATATTATGGGTGCAACAAAACGTTTAGCGGAAAAAGTAATTCAATCGGTTGATATNAAAGAANCTAAAACAGAATTTACAGCTGTTCGTTTTGGTAATGTAATTGGNAGTTCAGGAAGTGTTATTCCTATNTTTAGAAAACAAATTGATCGAGGAGGACCTGTAACAATTACTCATCCTGAAATGTCCCGTTATTTTATGTCTATTACAGAGGCCAGTCAGCTTATTTTGCAAGCTGGTTCTATGAATGGTAAATCTGGACAAATATATCTTTTAGATATGGGTAAACCAGTTCGTATTAAGGATATGGCAAATGATTTAATACGTCTTTCTGGTCTTGAGCCTGAAAAGGACATACCTATTATATATACAGGTTTACGCCCTGGTGAAAAACTTTATGAGGAACTAGTNTCAAAAGAAGAAAAAGCTCAGTCTACANATCATAAAAAGATTATGGTACTANATAATGGAACCAACAATATGCCATGGGANNTTATGAANCGTGAAATTCAAAGTTTNATTGATATTTCGTTAAAATTTGATACAGATCAGATCAAAAGGAAATTACAGCAAATGATACCTGATTATACTCCACANGATTTCTATGCACTTGGAAAAGATCTAAATCTAGATGTTACTTCAATTAAAGGGGAAGCTTGAAAATAGGGTAGGTTATAATATATTTTTTTATCAAAAGACTGCTCTAGCGGTCTTTTTTTTATTTTTCAATGAAACTATATCGAAAACATGTCCATGCAGCGACTAATCCATCACGTAACCGCAGTTTTTTCCCTGATTGTTTTCCTCTCTTTGTATATTTAATTGGAATTTCTTTAATTGATGTTTTATTCCGCGCTAATTTTGCAGTAATCTCTGCATCAATTCCAAACCCATTTGATTGTAAGTTTAAAGATTCTAAAAGAGTAGTAGGCATTAATTTATAGCAGGTTGGCATATCTGTTATAAAAATCCCATTAAAAACATTAGCAAATAAACTAATCATTTGATTAACCAAGTAATGCATACTCCATTCTAATGGTTTTTCTAACCATCTACTACCATAAACAACTTCAACCTTACTTAAATTCATTGCTTCTACGAGTCTATAATAGTCTTCTGGGTAATATTCTAAATCCGCATCTTGTGTGATTACATAATTATATTTTACATGAGCTAAACCGCTTAGTACGGAAGCTCCTTTACCCATATTATTATCATGTTTTATAATATTGATATCATCAATTTTATTAAGGATTTCAAAAGTAGAATCAGTTGATGCATCATCAACAACAATNATTTCTTTAACAAGGTCAATTTTTTTGACCTTGTTAATTATTTCATGGCAAGTTGATTCTTCATTAAAAACTGGTATAATTACTGATATATCTATTATTTTATTCATGATATTTATGAAAAAAAAAAGGGCATTTAACAATGCCCTTTTTTTATGTAATTAAATTACTATAGTTGTTGGCCTAAAAAGGCATCCCAACCATTAAGAAGCCCATACCCGTATAAGTTTTATCAGGGGCATNATCATGAACTTTAGTCAAGATATTACCAAAACCACCAACAGTAACTAAAACTGGTAAATCAGGCATAAATGCATTAAGCGGCACTCCAGCACCAACTTGCATAGCCAGTCCAGAGCCTCCAGTTCCAACACCTACCCATGCTTGTACAGGCATTCCAGGAAGGAAGGCACCTGCATTAACAGATATTTGTGTTAGATCTACATCTTCTCCACCAGCTACCATGCCATTACTCATAAGCAATGAGACGCTGAAATTTACATTTAAAGCACCAAGATCCATTGCATATGGTGTATTCACAACTACCCCAAGACCACTTGGATCAGTAGTAACAAATTCACCAGACATTAATGCAGCTCCCAAGCCTACATTAACTCCCCAGCTTGGCGCAGGTAATTTTGCAGTTTCAGCTGGTGCTACTTCTTCAGCAGCAACNTCATCGCCCCAAACGGCTTCTTCTTCAACTGCAGCTTCTTCAACTACTTCCGCTTCTTGGGCAATAACAGGAGGCATTACCGCAAGAAAAACGAAAAGTAGAGATAAAACTAAATAACGAAAACGTTCCATGTTTCCTCCAATTTTTAGTTGTTAATTAGAGTCACAGTGACTCTATCATCCGGATATTAAATAGTTGTTCATGACAATACAACTATTTTTTACAATTAATCAAAAAAATACAATTCTAAAATTTTACTTATTCTACCTGCAGAATTTCCATCCCATAAGATTGGAATAGAATGTTTATCACGTTTATCTTTAATTGTAGTTTCAATTTCTTGAGGAATTTTGTCGTATTCTGTGCCAATAAGCTTATTAGTGCCGTTAGATATTGTAATTGGTCTTTCTGTATTTTCTCGTACTGTAATACAAGAGACNCCAAAAAAAGTTGTTTCTTCTTGTATTCCACCAGAATCTGTTAAAACTATNCGAGCATTCATTTGTAAACACATAAAATCAATATAGCCCATGGGGTCAATAAGCTTAATTCGTTTATTATTAAGTAGCTCATTATAAAGTTTGGCTGATTGTAATTTNTTCTTAGTTCTAGGATGAATAGGAAATATACATGGAATTATNTTGCTTGTATTTTGAATAGAATTGATCAATNNTTTTAGATTATTTCCATTATCCACATTAGAAGGTCTGTGTAGTGTAATTAATGCATAATCACCNTGGATATCTAAATTTTCCCTAACATTTGATTTTTCAAATTTATCTTGAAANTCTATTAGAGAATCAATCATTGTATTACCAACAAAATGTATTTTCTTATCTGAAATACCTTCATTAATTAAATTATCTTTAGCCTCTGGGCTAGTGGTGAATAAAAATGTTGAGAGCCTATCAGTAAGAACTCGATTTATTTCTTCTGGCATTTTCCAATCAAAACTGCGCAAACCAGACTCAACGTGAGCAATAGGAATGCCTAATTTTGCAGCAGCTAAAGAACATGCTATAGTAGAATTAACATCGCCAAANACGATAACCATATTCGGTTTATCTTTGATAAGAACTTTTTCATATAATGAAAGGATTTTTCCAGTTTGCGCACCATGAAGATCGCTCCCAACCTCTAAATTTATGTCAGGTTGTTTCATTCTCAATTCTTGAATAAAAATATTGGACATATTTTGATCATAATGCTGACCAGTGTTAACTAGCTTAAGTTCAAATTTATTTAACTGATTTAGGCTGTGATAAACTGGGTTTGCTTTAATAAAATTAGGTCGAGCACCTACAACAAGATGTATTTTTGGCTTCATAATTATTATTTAAAGGAAAAATATAATTATTTTATTCAGACTTACCTACGCCTAGTCGGTATATATTATTATCGTTATTCAATGGGTATACATTGCGTGTATCAATAATAAGCGCAGCATTATCTTTAATAAGTTTATAGTCTATATTTGAATGATCTGTCAAGATAATAACTGCATCAAATTTTTTAAGTACTTCACTATTTAGATCATCTAGGCTTTTGTTTTTTCTTTTATCAAAAACAAAANCAGGAATATATGGGTCGAAATACTCAACTTTTGAATTGTTTTTATTTAGCAGGTATAGAATGTCCAATGATGGTGATTCACGTATATCATCTACATCTTTTTTATATGCCATACCTAATAATAGTATTTTACTATTTTTTAGCTCTTTTTGATTTGTATTTAATGCTTTTTTTAACATATCTACTATGTGTTCTGGCATAGAAGCATTTATTTTTGNNGCNAAATCAATAAATTTNGGATTATAATTTAANTTTTTCATTTTCCAAGATAGATAGAGNGGNTCAATAGGAATNCAGTGNCCNCCTAANCCTGGNCCTGGTGTGAATTTCATAAATCCNTATGGTTTTGTANTGGCNGCATCAATGACTTCCCANACATCTATGNCAAGTTTTTCNCACATGATNGCAACTTCATTAGCTAAACCAATGTTAATTGAGCGAAANGTATTNTCNAGNAGTTTTACCATTTCTGCTGTTTCTGGTGAAGAGACGGAGATTACATCTTTTACTATTTGACTATAAAGTAATTGGCCTACTTTTGCGCATTCATTTGTAATGCCTCCAATAACCTTTGGTGTATTAGATATGTTGTAATTTTTGTTCCCAGGGTCAATTCTTTCTGGTGAAAAACATAAATAGTAATCTTTTCCAACTACTAATCCAGATTCTTTCAGGGAGGATAAAACAACTTCTTTAGTAGTCCCTGGGTAAGTAGTGCTTTCAAGTACAATTAATAAATCTTTATGCAAATATCTTTTTATAGCATTAACTGAATTAATGATATAAGATACATCTGGCTCATTTACTTTACTTAAAGGTGTGGGAACACATATGGATATAGCATCGAGTGTTGTAATAATGCTTGTATTCTTGGTTGCTTTTAGTCTGCCTTTCTTAACTAAATCCATTAGTAATGAATTATCAATATCTGATATGTAATTGTCCCCTTTATTTATAGCTGCAATTTTTTTATCATCAACATCGATTCCTGATACATTAAACCCAGCTTTAGCAAACTCTATAGCGAGAGGGAGACCTACATACCCTAAGCCAATGACTCCAATATTTGCTTCCTTATTGTTAATTTTATTATATAAAGACATTATTTTTTTAAGCTATTAAAAAATTCTATAATTGGCGGCGAAGTTAAAGCTATACTTCTCTAAATCAAAATTTGTTAGCAATTTTTTATAATTGTAATTTATACCATAATGAAAGAAGACAGTTGAAAAAAATCATTACATTTTTGTTTATTATTTGTACCACAATTCAATCTGAAGAGGTTCCATATAACCCTACTCCTGATCGATATGTTGATATTCATCATTCAAAAATTGATATTCGAGTAGATTTAGATGATAGTACAGTAGTTGGTAATGTAACNCATATTATGAGTTCTCTTCGNACNGATCTCTATATTATTCAATTAGACTGTGANGATACTGAAATAAAACAGGTNTTTATAAATAATAACCGACCTTTAAAATATTCANTAAATGGTCCAAAACTTAATATTGAATTGGATAGAACATATGGGTTTGATGATACCTTAACTCTCTCTATTGATTATCTTGCTAGACCGAAAAAAGGTCTATATTTTGTACAAAATGATCGAAGTTATCCAGATAAGAATGTTCAAGCTTGGACGCAAGGNGAAGGAATGGATAATCACAATTGGGTTCCTTTATGGGATTATCCAAATGATAGATCCACTTTTGAAGTTATTNTAACTGTAGATACGCCTTATACTGCAGTCTCAAANGGTGAATTTATGGGTATGGTAGATAATGGNATTACTAGGACCTTTCATTGGNATGANCATTTTCCNATGGTNTCTTATTTGNTATCCTTTGTAATTGGAGATTTTCGTAGGATAGAGGATAAATATGGTGATTTATCTATTGGTTATTGGGTTACGCCTGAATATAGTGATGAAGATGCGTTAAGATCATTTAGTCGCACCCCAGAAATGGTAGCTTATTTTAACGAACTTACTGGTATTCCTTATCCATATGAAAAACTTGATCAAATCATTATTGATGATTTTATGTGGGGAGGAATGGANAANATTACTTTAATTCANCAAAGNTCNGGAACGATGCATACNGANANAGCTNGNCCTGATCATACTAGNGANGGNTTGGTTGCGCATGAANTNGCNCATCAGTGGTTTGGAAATATGTTAACTACCAGAAATTGGGCTAACGCATGGTTAAATGAAGGATTTGCNACTTTTNTAACTTATGTATGGCAAGAATATGATAAAGGTAGAGATGCTGCAGAATATGGNCGTAGATGGATGTTATCNAGNGTNAGATGGGCTNATGAATCTANTCCNAGGCCCATGGTTCAATATTATTATGTATCAGACATGGATCTTTTTGATTCAAATATTTATGCAAAAGGCGCTCTTGTATTAAATATGTTACGTCAAATGCTAGGGTATGATGCTTTTTGGAGGACAGTTCGTCATTATGCTAAAGAATATCAGCATAAGAATGTTGAGTCAAAGGATCTAAAAAGGATTTTTGAGGATGTTACAGGACAAAATCTAGACTGGTTTTTTAATCAGTGGGTATATACTGCAGGGCTACCAGAATTAGATATAAAATACAAATATAATCGTCGCAATGAACACGTAAAGCTTACTATCAGACAAACTCAGAATATTGAAAATTCATCATTGTTTCGATTGCCTATCACGGTATTAATCGATAATGGAGAGATTATTAGACAAGAAATTTGGATTGAAGAAGAGGAATCTACATTTTTGATACCTTCAATAAGGGCTCCAAATATGGTGTTAGTTGATGAAGGACATATAATACCAAAAAGAATGATGTTTAATAAGAAACATAGTGAATTGATCTATCAAGCCAAAAATGCACCTCATGTATTAGATCGTATATGGGCCATAGAGAAGTTAGCAGAAGAGCCTCATAAGAAATCAATTGAGAATACTTTAGTTAATATATTAAATAATGATTCTTTTTATGGAGTTCGTGTAGCAGCGGCAGAAGCGCTTGGGGTTTACAAACCTAGAAAAGGTGAAGATATTTTAATGAATGCTATTCATCGTCAGGATAATCGTGTAAAAAGAGCATGTATCCGTAACCTACGAAATTATAAGGGAGTAAGAATCAGAAACTTTTTATTAGATGTTATAATGAACTCCAGTAATGACTATACGGTGAATGATGCATATAATACTTTATTTTCTATTGATTCTATTGCTGCTGATTCATTATTTGATTGGGCAATGAAACAAGAATCGCATAATGATATTATTCGGAAATCTGCTATAAGGTCTTTATCTAAATATAACAAGATTAACTATAAGAGACTTAAAGTATTACTTAAATATGGAGAAGCATCTTGGTCTTGTCGTTCAACGGTCCTGTCAACAATAGGAAAACATGTGAAAAAACATCCTGAACTAGTACAACAATTTGAAGAATTTTTATTTGATCCTAGTCGCAGTGTTAGAACTACAGCTGCAAACTTATTAAGTCGATATGGAGATGAAAGTCATATATCTAAATTAGAGAATCTTGTAATACGAGATCCTATAACAGACCGTTGGATAACACCGTTGATCTCACGTTTACGAGGAGAAATAGATGTGGACAAGAAACCTCCATCAATAAAAAATGACTTATTGGATATACGTGATCAATTGGATAAGCTTATTAAATCACAGCAGGAATAATCGTAATTGATATCCATCTGGCTTTGCCCTAATTATAACAATGAATTATATCTTCAAAATGTAATTAATTGTCTTTCAGATATTCATAATAGCCCAAGGTTTTCCCCTCATTGTACATTAGTCAGCGGCATTAAATCAAATAAACATGAATTAGAAAATATTATTGATAATTCTATTGATAATATTGGGCCAATAA
>NZXC01000019.1:0-19346 GCA_002701785.1 Fidelibacterota bacterium
TTCAAATAATTTTTGCTTAATCCAAATTTTTCCACTGATATTAAAGGCATCCATATGATAATCTAATTGAATTGATTCTCTATTAGCTGTTGAATTAGTAATAGTAAAACCTGAAAAATCACCTGATAAAAAATCAAAAATATCATAACTACCTTCGATCAACGTATCATAAATGATTTTGCCATCATCAGTCTTGTAATAAGTTATAATTAGATTACTATCTATTTTAATAGCCTGCTGATCTGTATCTAAGAAAAATCGCTTATTACCAAGGAGTTCAATAATCCCGACTTGATTCCAAGATCTATCTCCATCAATTTGTGACCATTTGATTTCCATCTGCACTCCATTATGATCTACCAGAGAAGTTGATAGATAATCTAGGTATTTTTGGTTTGGGTCTGTTTGCCTCAGAGAAACCAACAATAGAATTGCCAGTAAAACAGAAATCATACTTAACTAATCATCATCAATCATCTCTAAATAAGCTTCATCAACCATGACTTCTCGTGCTTTACTTCCAGTAAATGGTCCCACAACACCCAATTGCTCCATCCGATCAATTAATCTTGCAGCTCTAGAGTAACCAACTTTCATTCGACGCTGAATTAATGAAATAGATCCTTGTTGATGAATAACTACTAGTTTTATTGCTTCATTTAATAATTCATCATCACCATCTGCACTATCTCCCGAATCAGCATCCAGTATTGTTTTCTCTCTTACTGATTCTAACACTAATTCTTCAGATTTAGGCTGTGATTGTATATGATCCATAATTGCTTCTACTTCATTAATTGAAAGAAACGCATTGTGCAGCCTAACAGGCTCAGAAGAACCTGAGCCCAAATATAACATATCTCCTCTGCCAATTAACTTCTCTGCACCTGACATATCAATAATAGTTCTTGAATCAATCTTGCTAGCAACTTGAAATGCAATCCTTGATGGAAAATTTGCTTTTATAAGTCCAGTAATTACATCTACAGATGGTCGTTGAGTAGCAATAACTAAATGAATTCCCACCGCTCTTGCTAATTGTGCAAGACGAGCAATAGGCTGTTCAACTTCTTTTGCATTCAACATCATTAAATCTGCTAATTCATCTATAACCACAACAATATATGGCATTATCTCTTCATTGGAAGCGACTTTCTTTGCATTATATTCTTGAATATTTCTTACAACATCATCAGCAAGAATATCATACCTTTTACTCATTTCTTTTTCAACAGCACGTAGAGCCAAAGTAGCATTATCTGGCTTTGTTACAATAGATTCATCAAAATCTTCCATACCTAATAAATGATAATTTTTTAGAGACTTATAAAGAGTCATTTCAACTTTTTTTGGATCAATAATAACAAACTTCAACTCTTCTGGAGTTGAATTATAAAGTAAACTACATATTATAGTATTTAAACATACAGATTTACCAGAACCGGTAGTACCAGCAATTAATAGATGGGGCATCTTAGCTAAATTTAATGTTGAAATTTCACCAGAAGTGGTTTTCCCAATAGCCAAAGTAAGTTCTCCATCTGATTCAGCAAATTTTTCTGAATTTATTATTGACCGAAAGAATACAGTATCAGGATCCATATTTGGTATTTCTATACCGACAGAAGATTTACCGGGTATTGGAGCGATGACTCTAACACGGCTTGCATCCATAACTCTAGCTAAATCATCTGATAGTTGGACAAATTTATTTACCCTAACTCCTTCTGCAGGTTCTACTTCGAATAAAGTTATCACTGGCCCAGGACTTACATTGACTACCTTACCAACGACACCGAAAGTTTCTAAGCTTTGTGTTAAAAAATTTGCACGATCAACTAATTCATCTTTTGACATTCCTTCTTGTATTTTGATTGGCATTTCTAATAAATCACTGCCAGGAAGCTGGTATTTTCTTTTCGGCGCTTTTCTTTCTTGTAACTCATCAATATTTACTTCTTCTTCTTTAACAACCTCTCCAACTTCAATATTTTCATCTGAGGGCACCTGCCCCTCTACTTCNTCATCTACTGCCTTACTTAATTCTGATTCCAGTTGTTGATGATGAACATNGTTTAAAGATTCATCAACAACATTTTCTGTGTTTTTATCTTTATCAATATCTTCTGTATTTTCATTATTTACTTTACTTTCAAGCTCCGTATTATCAATATCTTCTTTGTTTTCATTTTTATCAACATTTTCTTCTTTATCTTTATTTCTTTCATTTTCAAATTCCGCATTACCTATATCTTCATCATTAGTTCTAATATCCCCATCTTCATTATTTGATACCGAATGATATTGTTCTTCTTTCTGCTTTTCTTCAATCTTTTTAATCAAATCTTTTGTATGAAGTCTTTTTTCCTTTTCAGTCTTTTTCTCAATTGAGATAAGTTTCCGATCTTCATTCTTCTTTTTGATAAGATTAGTTAGAGATTCAAATGGACCATAAAAACTCCAAGAAAAATATCCTCTTATCAATACCAACCAACTAGTAAAAATTATAACTACTGCCCCTATGATACCAAAAAAACTAGCTAGAAAGTTTGCTAAATTTCCTCCTATTAGCCCACTATATTTAAAATCAATTTTAGAGTTAGTAAATACACTAATTTCTAATAGACCTAGACTTATTGATATTAAAATCATGGCACAAAGCAGATATGCACTTATCCTTCTAAGGGAAGACCTGTCTTTATTGCTAAAAATCCACCATCCCCATACCATCCCTAAAACAGGCAAGACATAAGAACTATAACCGAATGAAAACTTTATAAAGAAATAAGCAATGAAAACACCTAATATTCCCATAGGGTTCTCCAATTGTACATTTGGAGAAATTCCTGGATCTTCAAATGAATTGTATCCTAGCATACTAACAATTACTAAAAAAGAAATTGCAATACTCAGAATTCCTAATATTTCAAGTTTTTGTTCTTTCATCAATATATCCTAAATACTATTGTTTACCGTTCCATATTTATAGAAGGGGGGGGGTACAATAACTGCTAATTTTTCCCTTGATCTAATATCAATAGAAATTTCAGTCCCAGGAGCAGAATGGTCAACCTGGATATACCCAATACCTATTCCTTTATCCAAAGTTGGCGATTGGGTTCCGCTAGTTACTTTACCAACTATGTTACCATCGATAATTATATCATAATTATTCCTTGGTACAGCTCGCTCCAACATTTCAAATGAAATGCGTCTTTTATGATTCTCATTTTTTTCAAGCAACAAAGCATCTCTTCCTATAAAATCACCTTTGTTAAAACTAGTAATCCAACCTAAACCAGCTTCTATTGGGTTTATAGATCTACTTATATCCATACCATATAACGAATAATTCATCTCTAAGCGTAACGTATCTCTCGCACCTAAACCAACCGGCATAACTTTTAATTTTTTATAATCAAAAATATTGTCCCACAAAGAAACAATCGATTCACTATTGCCATATATTTCAAAACCAAGCTCACCTGTATAACCAGTCCTAGATACAATTAATGAATCACCGTTAAATATTAATTGAATAAAATTATAATATTTTAATTGATTGAGATTGCAGTCTAATACATCATTTAATATAACTGCTGATTTAGGACCTTGAACTGCAATTAAATTCAAATTTTCACTAATATTCTCTATAACAACATCTTCATTCGAATTTTCTAACAACCAATTATAATCATCTTTAATATTTGCAGCATTAACCACCATCATATAATATTCCTCAAAATGATATAGCACTATATCATCAACTATACCACCATTACTTAAACACAAAGCAGAATACTGAGCTTGGCCTGTAGAAATTTTCTTTACATCATTTATAGTGAGTAATTGAAGAAAGCTCTCAGCTCCCTTTCCAGAGATTTTAAACTCGCCCATGTGACTAACATCAAACACTCCTATCATATTTCTGACCGCATTATGCTCATCAATAATCCCAGTATAAGACATCGGCATAGAGTAACCTGCAAAAGGAACCATTTTAGCATTTAATGAAATATGTTTATCATATAGAGAAGTACGTTTCAATCTATAAATACCATACTAATCATAATTTTTTTAATGTCATCTTAATTATATTTTCTAGATCATCTTTAAGGACTTCTTTCGTTGCAATCTTTGAAACAGCTTTATCAATTAAATTTCTATTATATCCTAGCGATAATAAAACTTTAACTACATCATCAATTGTATCTTTCTCATTAGAATCCAATTGAAACCCTAAATCAACAGTCTCTCCACCATCAATAAATTTATCTTTTAGTTCTATAATAATCCTTTTAGCTGTTTTCGTACCTATTCCAGGAATTGAAGTCAACGAACCAATATCACCATTAATTATATTTTTCTTAAAACTATTTGGACTNGTACCAGATAAAATATTCAAAGCAGATTTAGGACCAATTCCATTGACAGATGTTAACTGTTTAAATAAGTATCTTTCGCTACTATCAAAAAAACCATATAACTCCATAATATCTTCACGGACATTTAAATAAGTCAATAACTCAATTGACGCATCAATATCTCCTAATTTTTCATAGGTAGACAATGTAATATTTACACCAAGTCTAATACCACCAACATCTATTATTGCTAAAGTTGGATCTTTTTTATTAAGTATTCCTTTTATAGATTCAATCATAGGTTATTCTACCTGATTTTGATTTAAATAACATAATCCTATAGCAAGAGCATCTGAAGAATCAAAAGGAGACGGCAGTTGATCTAACTGTAAAATATTCTTTACCATATATTGAACTTGTTCTTTACTAGCATTTCCATTACCAACAACTGACTTTTTAACTTTTTTAGGAGAATACTCAACGCATGAAATTTTTGCAGAATAACCTGCAAGAATAATAGCTCCTCTTGCCTGACCCAAAGACATTGCGGATTTAAAATTCTTTGAATAAAATGTGTCCTCAACTGCAAGCATATTGGGTTTATATTTATCTAATAATATAGATATTTCATCATAGAGGTAGCCTAACCTATCTGATAGATGCATATTCTTAGGTGGCTTTACTGTACCATAACTATGAGCAACTATATTATTATTATTTTTATCAATAATACCAAAACCTGTCACAACAATACCTGGATCAACCCCTATAACACGCATTATTAATCTTCAAAGTCAAGATTAGTATAAACTGATTTAATATCTTCATGATCTTCAATAGTTTCCAAAAGCATGATAGCCTTCTCTGATTTATCTTTATCAATTTTATGTAAATTTTTGGGCAACATTTCTACTTTAGCTGAATCTATTTTATAACCATTATCCTCAAGAGTTTTTCTTACATTCATCATTTCTAGTGGATCTGTATTAACTATAAAATTGTCTTCATCTTCATCAAAATCTTCTGCCCCAGCATTTATAGAATCTTCAAAAAGATTGTCTTCATTTTGATCTACTTTGGAAATTATAATTTGGCCTTTCTTATCAAACATCCAAGATACACTACCATTTTCACCAAGGTTGCCTCCATATTTTGTTATAAGATGCCTGATTTCTGCTACAGTTCTATTTTTATTATCTGTTAAAACTTCCATAAATATGGCCACTCCTCCAGGACCAAATCCTTCATAAGTACATTCCTCATAAGTCACACCAGGAAGCTCACCCGTGCCCTTCATTATGGCTCTTTTAATATTGTCCTGTGGCATATTTGCATCACGAGCGCTACTTACGGCTTGACGCAATCTAGGGTTGGTACCAGCATCTCCTCCAGACTCTCTCGCAGCAATTGTAATTTCTTTAATTAGAGTTGTAAATATTTTACCACGCTTTGAATCAATAGCCGCTTTTTTACGTTTTATTGTAGACCATTTACTGTGACCAGACATAAAGGCTAACAATCCTCAGTCTAATTTTACTGAAACGAGTTGCGACACACCCTTCTTCTCCATCGTAACCCCATAAAGAAAATTAGCAGATTCCATAGTTAATTTATTATGTGTTACAACAATGAATTGTGTATCATTAGAGAAATTATTCAAAACTCTAGTAAATTTTCTAATATTTACATCATCTAATGGTGCATCAACTTCATCAAGTATGCAATACGGGCTAGGCTTCACTTGATATATAGAAAATAATAACGCAATAGCTGTTAAAGCTTTTTCACCTGCCGATAATTGACGTAGAGATTGATTGCGCTTTCCAGGAGGCTGAGCATGAATTCCAATATTCGCTTCTAAAGGATCGGAGTCTCCTTCAAGCCTAAGTGAACCTCGCCCACCCTCAAAAAACATAGTAAATAATTTTTCAAAATTTTTACCAATATCATCAAATGTTCCTTGAAATTTCTCTCTTGCTATTTTATCAATCTCTTGAATTGTATCTAATAAATTTTGCTCAGCTTTTATCAAATCATCTCTTTGATCAGTCAACATTAATAAACGTTCATTCTCTTCTTCATGTTCAATCTGAACAGCCATGTTTATTGGGCCTATATTTTCAATACTTTTCTCAATCCGCTCTATTGAAGCATTTAATTCATTTTCAGTTTGATCAACAATCATTTCACTAGGAATTTTGGCATTATAACTATCAAAAATACGCTCAGAGACAAAGTTGATGCGCTGATCTAAATCTGCAACCTTTAATTCACAGTTTTTTAGTTCTTCAAGTAAAGATTCTCTATTTTTCTGTTCAGATCTGATTTGAGCTTGCATTTCTTCAATTATTACATANGAATCATTTGCAGCTTCTTGTTTTAGACTAAGAACAGATTCTTGCTTGTTTACANTAGCATTAATATCAGATAATTTTTTTTCAGCNACAGAAATCAATCTTCTTAAATTCTTTTCACTTTCCTTTATATCTTTTATTTCTCCTTTAATCTCAGACTTTCTTTTTTCAAACTCCTTTATAGTATCTTCAGCAGTAGACTCTTGAAAGGATAAATTCTCTCTTTGGCCTTCAAAGTTAATGTGGTTTATTCTAGTATCTTGTAATTGCTGATGTATCTTATCTCTAGAAGATTGAACTTTTAATAATTCTTCACCTTTATTCATGATTTCTTTCAAATACTTACTAAGTTCTCTCTCTTCTTTTTGGATATCTGATTTTAAAGATCTTCTTAGAATTGTTTGACTTTTAATATCTTTTTGATTTAATGAAATAATTGCATCTGATCCAGCCATAGACTCCGATAGCACAGATTTTTGGATCTCAAAATTATCCAACAAATCATCAATTTCTGAAAGAGCTTTGGAGAAATCCCTCGAATCATCTTGATGTTTCTTTTTAAACTTTTCTTTCTTTTCTATAATCGCAGCAACTTTAATTAGCTCTTTATCCAGCTTACTATACAATGAATTTTCAGTTTTAATCTTATTTTTAATTATGGACAATTTCTCTTTTCTTCCAATCAACCCTAAGTTCTTTTTACTGGAGATGGGATCAATAATCATTCCTTTTATTAATAAAGCTCCATCTTGGCCAATTAGGTCTAAACCTTTTAGGCTATTATCCGACATCGCAACTTTTACATCTTTCACTAAGATAATATTACCTAAAAGGAAATCTAATAATGGTTTAAATTTTGGTGGCACTTTAACTAAATCAACAGCATGACCAATAACATTTTCGTTTGGCTGAATCAATTTACTCACAGCATTGACTGCTGGAATACTATCAAGGGGAATTATCATAATTCTTCCTGATTTACGATTGCGAATCATTTCCAGGATACTAATTGCATTCTTTTTATTTTTAACAACTATACACTTTGCATAATCCCCGAGAGCCATTTCAATTGAAGGAGAAATCGATTCATCAACCTTTAGAAGATCCCCTACAGTCCCCAAAGCATCTTTAAATATATTTTTATTGTTTAAAACATCTCTTACACCTTTTGGGTAACCTTCTGCCGAATCTACTAATTCTGCATAAAAAGTATGTTTTGAATCAAGAGCATCTAAATATGCTAATATTCTATTTTTTTTCGCCTCTATGCTATATTCTTCTTTTTCTAATTTATTTAACTCTTCATCATTCAATTTTAAGTCAATGTTATTTTTGTCTATTTTTTTAAGAATACCTTTCTTATTTGATTGATTCTTATTTAATTTTTTTAAAATATTCTCTAATTCTTTCCGTGTTCCACTAACTTTTTCATTTAGCTCTATAGTATTATTTTTCTTTTCATTAATTATTACTTCAGCTGTATCATACATTGATTTCTTATCAGATAATTTCTTCTGAATTTCCCAACGCTTATCTTGTTCAATATCTAAACTTGATTGCATATTTTTTAATTGATCATCAATATTATTAAACTCACTCTGCTTTTGTTTAAAAAGATTTAAACAAGAATTGATTTTAGGTTTCAATCCCTTGATTGATTTGCGATAATCCGCCAGGTGACTATGAAGCTCTTTAGATTTTTGATTGTTTTTTTCCTCCTCTAAGGATAAACGATCTAAAGAAAAATGTGCTGACCGTGATTGCTCTTTCCAGATTATAATATCACTTTGTAAAGATTCACGCTTATCATTATAATTAGTTAATTGCTTTCTATATTTATCCAATTCATCCTGTTGACCTTTGAAGATAGACTGTAGTGATATTAATTTCTTTTCTACTTCAGATTCTTCAGTCTGATTTGAATCTCTCAAGTGATTTAATTCAGCAATTCGTGTATTTAAAGGATGTAAATCTGTCTTATATGCATGTGTTCGTAAAAATGCTAAAGAAATTTCTTTTGTTTTCAAATCATCCAGTAATTTTGAATGACGTTCAAAACGTTTTAACTGCAATGAAAGAGACTTCACTTTTGCCTCTATTTCTAGAATCAGATCATTTACTCTATGTAGGTCAGAGCGCGTTGATTCGAATTTTCTTAATGTAGATCTTTTTTGCATTTTATACTTGTTTATCCCAGATGCTTCTTCAAACATTCTTCTTCTGTCATCACCTGTTTCAGATAATATCTGTTCAATCATTTTTAATTCTATTACTGAATAGGCGTCTGAACCCATCCCAGTATCAATAAATAAGTCATGAATATCTTTTAATCTACATGGAGTGCGGTTCATAAAGTATTTACTTTCACCACTTCTATATAATCTTCTTCCTATTTCAATATCATTATATTCAAGAGGTAGTTTACCTTTATTATTATGGACAGTTAATGATACTTCACAGACACTTAATGGTTTTACATTTTTTGCACCATTAAAAATAATATCTTCCATTTTACTACTTCTAAGAATACTATATTTTTGTTCGCCAAGAACCCATCGAATAGCATCTACGATGTTTGTTTTACCGCATCCATTAGGTCCTACAATTGCTGTAATACCTTCACCAAAATGTACAACATCCTTTTTTACAAAGGACTTAAAACCATGCATTGTTAATTCTGATATATACATTCCGAGGTATTATGGAATATAATTTTAATCAATATCCCTCGTGAAAACTATTATTTTAAATAAAATTTTACCCTGGTGGCCAACTTAATTTTCTACCTCCTAATAAATGAAGATGAATATGAAATACTGTTTGACCTGCATCTTCATTGCAATTAAATACCGTTCTAAATCCGCTATTATTTATATTTTCAACCTGAGCTAATTCCTTAGCTATTAAAAACANTTCTCCTATCAAAANAGAATCATCANGTTTTAAATCATTAATTGTCGATATATGTTTTTTAGGAATAATAAGAATATGTNTTGGNGCTTGAGGATTGATATCCCTAAATGCTATAATTGAATCATTTTCTATTAATTTATCACAAGGAATATTTTTATTAACTATATTGCAAAATAAGCACTCATCCATTCTCTAGTCTCCAGTTATTAGTTGATTAATAATAGATATTGCTGATACGACAGCGCTTTCCGTCCTGAGACGACGATTACCTAACGATATAAATATTGATTTATAATTATTAAATAACGAAATCTCATGATCGCTAAAACCGCCTTCAGGACCGATTATTAAACTTAGTTTATCACAATCTACTGGAAGCAAATCTCGCAAATCGAAAATATTATTTTTAGACTTCTGTGAAAATACAATTATAGGCATATTGATTTGTATATCAAGCCAATCTGATAGAGATTGAGGTTGATTAATATTTGGAATCCTTGAGCGAGCACATTGTTTAGCTGAAGACTTTATGATTGTTTTATATCTTTCAAGATTGAATGAACGTTTAATAGACCTATCCATCTGGATTGGGAAAATATTATCGACACCACACTCAGTTGACTTTTCAATTGCCCATTGCATTCTTGATGGTTTTATTATACCAACAGCAAGATCAATTTTGCATACAGGCTCGCCAAATTCTGGAAAGACTTCAGTTATTTTCCCAGAAACTTTTTCTTTTGATATTTTCTCTATGATAGCTTTATATGCAATACCTTCTCCATCGATCAAGTAGATATCATCATAAATCTTTAATCTTACAACATTTGTAAGATGATGAGATTCTATTTCATCCAAAAAGAAATAATTATTATCAATATTATTAGGATTTACAAAAAAGGAGCGAAAATCAGACAAAGACTATTTCTTCCAATTAAAACCAAAACGTACTAATGCGCCACTATATTTTTTCCTACCATCAATTTCTTGAGGCATTGGTAGTTCATCATATCCAACTTTTACTGTTAGTATGGCATTATTAGAAGTTATAACATCTGCACCTAAGCCAATAAAACCGCCCCAGGAATGATGATACTGAACATTGTCATGCCATTTTTGCTTAAAAGAGCCGCTTTCTGCGCCATCTAAGATTATTATTGGACCAAATTTCATACTAAGAAATGGTGAAAAATTATTTGCAATCTTACCAACAAACGGATAGTATTTAAATCCAGAAAACAAAGGCAGTAGTAGTAAATTAATATTGTTAAACTTATATGCTCTGCCCGTATAATAGTCTTGCATAATTATTTCATCAGGGTGTTTAGCATCAAAAATTCTTAGCTCACCAATAAAATATAATTTCTTGTTTTTAAACCATGTTCGATTATAGGATAGGCCAGATCCACTTTCACCAACATCTAATCCAAAGCCACTATAATTTAATGATGAAAGTTCTTGTCCAAACAAATAACTCATAAAAAACACTATAATAATTATTTGTCTCAATTTTTTATTTCCTTTAATAATTGTAGTTCATTCCAAGTATTTTTATTAGCCATAAGTCTTTTTACCGGTTTATTATTGATAATATTTGATTGAAAAATTTCATCTACATCATCTAACTGAACATTTGTATACCATACCCCATCAGGATAGACCACTACAGCTGGACCTAATTCACATACATCTAAACAACCACTTTTATTAGCACGTACGATTCCTTTTAATCCATGTTCATTTATTAGCTTCACAAATCTCATCCTAACATCCATGCCTCCACATTTAGCACAACTTCCACGTTGATTATTAGAANCCCTCTCATTTACACAAATAAATATATGTTTATTATACTTACTCAAGGAACAAGTACTACTTTCCCAAATTGGTTACTATCTTCAATATATTTATGTGCATCAGCTATATTTTCCATTGGAAATACCTTATCTATAACTGGAGTAACTGCTCCATCAGAAATAAGATTCATTATACCATCTAAAGCNGAAAGCGTTCCCATTGTAGAACCTAATATTGACTGTTGTTTAAAAAAAATATAACGTAAATCAATGGAAACTTTTGGACCCGTAGTTGACCCGCAAGTTACTAATCTACCATATCTACTTAATATTTTCATTGAAGTGCTCCATGTCTCAAAACCTGAATGCTCAAAAATGACATTAACACCCTTTCCTTTAGTATAATCTTTAACTATAGAGACAATATCATCTTTATAGTGATTTAAGCTTAAGTCTGCACCAAGTTTAGAAGCATATTCACATTTTTCCTTTGATCCTCCCGTAACTATGACTTTGCAATCATATGATTTAGCAATTTGCAAGCCAAATGAACCAACGCCTGAGCTTGCACCCCAAATAAATACAATATCAGATTTTTTNAACATTGCACGATTTATGAGCATTTGATAAGAAGTTTGCCCTGCAAGAGGAAAAGAAGCTGCAGATTCAAAACTTATATTCGTTGGTTTTTTGCTTAAACTTCTCTGATTCAAGGCTATGAATTCACAATTAGTTCCATTAGTTGTTTCACCAAGTATCCCCATTGAAAAGCATTGATTCTCTTGACTATCTAAGCAGGATGAACAAGTACCACAGAATAAAAGTGGGTTTATAATTACTTCATCTCCAATGTTAAATTTATCTACTCCTTTCCCAACTTCAGCAACTACACCTGCACCATCACTTCCAATGATCATAGGTAAAGATATACCTGGAATACCTTTACGAACCCAAATATCAAGATGATTAATTGCAGCTGCTTTTATTTCAACTAAGACTTGATCGTCCTTCACCTCAGGTAATGAAACTTCCTCCCAAACTAAAACTTCNTCANTACCATGTTCATGAATTCTAACTGCCTTCATATAATTTTATCCTAATATAAATTATTCCTTTTTCGAAAAATAGTGATAATCCAAACTTAGCTTTCCTGGNCCACAAATAAATAATACAAGCATAATAAGAAGATACAATATAGCTAATTCAGGAAATTCTCCATCAACTATATGATTAACTGAAGCAACAAACATGGTAAATAACAACAAAAGTGCTGCAGGACGCGTAAATAGACCAACTACCACGAATATCATTACTGCAGATTCAGATAATGCTGCCATAAAACCAAAAAANACATTTAAATATTCTAATCCAATAAAATCAGTTAAAGCTGCTCCAAGACGTTCCCATTTTTCATAGCCAGCTGTAATCTTACTCCATCCATGATTATAAATCATCATTATACTAGGAATAAATCGCAAAATTAATAATGAATGGGATAAGTAAAGATTATTTGGGTATAAATATGATGTTATAGGTTCTATTCTTTTCATAATTTTTGATCGATATCTTCATAATCTGCATCTTGAATATCCAAATTCTTGTAAGAGTTCTTNATATTTTGATGATTTTGTTTCCCTGATCTTTTAATACTTATTTTAAATATATATCTAACGCACTGAATTACNAGATAAATAAAGAGCGCACTTAGAATAATTTGCATTTTAATTAGACACTAGCACTGGGGTTAAAAAATTTAGTACCCGATACAGGTTGCCTAATATATTCGATAACTTGATCAAGATCCTCAGTATTATTTACAAAATCAATATTATTTGTATTTATTATTACTAATGGNGTGTCATTATACCGAAANAAATACTCAGTATAAATCTCATTAAGAGCATTAATNTAATCATAGGAAATATTATTCTCAAAATCNCGCCCTCTCTTATCAATATTTTTCATTAAAGTAGAAGTATCTGCTTGAAGATAGATAATCAGNTCAGGNTTTATAANGTTCCGTTCCATNATATTAGCTATACTATCATATAAATTCATTTCTTTATCATCAAGATTTAACGATGCAAATAAACGATCCTTTATAAACATATAGTCTGATATCAGAAGATTATGGAACATATCTACCTGACGAATATCATGCTGTTGCTGATATCTTTGTAAAAGAAAGAATAATTGAGTTTGAAATGCAAATCGTGCTGGGTCATCGTAAAACTCAGATAAAAAAGGATTATCNTCAAATTTTTCTAGAATCAATTTAGCNCTCAATCGTTTAGATAATAANTTGGCTAANCTAGTTTTCCCNACACCAATTGGACCTTCAATAGCTATNTAATTCAAATTTCTCATGCNTTTTTTTCCATAATATGCTTTATTACCTNTGTTTTGTCAGGACATANGCTTAATAANTCAGATATTGTTGAGCCAATTTTTTCTATTTTGTATTCAGGCATTAATTCACAAAATGGTAATAAAACAAATNTCCTAAACATAAGNTGTGGATGTGGAATAATTAATTCATCTGTTTCAAGGTATGAATTTCCATAACAAAGTATATCAATATCAATTATTCTTGGCTGATTTTTATCTCTTTCTTTTAGCCGGCCCAAAGATGATTCAATATGTTTAATTATATCAAGAAACTCAAATGGAGTTAAATACGAATTACAAGATATAATTGTATTTAAAAATTTAGGCTGATCTGTATTGCATAATGGTTCAGATTCATAAAATGAAGCACCTTTAATATTACTTATTTCATTAAATGTTCCTAACAATGTAATTGCTGATGCTAGATTTTCCTCACGGTCACCTAAGTTCGATCCCAGACTCAATATTACTAGTTCATGCATAGTCTGCTCTTTTCCTTTTTAACTCTATTTCTACACTATCTAATTTTCCATCAAGTGGCGCATTTATTTTTCTTACACGAATAATTAATTTATCAATTTTATGCTCTTCAAATATTGACTTAGATATTGAATCGGCTAATTTTTCTAAAAGAAAATAACTTTTTGATCCAAAAGCTTTCTTTACCTGTTCATATACATCTTCATAATTAATTGTATCTTCAATATTATCAGATTTGGAAGATTTGGTTAGAGAAGTGAATAACTCAAGATCAATCTCAAAGTTAGCCCCTTGTTCCTTTTCAAAATCATAGACACCATGATATCCGTAAAAGTTCATATTATTTAATCGAATTATTCCCATAGGCTTTTGAATTTACTTTAAGGATTTCTGGCTAGTCAATTGATGAAAAAAAAAAGCCTCCCAATTGGGAGGCTTTTTATAATAAGCATAAAGCATAATTTACATCATGCCGCCCATNCCGCCCATNCCTGGGTCCATTGGAGGCATTGGTGGACTGTCTTTTTCNGGAAGTTCTGTTACAGCNGCTTCTGTAGTAAGAATCATTCCTGCAATTGATGTAGCATTTTGAACNGCTACTCTGGCAACTTTTGTAGGATCAATGATTCCAGCTTTTAGCATATTTACATACTCACCATTCCGAGCATCATAACCATAATCAGCCTTACCTTCTCTAACAGCTTGAGCAACGATTGAAGATTCAGCTCCTGCATTCTCACAAATTTGACGAATCGGTTCTTCAAGAGCTCTACGCATTATATCGATTCCCACATTCTCTTCATCATCTTCTACTTTTACTTTATCTAATGCAGGTGCAGAACGTAATAATGCGACACCTCCTCCTGGCACAATGCCTTCTTCGACGGCTGCCCGAGTTGCATGTAAAGCATCTTCAACACGTGCTTTCTTTTCTTTCATTTCTACTTCAGTAGCAGCTCCTACATTAATAACAGCTACACCACCAGATAACTTAGCCAAACGTTCTTGCAGTTTTTCACGATCATAATCNGAACTTGTTTTTTCTATTTGTACTTTAATTTCATTAATTCGTGCTTTTATGCTATCGGCAGNTCCATTGCCACCAACGATTGTTGTATTATCTTTATCAGAAACAACACGCTTACAAGTTCCTAGATAATCTAAGGTTGCATTATCTAACTTATATCCAGCATCTTCAGATATAACTGTTGCACCAGTAAGTACTGCTATATCTTCTAACATTGCTTTTCTTCTATCTCCAAATCCAGGNGCTTTAACAGCCAAAACTTTAAAAGTCCCTCTTAACTTATTCACTACTAATGTAGCTAGAGCTTCACCTTCAATATCTTCAGCTATTATAATAACAGATTTACCAGTTTGCACAATTTTCTCTAATAGAGGAAGCAAATCCTTCATATTGGATATTTTTTTATCATAAATCAATAAGTATGCATCATCCATCTCAGCTTCCATATTATCTGAATTTGTAACAAAATAAGGTGATAAATATCCTCTGTCAAACTGCATACCTTCAACNGTCTCTAGAAATGTTTCTGCTGTTTTACTCTCTTCAACAGTTATCACACCATCTTTTCCAACTTTATCCATTGCTTCAGCAATCTTTTCACCAATCTCACGATCATTATTTGCTGAAATTGATCCAACATTTGCAATTTGCTCTGCATCAGGTAAGTCTTTACTCTGTTTCTGTAAGGCATCAACAACTGCCACAGCAGCTGCATCAAGACCACGTTTAATAGACATTGGGTTTGCACCAGCTGTAACATTTTTTAGTCCTTCAGCAATTAAGGATTGAGCCAAAACTGTAGCAGTAGTAGTCCCATCNCCTGCATCATCAGAAGTTTTAGATGCAACTTCTTTTAACATTTGAGCACCTACATCTTCTAGTTTATTTTCCAACTCTATTTCTTTAGCAACAGTTACACCGTCTTTTGTCACAGTAGGTGATCCAAATTTCTTCTCAATTACTACATTACGACCCTTTGGTCCAAGAGTGACTTTTACAGCATTTGCAAGCTTATCCACTCCTGCNTTTAATGCATTCCTTGCCTCTAATTCATATGNAATTTCTTTTGCCATTATTTNCCTCCTTAAAGGATAGCGAGAATATCACTCTCGCGCATAATTAAATATTCANTTCCTTCGAAGGCAAATTCTGTTCCACTATATTTACCATATAGTATCTTATCGCCTTTCTTTACACTCATTGCGACTTCTTTTCCTGAATCATTTACTTTTCCAGGTCCAACNGCAGCAACTGTTCCTTGTTGTGGTTTTTCTTGAGCTGTATCAGGAAGTATAATTCCCCCTGATGACATTTCCTCTGCTGGAGCAGCTTCAACAACCACACGATCTCCTAGAGGTTTTAGTTTAAGAGCCATTTTCTTATCTCTCCTTNTTATTAATTAGTTATATNAATATTTTATAAAATCTGCATTTATACGCATCGCAGCGCGGAATTTATANTTNTAAATGNTAAAAAAACAAATATTTTTAGCACTCTATTNAAAAGAGTGCTAAAACATCAATTTCTATTTTCCAGTGCTNCCNAATCCGNCCTGCCCTCGATCCGTTNTAGATAATTCGGATACTATCTCAAAACTTATTGGACCACCATCCATAGATACTAATTGAAATAATCTTTGACCTGGTTCAACCGTAAATGGAATTTCCTTTATATTATCTACTGCAGCCATAATTTCTCCTCTATATCCAGCATCAATTAAACCAACAGAATTACATTGTCTCAATGGAGTTTTAGATATGCTGGATCGAGGTATCAATAAATAAGGAATTCCATCTCTATTTTCGCAAGCAATATGAGATTTAATTAAGGCAGTTTCACCTGGAGCTATAGTTAACGCATCAATTATGAATAAATCAAGCCCCGCATCACCTTGGTGAAAATGTCCATGATTCTTATATAAATCTTGAGCACTTTCTGATAAGGTTGTTATTTTTAAATGCATAAAATCAATTGCGAAAAACAGCCCAACCTAGAAATATCCATCCCAGAACAAATGATATTCCTCCTAATGGAGTTACCATACCCAACCATTTAATATTACTCATAACTAAAATGTATAAAGAACCAGAAAAAAGAATAATGCCAAAAATAAATAATAGTGCTGGTAACCATAATAAATGATGCGGGAAATTAAAACCTAATAATCCAATTATTACTAACCCCATAGAATGATATGTTTGGTATTGAACACCTTTTTCAAATATTTTCATATTATCCATTGATAATTTATCTTTTAAGNTATGTGCTCCAAAAGCCCCTATTAAAACTGTTAGAGCCATAAGTAAAAATCCAGAAACTATAAATATTTTCATTTTGGTGAATTTTGATGAATTAAGGTACGTATAGGAAACGGAATCTCAATCCCCTCTTGATTATATCGCTCGTGCAATCGTCTTATAAATATATCTTTAATATTATGCTGATCACCATATTTCTCAGCTTTAAAATATACCTTAAGGTTAATACTTGAATCACCAAATTCAAAAAAACGAATTACTGGCTCTGAATCTTTATTGCATCCCTCAACATTGCTTGCTACGGTATCTGCAACTTCTTTTGTTACTTTAGCAACTTTTTCAAGGTTACTATCATATGAAACTCCAATCTGTANTCTTACAGANAAAGAGGACTCTCTAGTATCATAATTTTTGATTATAGCGCTAGACAACCTTGAGTTTGGTATATTTATAATGTTATTTGTACGTTCTAACATTGTTGTATTACGCCAGGTAATATTAGTAATGTAACCTCTTTCTCCAGAATCAAGTTGAGCAAAATCTCCTGGCTGCACTTTTCCACTAAGTAAAATATGTAATCCGCTAAAAATATCACTGAGTGTTTCTTTCAAAGCTAATGANATAGCTAATCCACCAACACCAAGAGCTGTTAANATCGGAGTAATAGCCACATTTAAAGAATCAAGAATTATCATAACACCTATACCCCATACAATTATATATACAAAATTTGTAAACATAGTTGTTGATGGNAAACCCTGGCCTTGTTTCTCAGCCCATAGATTAAAAAGACCAACTAACATTTTACTTATGGATAAGGTGATGGATAAAATTAAAATAATAAGTATAATTGTAGATAAAGATTCTTTAAAAGAATCAAATGATTCAGGTAAAATGATGCTATCCGCAGCAATTGAGAAAGAGATAAGAAAGAACCATAGAATAATATGTGGCTCAAGTGAATTTANAATTATNTNATCACCACGCCATTTTGTTTTATCGGCTAATGCAGACAAGCGTTTATGGAAATATTTCTTAATTATCCAACCTAATANAACACCANTAAAAATAACTACTATTGGACTTCCCCAAATAAATATTTGATCAATTATTTTATCTAACATATATAATTTATATTAAGATTATTAGTNCAAATCTACACTTGAATATGAGCCAATAATCACTTCTTTATTATTACCGGGAAAAAGTATATCAATATCTGGTTCACTAGTTGATTTCCATTTCCTTGATAATACTAGTATACCCTGATCATAAACATTTAAAGATTGTAAATCAAAATATTCACCCCAATACCACTCAATTCCATGTTTATTATTATTTATAAATGTACACTCATACTTTGGATTACCGTTNGAATGAACATTTGATTTCGTTCTCAACCCAAGAGTAGGGCTCGTAATGTTTACGCCGGATTCCGTCCATAGCTTCTCTTCAATTATTTCATCTCCTCTAAAGACTTGAATACGTTTGAATCTTCCATTTTCATAATATTCAAATAATGCAACAGGATTACCATTATAATAATATCCTTCTTTCATTGTCGAACCGGATGGGCTAAAAACACGCATTAGTCCTTGTAAATTTCCATCTGCAAACATGGTAATACTTGATATTTGTTCTTCACCATACCATCTAGTAATTAAGCCGTGAAGTTTATCCTCAAGNAAAATTCCTTCTTCTTCCTTTACTCCATTCTCATCCCAATATCCATAATCACCTGAACGCTTNCCCTCTTATAAANGNAA
>NZXC01000019.1:19351-78749 GCA_002701785.1 Fidelibacterota bacterium
GANTNTATCTNNCCATCNTTATAAAATNNNNTCATTTCNCCATGCAACTTATCATTAACATAATTCATTAATTTATAAGGCTGTTTACCATCATAATAAACAATACTTAATCCGAATAATTTTCCTTTACCATAGGTTATAATAGAGTCCTTTTTCCCATTCCTATTAAACCATATCCACTCTCCGTCCCTTTGTCCAAGAATATGATTACCTGATACAGATAACGCGCCATTGTTATACCAAACTTTATATTCACCATTATAATTATTATCCAAATAGGATATTAATGAATCTAATCCTTTTTCTTCACTATACCATTTCCAACGACCATCCTTTTGGTCATTATAATAAGCGCCTTTTATTTTTATCTTTCCTAGATTATTAAATACTTGAATCGGGCCATTTTTCAATCCATTATTATAAGATAGTTCTCTTGTTTTAACTTTATTATTCCACCAAACCCACTGACCATGAGGAATATCTTCAAGATACTCACCAATAGAAATCTTATTACCAAGTATATCAAACTCTTTATAATTACCATGTTTTTTGTTATCAACATAATCAATGATTAATTGAGGTTTTCCATTATTAAAATAATCAATATACTCACCATTAAGCATACCTTCATGGAAAGATCTCACAGAATCAAGTCCGCCATCATCACCATACCAAGTCCATCTCCCAGATAATTCACCATCAACATAATTTCCTTTAGCAAATTTTCTCCCAGATTGATACCAAGAAAGATATTTTCCATTTGGCTGTCCTTCTTTTATATCTTGAACATAAAATTTCATACCATTGCGATAATAATTGACCAATTTAATAGTTACTGAATCTGAACTTACTCCATCCTTCATTACTTTGTATTCACGACTTAGTTTCATTCGACCATTATCATATCTATCTAAAATTTGAGTTTTTGGAGCGCAACTAAATAAAGATAAGCTATAAAAAATAATTACAATGTTAACATTTTTTGTCAACATTCAAACGCAAGTAATAATTCCCTTAGCAACAAGTAATGGTATCAAAATGTATAAAATTGAATCACGAACAAGATAGAATAGAAAAAAAGCTAAAAGGACAATTGAACCCTTTTGCTTAAAAAGATGAATTAGACCACCTTCTTTCCTAATATTATTCCATTCACGAATAATATTAGGAATTAATATTTTCATTCATTCTTGAGTTTAATTTTATCAAATTTCAAATTCTCGTATTTCTCCCAAATAGTTTCTCCAGAAGCCTGTTGAAAGCGAAAAGCAAAAACTAGAGCATCCATAAATGAATTATTTTGAAATTCTTTATGGCTATAATATTCATCAATCCATCCAATATACTCTACAAGATTTACTTCTTCTAGTTGATCAAAAATTCCAAACACTGTCTCTGCTTTATTATCATAGTACCATTGTGTTATTTTTTCATAACCAACTTCTTTTTTTAATGCATCATAAGNTTCATACACTTGAGTCATATAAGAAAATAAATATATCTTTTTTTCTTCTTGGTTTAAAGTTGTCCAATAAATAGATATAACATTTCTCTCTTCAAAATCCCAATTGTTATCCTGTGCATCAACTATTGTATTGATAGATAGAAATAAGGCAAATAGATATATATAAAATAAAATGTTATATTTTTTCATAGTTACTTGTTTCAATTTTACGAATAAAACATATTATAAAAGCAACCAAAACTAACTTTAGGTTTAATAAAATATTATATTGATTCAACCCAATCGCCGTTCGCTTTTATTAATTCTATAAGAGCGTCAACTGCTATATCCGCAGAAATATTCCTTTTCACTACTTCATACCCTTTATATAGAGATATTTTCCCAACGCCTGTGCCAACATAACCATAATCTGCATCTGCCATTTCTCCTGGACCATTTACTATACAGCCCATAATTCCAATCTTAACCCCTTTAAGATGATTTGTTCGNGATCTAATTTCACTTGTAACCTTTTGAAGATCAAATAGAGTTCTACCACAAGAGGGACAGGATATATATTCNGTCTTTGAAATACGTGTTCGTGTTGCTTGNAAAATACCAAAACTCNGTTTTNTATTTGTATCATTTGAAAAATCTGAAGACAACCAAATACCATCACCAAAACCGTCTAATAATAACGAACCAATATCTGTAGAGCTATATAGTTGAAACTCATCTTTAGTTATATTATAATATTCTTTCTTAATGATTACAGGGACTTTCCATTCAATTTTTATAAGCTCAAAAAATATCCTCCTAATATCTGCCACCATATGATCATTCTGAGTATTAATTAATAAAACAATAGAATCATCATTTTTTAATTTTAAGATATCGCTAGATAAAAATTCTCTAGTTGAGATATCAATAAAATTTATTAATCCTCTATCCCCTTCATAATCCAAATATTCTTCTAATGAAAATAATGGCAATGTTTGCTTGTCCTTTTCCCAATATTGTATATTTTGAATAGCATAAAGAGAACCAGGTAAACTAATATCTAATTTTTTGTTACCTATATAGATATAATCTACAGCTTGATCTGCAATTACCCATTTATCTAAATTTTTAGAATATTTATATCCAACATTTTGTAAATCTTTATATAATAATTTATCTCCTTTTGAAATATCAAGGATCACACGCGGAACCTGTTTCATTCCAATATTATTTATTAATAAAGATTTTCTTTTTGAATAATTATATGGTTGGAATGGGGGCTCAACAATTGGAGGTATATTTGCATGTTTACCGCGGCTTTTATAACGATCAATTAACTGTTTTGCTACAGGTAATTCTAATTCAGGTTCTTCAGTTAATGAAACTCTAATAGTATCTCCGATACCATCTTCTAATAAAGATCCTATTCCAACAGCAGACTTTATACGACCGTCCTCCCCATCACCAGCTTCTGTAACGCCTAAGTGTAACGGATAATTCATACCTTCTTTTTTCATCATTGCCACAGCTAATCGATATGCTTGAACCATTACCTGAGTATTGCTTGCTTTCATTGATATTATCAAATTATGATAATTTATTTCTTCACATATTCGTACAAATTCTAGGGCGGATTCCACCATCCCTAACGGAGTGTCTCCATACCTGCTTAAGATTCTATCTGATAGAGAACCATGATTTGTTCCTATACGCATAGCAGTATCATTTTCTTTACATACTTTAACTAATGGAATAAATCTATCTTTAATCCTATCTAATTCAAGCGCATAAGATTCATCATTATATTCGATGAGATTAAATTTCTTTTTGTCCACATAATTACCAGGATTAATTCTAACTTTTTCAACAATTTCGGCTGCAATGAGAGCAGCATTAGGCGTAAAATGTATATCTGCTACCAATGGTGTACTATATCCATGATTGCGAATTTCTTTTTTAATATTTATTAGATTTTCAGCCTCACGTTTACTTGGTGCGGTAATTCGAACTAATTCTGATCCTGCTTCTATCATTCTTATTGACTGCTCAACAGTTTCTTTCGTATCCATTGTATCTGTTGTTGTCATTGATTGTATTCGAACAGGGTTATCACCTCCGATACCTATTGTTCCTACTATTACTTCTCTTGTTTTAAAACGTGAATAGTCAGTTAGACTATTACAATAATCATCTGGAGTAATTGTCATGATCTATAAACCTATTTTCTGAAAGGGTTATTAATATATTGTTCTGCTTCTTTAATTGCATAAGAATAATTATCCAATTGAATACAATTACGGTAATATCCAACTGCAGTATTTCTTTCTCCAAGAAGATCATGAATTTTACCTTTTAAAAGCAATGCATTGCCTAAGATAATATCTAATTCTGCACCATAATTATTTATGGCAACATCTAAAGAAGATAAGGCCAAAGGATAGTCATTATTTAAATAATGATATAACGCCCACTCATATTTTCTATATGCTAAATACCAATCTTTATGAATATCAGTTAGATCAGAGAACATTGAATCAAGCATTTGCAATGATTGATAGGCATCTGACATTAACGAATTATTTAGAAGACTTTCAGTATAAAGTACTCTATAATAATAACGCTTAGGAAAGTTTGAAACAAGATCATGACTAAAAAGAAGAGCAAATTTTGGTTTAGGATTTATCCAAAGATGCATAAATACGAGAGTTCCTTTAGCTTCAATCCATGACCATCTACCCTTCTCTGCTGCTTTTAAAATCTTTTTCTCACCAGCTATTGTTGATGGATTTAGACCAAACATTCCTGATGCAGCCCAACGCACAAGAGCATTAGACATACCAGAATAATATTCAACAATTCCTAAGGGTAATTGTGCATCTACAATCTCTGGATTATTTTCAGCAACTTTTAAAATTATTTTAAATCCTCTGTAACCCCATAACAATGTATTCAGCCACTCCTTTCTCCCTAAAGAGACTCTAGCCTTTAACCCAATTGTCGAACCAAGATATAATTTATAATTAGGGTTATCAGGAAATTTATCTATCAATTCATTATAAATTGGTATAACTAAATCAATATCTTTATTTAACGTATACCATGTAACATCCAGTGGATCATGAGCTTGACTGTAAAGCCATCTTGCTGCTACCCAAGTCAAATGCACTGTAGGATTTTCAGGGTAATCTATCCTCGCATTATTTAATATCGTTATAGCTTTTCCAGTATCGTAATTATAAAATGATCTAACAGCTTTCCAAATAACTTCATCACCAGAATATTGCGCATTTAAAAGACAAACAAGATATAAAAGACTAAAATAAGAAAATTTCATCTATGAAAAATAATAAAGATCTACATAAGCGTAATAGGCTAGATTTTTATCCAGACTAAGAGCCTAGACGCTTTGATAAAATCAGCCAACCTTTTGCATCATTATCTTCTGGATTAATTTGTAAACTTCTATTCCATGCGGCTTTTGCAAGTTGATGCTCATTCATTTTCCAGTAGGTTACGCCCATACCTGTATAAGCATTTGAGTCATTTGGACGTAATTCCAAAACTTCTTGAAAAGCAGAGAGTGATTCTTTATACATAGTTTTATCTTGATAGAATCTTCCTAATGTCCTAAAAGCGCCTGGTAACCAAGCATATGAATTAGAGTTTACACTAAGTGCTTTTTCAAAAGAAGTTCTGCCTAATCCTGGCTCACCTAATCGATTATACTCAACAGCTAATATATAATATGCTTGTGGCAATAGNTTTCTAACAAGAGGNTGTTGANTNTGATAATGCAACAAATCTTCCCATACTGATGCAGCNAGNCCCCATTCCTGTGCGTTAAAATAACTTAAACCTTGCATATATCTCGCATCACGATGTTGAGNGTCAAGGTACACTACATCCCCAAAACTTAAAGCAGCATATATNTATTTACCCATATTGTAGTATAGATTNGCTAANCCTAAATGAGACTGCGTATGCTTANGATCCATTTTTATTGATTTTTGAANAGAAGNTTTTGCTAAATCNATNTCACCTAATTCAGTATATGCAATTGCTTGNAAATAAATAAATCCATTTTGATCAGGATAACTTTCTATTGCTTGTTTTGCCATAGAAATAGCTTCATCAAATTTACTTTCATTAATCTTCTCGTGNATTNATATGAGCTTTTTAGCTGGNCCTTCAGGTGCTTTTGAAGCAGTGCGNACNAGGACCTGCCTACTCATCTTTAAAGCAGGNGAACCTTCNTCTTTTATAGCCATAGCATCCAANGTTCCCTTATGATNAGGATCTAGATCNAATGCTTCCTCATATGATTGTCTTGCTTTTTGATAATCGCCNAANTTTTCATANAGAGATCCAAGATAAAAATGAGAATCAGGATTATTATAATGTCTAGCAACTTGTCGAAGATATACATCCTTTGCTTTAGACCAACTACCATTAACTTCGTAATGTAAACCAAGCTGTCTTTGAATACGCAAATCGTCAGGGGAACTATCTGCTGCTTGTTCAAAGTCAACTGTGCTATAAGCGGGTTTAGACTCTAACCTTGTAAGCTGTCTTTCCTTACGAGGTGCTATGTATTTCATAGCTCTTCCCATCTTTCTTCTTGAATCAGAGAGATCATTATTTAAATCATAAAGTTCACCAGCTAATTGCATTGCACTTAAAGTTGGTTTCTTAGATTTAACACTGGAAGNTTTAATANTAGATCCTTTTTTTAATATTCCATTAATTTTTGAAATATAAGAACTAGTAGTTTTTGAAGGNCTTAACTTATGTGCTTTTTTAAAATCACCCAATGCTGCCTTATAATTTTTTGCTTTATATCTTTTTTTCGCCCTATCAAGATACTTTTTCGATTGCAGGCTGGACTTTGAAGATTTCTTTTTCTTTCCTTTGGTTTTTTTCTTCGACTTACTTTTCTTTCTTGAAGAAGNTTTTTTCTTTGTACGACTGGATTTCTTNGACTTANTTTTCTTTTTAGTAGTTGATTTAGANCTACTTGATCTCTGTGCATATAATTCTGATGATTGAAGTGGAAGAATTGNAGTAAATAATAATAATATTACTATTTTAACAATCCATCTGGTATGTGAATAATGCATGTGGACTATNCTTAATTTACAAAAATGCAATCAGTGTGTCAGCGAAATAATTATANTATATATTATTTTTTTAGNGANCCAATTAACTCGTATTCATTAAAATCATCAATATTNACCTGATAAATATCNCCNTTTTTTACATAATCATTAATTCTTACTATTTTATCTATCTCTGGNGCNTCATACTGAGTTCTACCNACCGCAATATTATCACCAACTTCATCAATAATAACTTNATAAGAATNACCNACCATTGAACTATTTCTTTCAAAATCTATATTATTCTGAAGATCCATAATTATCGCTTTTCTTTCATCCTTNAATTCTCTTGGGATATTATCTTTTAGTTTAGCAGCAATTGTNCCNTCCTCTTCAGAATAAGTAAAAACACCTAAATGATCAAATTTANTTTCTGAAATAAAATCTGTTAATNCTAAAAAGTCCTCTTCTTCTTCNCCTGGNTATCCAACTATTATNGTAGTTCGAATACTNATATCNGGAATAGCATTTCGTAAACTATCAATTTTATTACGNATTCCCTCTTGGTTTANTCCTCTTCGCATAGAATTCAATATNNGNTCAGAAGCATGCTGTACTGGCATATCTATATAGTCACACACTCTATNTGATTTTGCCATAGATTCAATAATTNTTTGACTTAGGTGAGCCGGATGNGCATAGTGTATTCGTATCCATTCAGGGCCATTATCAATTTGATCCATTTGNGATATTAGATCGCTTAAATAAACTTTTTTATCNAGATCCCAACCATANGATGTCGTATCCTGAGCAATGATCATTATTTCTTTTATTCCATTATCAACTAATCGACTAGTTTCAGAAATCAATTCTGGAATAGTTCGACTTTTTTGCAGACCTCTCATAATAGGGATACTGCAAAATGAACATCCATTATCACAGCCTTCAGCAATTTTGAGATATGCATAATGAGAAGGAGTAAGAATAGATCTGAAAAATAAAGGGTCATCTTTNCCATAATCTTTTCCTGTTATAAAAGAAGCAATTTGTCTGTGATCATTGGTGCCAAAAAACCGATCCACTTCNGGNATTTCTTNTTTTAAGTCATTATGNTATCTTTCTGANAAACAACCCATAACAACTAATTGATCAATTGAACCTTTCTTTCTAAGTTCTGCANCTTGAAGNATNGTGTCAATTGATTCCTCTCTTGCTATATCNAAAAAACCACATGTATTTACGATAATTGTATCTGCATTATCTGGGTTTTCTGTTACATCATATTGGGTGTTTCTTAAGCCACCAAGAAGTATCTCAGAATCTACAAGATTCTTCGCGCATCCAAGACTTATGAGGTGCAATTTTTTTCTATCACTATCCATCTTAAATATCTAATAAAGAATTTATATAATGGTTGTAGTCAAATTTTTCCAAATCTTCAATATTTTCACCAATTCCTAGAAACTCTATAGGAATATTTAATTCTTTATTTAATCCAAAAACGATCCCACCTTTTGCTGTACCATCCATTTTAGTAAGCGTAGCTGAATTAATATCTATATAATTAAGAAATTCTTTTGCTTGGTATAATGAGTTTTGACCTAAAGTAGAATCAATTGTAACCATGGTTTCCAAAGAATAATTACTAAAGTTCTCTAAAATTATACGCTTCATTTTTTCTAGTTCAAGCATAAGGTTTTTATTTGTATGAAGCCTTCCTGCTGTATCAATAATTACAATTTTTGAATCTTGACCATTGGAAGCATTCATTCCATCATAAATAACTGAAGACGGGTCCTTTGCTGATTGGTTACTTATTAATCGAACATCAATTCTATTGGACCAAATTTCTAATTGATCTAATGCAGCTTCTCGATAAGTATCTGCAGCAACTAATACAACATCATTTCCCTTTAATTTATAGTAATGCGCAAGCTTTGCTGCTGTCGTTGTTTTCCCTGTTCCATTAACACCAACAATTAATTTAACAAAAGGAAAAGATTGAGTATTTAATTTATTTGAATTTAATATTGATAACATATAGTCTTTCACATACTGAATATAATTATCCCCTGAACTAGTTTTTATTAAATTAATTATTTCTGAAGTCGTATCAACACCAATATCTGCAGAAATCAGGGTGCTCTCCAAAATATCTAAGGTTTCAGATGAGACTTTATTCTTTTGTAAAATATTAAAGGAGTCTGCTATGCTTTTTCGTGTTTTTGCTAATGCATTAAATAACTTACTAATCATAATATTATTGAAGACTTTTATATTCTTGAATAAACGTTCTATAATACTTTATCCAACTTATAATTAATAAATAAGAGGCAATAACTAGACATAAGAACGGCAAATAAGGAATCGTTTCAATCATAAAAATATGAAAAAATATTCCCATAGCAGTAATACCTGCACCCCATTTACCCCACCAGTTTGAATGAAGAATAAAATGAGTATGGTTTAATAGATATATAGCTGGTAACGCTATAGAAACGTATCTAAAAATGTAAAAAATAAAGAACCAAGTAGGGAATCTTCCCTCATAAACCATAAAAGCAGTAACTGCAAGTATAACAATAAAATCAGATACTGGATCTAACCACTGGCCAAAATGAGTTACATTGTGAGATTTTCTTGCTACCCATCCATCTAAAGCATCTGATAATATTGCGATTACTATCAACCAAAAAGTAAAGTTTAGATATTGATCATCTTGAAGGGTATATATTATTGGAATCGCTAATATTGCCCGTAATAGACTAATAAAATTAGCTAAAGTTAGTATCCTTGATGGATCTGTGATCTTAGTCTTTAATCTTTTTTTATCCATACAATAAAATATAATTATTTTTATATGTCTTAATAAAAGTCAAAAATTCAGTCACGAATAATGCCTCTTACTACTCTTGTTGCCGCCCCAATATTATTATGAATAACATCTGTGGCAGCTTCACTGGCATTTAAAAAAAAATTTTCATTATTTATTAATTTATTTGCAATATTATAAAATTCCTTATTGTTGTTAATGGACCAACCTCCTCCTAAATCTATTAATTCTATTGCCTCTTGAAAATTATCGTAATAAGGACCAAAAATTACTGGCAATCTTGCTATTGCAGGCTCCATAACATTATGGATTCCAGTAGAAAATCCTCCCCCAATATAGGCAATTATACCATTCCAATATATTTTTGATAATACACCAACTACATCAACAATAATGATTCTTGGATGATCTGTACCAAGTTTATTTTGCTCACTATAGAGTTTAACTGAATATCCTTTATCTAAAAAATAATCATAAACTGAATTAATATTTTTAGATATTGGCTCATGAGGAACCCAGATAATATATATATCATTATTATCATTTAATAAGTTCATTAAACCATCTAGGATATTTTTTTTATCTTCATTGTGCATGCTACCCAAGATGATACTTTTCTTTCGGTTTAATATCTCTTTTGAGTGTTCAATAGAGTATTGATCTGAAACCCTATTTACTTGATCATATCTAGGATTACCTAAAACACGAATAATCATATTTTTAGATTTATCTAAAATTAATCGGAGTTTTTCATCATCTTTTTTTGTTATTGTATAAATTGAATAAAAATTATTATATACATGCTGATAAAAGCTTCTAACTAAAGGCATTAATTTCTTTGTTTTTCGTTTAAACTTAGCTGCAAATAATACAGTAGGGATATTCATTGCTTTAGCAGTCCAAATCAAATTTGGCCAAATATCATATGCTGCAAAAATTAGCTTTTTGGGCTTGATAGTTTTGAGAGCTTTCCTAACTAACCAAGGAAAATCAAAGGGTAGATAAATTTTACAGTCAATTATATTATCATCAATATTATTATATCCAGAGGGCGAAAAAAAACTAACAATTATTTTTATGTGAGGTTCTATTTCTTTTAATCCTATTAATACTGGTTTAGTCTGAAGAAATTCTCCATGAGAAGAAACATGAAACCAATATATAGTTTGATTATTTCTATCTAGTGAACTGATAAAATCATCCAATCCTCCATCAGTATTGAATCGACCAAAAAAACCTTCTCTTATTTTCTTATTGAAAATAACACCTATGATTCCAATAAACACCATGATGGGTAATAAGAAAAAATTATAGATGATATACCATATATATCTCATTTCTTTAAGATGCCTCTTGCAATATCAATTACATTAGAACTAGAAATTTTGTTCATACAGTATTGCTGTGATCTAAAACAAGGACTTTGCCCATTTTGACTGCAAGGTCGACACCAGATATCTTGTTCTATGGTTGATGATTTTTCAAGCATTACACCACCTCCCATTTGAACGCTAGTTGGACCCATAATCATTACTACAGGCACACCAACTGCTTCAGATGCATGCATCAATCCTGTATCACTACCTATAGTCAAATTTGAGCAGGAAATCAGTGCTATAGATTCTCTCAAAGTTAATTTTCCATGAAGATCAATTACATTGCTATTGGTTTTACTGATTGAGTTGCAAATATCATCATTATCCCCACCCAACATAACAACTCTATATCTTAGATCATTAATGATATAATCTATTACTTCACTATACCTTTTTGATAACCAGGTTTTTTGTTTCCATGCAGCTCCAGGTATTATAGTTACGAAAGAGTCATCCACACCATATTGATCAAGCAATAATCTAGCTTCACTTTGTTCGCTACCTTTAATTTCTAATTTATTATCAGGTATTTCATATTGATTATTCAATATTTTATCTAAACACTGATGATAAAGCCATCTCTGGGAAAAATTATCTTTAAAATCATTTCTTTTAAATTCAACCAGCTTAAACCTCTTCCATCTTGGCTTTTTATAAATAATTTTCTTACTACCTTTAATATGCTTTAGAATGATTTTAGATCGAATTACATTATGCAGATCAATTATCAAATCATATTTACGTAGAGCTATCTTCTTTCCTATATTTTTTAACTGGCTATATCTAAAATTTCTAGAAATTTGTATGATACGATTTACAAATGAATTTCCAATCAAAATTTCAGCATATTCATCTAAAGTGATAATATCTATTCTAGCATTTGGAAACTGATCTCTTAAGGTCTGTAGTGGTGAGGTTAATTGTACGATATCACCTATAGAACTAAACCGGAACACCAAAATGGTCCGTAGCTTTTCCATACTAATAGTTTCTTCTGGAATTAAATGCTACCAGATCAATTAATGATTGCTTATAAACTGATTCAGGATAGTCATTTATAGATTCTATAGCATGATTACTAAATTCATCTATTTTTTGTTTTGCATATTCAAAACCACCTGAAGAATGAATTAATTGAGTTAACTTACTAATATCATCTTTTGATTTATTT
Source organism: Fidelibacterota bacterium (assembly GCA_002701785.1). Taxonomy (GTDB): domain Bacteria; phylum Fidelibacterota; class Marinisomatia; order Marinisomatales; family TCS55. The sequence goes on from NZXC01000019.1 coordinate 31,272, forward strand.
TTAATATTCAATATCTTTTTTACTAATCTTGATTCTGGCTTTTTCAGATTAGAATAGGAATAAATTAAGGGCAAAGTTATCATATTCTTTTTTACGTCAGCACCAATATTCTTTCCAGTTTTTGATTCTATACCCAACATATCAAATAAATCATCTTTAATTTGAAAAGCCATTCCAAGTTTTTCACCAAAAAGACGCATTTTATTTCGGTCATTTCTTTTCTTAGATGATGTGATTGCACCTAGTTCACATGAGGTTGAAATAAGACTAGCCGTCTTTTTATTAATCATATCATAATAAACTTTTTCAGTCATAGATCTAGTTAAGCTCTTTTCTATCTGTAATATTTCTCCTGAACTTAATTTTTCTGCTGTTTGGGAAATTAAATCAAGTGCCTCAAAATCTTTTATACCTACTAAATTAATAAGTGCTTTACTTAAAATGAAATCTCCCATTAAAACAGCTATCTTATTCTTCCAAATTCTATTAATTGATGGAAATCCTCTTCTAGTTGTAGCTTCATCAACAACGTCATCATGTATTAATGTAGCAATATGCAACAATTCAATCATTGCTGCAGATTTATAACTATTTAGACATGGCTTTCCACAGACTCTTGCTGATAGAATAGTTAAAATAGGCCTTATATGTTTTCCTTTATGTCTTAAAATATATTTGCCAACTGTATTTACTAGCCGCACTTCAGATTTAAGAGCATCACGAAACTCAACATCAAAAAGTTTCATATCCTCAATAATTGGATAAATGATCTCTTTTAATGTTTTTAAATCCTTAGACATATTTATTTCATTATTTCTATTTTACTTATCTTTTTTAACCATCCAAGATACCACAATACTTATTTCATATAATATAGCAAGTGGAATTGACATAAAAATTAAACTAATGGGATCTGGGGGAGTTATAAACGCAGAAAGAAATAAAATGAATACTATTGCATGTCGACGGTAATGGCGCATAAATGCAGGTGTTAAAATTCCCATACTACTCAATATGAATACAATAATTGGTAATTCGAAAATTACTCCACTACCTAATAACAACATTGTAATAAAACTAAAATAATAATTTATTGAAAAATTATTATTTACTTCTACCATACCCATTGAAGTAAAAAAATTCAATGAATATGGTATTAAGATTACAAAAGCAAATACAACACCAATTAAGAAAGCTAAATAACTAAAAAACACCAAAGGAAACATAATCTTTTTTTCATTNTTATGAAGTCCAGGGCCTATAAATTTTGNTAACTGATATGTTAAAACTGGTATCGCTAAGACNACCCCTCCTAATAATGCAACGCCCCACTTAATCATAAACATACCTTGGACTTTCAATACTTGTAAGTCTGGGGGGNTTGATAAATCTTTTATGGGTGAGATTAGAAACTGCAGAATTNNATCAATAAATAAAAAAGATATCGCCCCTCCCAANAGTANGGTTACAATACTCTTTATTAATCTCCAACGTAGTTCTTCAAGATGCTCAAGAAATGACATCTGGGTTGATTTATATGTATTCATAAATCAATACTTTCCATAATCTTTTCCGCTGCAGCCATTGGAGATTTTTTCAAATTTTGTAACGAGTTAGTTGCTTGATTCAATTTCTCTTTCTTATTACTAGTCCAAAATTCACTTAATAGATTCTCTTGAATAATATTTTTAACACGCACCTTATAACGATCTATTCTTCTTTGCAAAAGATATCCTGCATCTTCTAATTCTTTAAACTTTTTCATTATTCCATTAAACAATTCTTCTATTCCTTTACCTTCTTTCGCTATTGTATTATAAACAGGTCTAGTTACCTCTTTATTTATATTAATTATAGATTTTAGTTTTTCTGTTAATTGTTCTGAACCTTTTCTATCAGATTTATTAACTACAAATAAATCTCCAATTTCTATTAATCCAGCTTTCATTAATTGAACTTCATCTCCTGATTCAGGGACTAATACTATTATTGTCAAATCAGCAACATTAGCTATCTCATATTCTCCCTGTCCAACACCTACGGTTTCAAAAATAATTACATCTTTTCCAGCAATTGCTAAAATGTCTCCTATATCTTGTGCCTTTCTTGATAAACCTCCAAGATGTTCATGGGTGCTCATACTTCGAATAAAAACATTTTCATCATTATGATATTGATTCATTCTAACTCTATCTCCCAACAAAGATCCTCCTGAAAATGGACTCGTTGGATCGATAGCTATTACACCAACCTTTTGATCATTATCTATAAAATATTTGATAAGCTCATTAGTTATTGAACTCTTTCCTGCACCCGGGGGACCCGTTATGCCAATACGAATTNCTTGGTTAGTTTTTTTGAATAACTTATCTAACGTGACATTGTTGATTTTACCATCGTATTCTATTTTTGTTATTAAACGGGATAAATCACGTTGATTATTAGCTTCTAAATTTTGGATTACAACTTTATCCATTACATATTAAAAGCTTTTAATTTTATAATTATTTTATGAAAAAGTTTTTGAAAACTGATTGAAATTATAGATAACTAGCTGACGACCTTGGCGAGATAAAAGTCCTTTCTCTTCAAGAAGTTTAAAAGTACGTGATACTGTCTCCCTGGAAGTCCCAGCCATATTTGCTATATCTTGTTGGAAAGGTAAGTTTTTTATTTTCACACTTCCTTGCTTTATTGTACCTAATTCCTCAGCTAATCGAATTAATGTAATTCCAATACGTTGTTCAACATCGCTAAGAGATAGGCTTTCTATTTGCTGATCACTTTTCCGTAAACGATTTGTAAGTTCTTCTAATAGAGATATTGATATCTTTGGATACTGCTCAAGGATATCTAAGAATTCATTCCTTGCCAATGTTAAAACTTCAGAGGATTCTAATGCTACTACATTAGCAGATCTTCCATCACCATCTAATAAAGACATTTCTCCAAAAAAGTCAGCCTCACCCAGCATTGCGAGAATTACTTCTCGGCCATCATCACTAAGCCGAGTAATCTTCACACTTCCTGTTGCAATAACAAAAAATGTTTGCCCCAAATCATCTTCTAATAAAATCATCTGATTTTTAGTAAATGTTCTATGAGTCATTCTATCAGATATTTTGGTCAAATCTGACTTAGATAAATCTGAGAAGATCGGCACTGACTCTAACAAGGATATTTTATCCATATAGAAAGATACGTTTTCTACGGCTTAATTCAAAATTTTGGATTGAAAAACTTATTTAAAAAATTGACTCCTATCTTGTTTCAAAATAAGTTCCCAATCAACTTTTAATAATTAAACAAAAATTATAGGTAAAAATAAACAATTATGGATAGACATCCACAACAGATAAAACGTGAGCGTCAAGATAAAAAACGTCGTTTAAATAATGTTGCTCTTATGTCAAAGTTAAAAACTTCTATAAAAAAAATCCTTTCTATGAGTGATCAAAAAGAAGCAAAAACTTTATATAGAAATACTGTAAAGCAGATTGACAAAGCNGCTAGTAAAGGTCTAATTAAAAAGAATACTGCGTCCAGACGAAAATCTCGTATTACTCGTCATTTAAATTCAATATCAAAATAAACTGATTTTACATAAAATTATGATCTGATGAATCACAGATATTATTCATCAGAAATTTGGTAATTAGGAGCTTCTTTAATGACTTTAACTTCATGCGGATGTCCTTCTTTTACCCCTGCGCTTGTAATTTGAATAAAATTACTATTTTTACTAAAATTTGCGATTGTATTTGCTCCACAATAACCCATTGAAGACCTTAAACCTCCCGTTAATTGGTGAATCGTATTTCTAACAGGCCCCCTATAAGGTACCATGCCCTCTATGCCTTCAGGAACCAATTTTGTTGATTCGGCACCTTCTTGGAAATATCTATCCCCGCTTCCTTCTTTCATTGCTCCAAGAGAGCCCATGCCACGATAAGATTTATATTGTCTACCTTCGAATAATATACTTTCTCCCGGACTTTCATCCATACCAGCAAGTAGGCTTCCTAACATTACAGAACTGGCTCCAGCGGCTATAGATTTTGCTATATCACCACTATAGCGTATTCCTCCATCTGCTATAATGGGGGCATTATTTTTTTCAGCTTCTTCTGCACAATCCATAATTGCAGATAGTTGTGGGACACCAACACCAGCAATCACTCTAGTTGTACAACTGGCACCTGCACCTATCCCTATTTTGGGACAATCAACTCCTGCATCTATTAAAGATCTTACCCCTTCTTTAGTTGCTATATTTCCAGCAATAAGAGACATTGAACCTGTATTTACCTTTAATTTTTCAATTAACTTTAATACTCCAGAGGAATGACCATGAGCAGTGTCAACTACTAATGCATCTAATCCCGAATCCTGCAATGCCTGTGCGCGTTCAATAGCTTCATTATTAACTCCTATAGCTGCAGCAACTCTTAAACGCCCATTTTCATCCTTGCACGCATGAGGATATTGTTCTTTTTTCTGAATATCTTTTACAGTTATTAGACCAGCAAGAGAACCATCGCCATCAACAACTAATAGTTTCTCTATACGATGTTCTTGTAGTATTTCTTTTGCTTTATCTAAAGTGGTTCCTACAGGTACTGTTACTAAATTATTTGTAGTCATACGATCACTTACTAAAAGATCTAAATCCGTTTCAAAACGAATATCTCTATTAGTAATAATACCGATTAATTTCCCATCTTTAACAACAGGTAACCCACTAATATGGTAATAATCCATCATTTCTTTTGCTTTGCGTATTGTCTTACTTGGATCCATAATTAGAGGATTTAATATCATTCCACTTTCTGATCTTTTTACTTTATCAACCATAGCAACTTGATCAGATATTGAAAGATTTTTATGAATAACTCCCATACCACCTTCCCTTGCTAATGCAATAGCCATGTCACTTTCTGTTACAGTATCCATTGCAGCGCTTAATAAAGGAATATTTATTTTTAGATTATTAGTAATCCTGGAAGAGAGATCTACATCTTTAGGCAAAACCTGAGAAGATTGAGGGACAAGCAAAACATCATCAAAAGTATATTTATAAATAAATGGGGGTTTATTCGGCATAATTAATCAATATCATAATTTTTAACACATTTCAAAATCTGTTTAGACTTAATAAGATCATTTATCACTTTAATATCAGAGTGTAGTGGCCTATCAGTTTTTGAATAATGTACATGTTTTTTCATTAATTTAAATACGGGTAAAAAAGCATTGGCCGTTTTTAAAGGGGCATGAAATAACTCATTAATTGTAGTAGAAGCAAGTAATTCAATGGATAAAATATTCCTCACATTATCAATTACACGTAAACACTTTCTGCCCGCCCATGGAGCCATACTTACAAAATCTTCTTGACCACCTGAAGTAGATATACTATCAACACTTGCTGGGTGTGTCAACACTTTATTTTCAGATACGAGACTTGCAGCAGTTACATGCGCTGTCATAAACCCTGACTCTAGACCAGGATTCGAAGCAATAAATGGAGGAACGCTATCACCAACACCTTTCATAAAATAATGAATCCTCCTTTCAGCAATAGATCCAATCTCAGCTATAGCTATCGCTAAATTATCCATTGCTTGAGCAATAGATTCAGCATGAAAGTGTCCAGAATTCAGTATCTTTCCATTTGGCATAATTAGTGGATTATCACTAACACTACTAGCTTCATTCTCCACAATCTTTTTAACACATTGATAATTTTCTCTACTTATACCATGTACATGAGGAATGCAACGGAAACTATAGGGATCTTGCATCTTATCACAATTTTTATGTGATAATACTATTTCACTCTTATCAAGTAGATTCCAAATATTTGAAGCAACAATTCTTTGACCAGGATGATCTTTTAGTTTATGGATTTCTGATCTAAATACACTTCGCGAAGACAATGATGCTTCGACAGATATAGCTCCTGACAAATCAGCAACTTTCAAAACATTTTCAGCCTCGAGACAAGCTTTTATAGCAATAGCAGTTGAAACTTGAGTACCATTGATTAAACTCAAACCTTCCTTAGGTTCTAGAACAATTGGCTCAAGCCCAACTTCCTTCATAGCTAACATAGCGGGCATAATACGTTCTTGAAAGTTAACCAAACCCTCACCAATCAAAGGCAATGCCATATGAGCAAGTGGAGCAAGATCTCCACTTGCGCCTACAGATCCCTGCCTTGGGATGACAGGTAAAATATCGTGGTTTAAAAGTTCTTTAAGCAACTGGACTAATTTTGTTCTCACACCACTAACGCCTTTAGACCAGTTTAATAATTTTAATAACATTATTACTCTCGTCACGCCGGAATCAAATGATTTACCTACCCCAGTTGCATGAGATCTTAAAAGATTTAACTGTAATTTCTTCTGATCATTATCATCAATAGAAATGGAGCTTAAATCTCCAAANCCAGTTGTAACACCATATATTTTTTCACCGTTNTTTAATAATTCTAAAAATANTTTATGAGATTGTTGAATTGATTTTCTAGAATCAGAATCTAATCGAACTTTTATTNGCCCATTTAGGCAAGATNAAAAATAATCCAATGAACAGGTTTTGCTAGTAATAGATAGNGCTGACATAGATNAATTTAANTTTGCAAACCTATGCCAATCAATACTAAGGCATNATTATATATGAATCTCATTAATATTTGAAAAGGGAANCATTTCAGANGGAATTGCGTCACTAAATGATTTTCCATATCGTTTTTTTGCTACTCTTTCGTCCATTACAATGAATACCCCATTATCTTNAGTAGTTCGNATTAGNCTTCCAAAACCCTGACGAAACTTGATGACACTTTCTGGAACATTAAACTCAAGAAATGGATTTCTATTTTGACTTTCAAGTAAATCGCTAAATGCTTTATTGGTTGGTTCAGTAGGGACACCAAAAGGCAGTTTNCCTAGAATTAAAATTTCTAATAATTCTCCTGGCAAATCTATTCCTTCCCAAAAAGTATTTGTACCAAGGATAATTCCATTTTTTGTTGCATGCATTCCTTTAATGATAGAATGTCTAGAACTGCCTCTTATTTGTGCAAAAATAGGCATATTCCTACTATCTGGTTTNTTTCGAAGTTCTTGATATGCATTAGTCAATGCAAATTTTGAAGTAAATAAAGCTAGAATTCTTTTATTATATCTTTTATGTAGTTCATAAATTAGATTTGCTTGTAAAACAGGGTCTTGTCCATTCCTNCCAGNATATTGAAAATAAGTNACTTGATCTTCATAGTAAAATGGACTGTGAAACACCCCTGATTTAACATTTTCAAAATCCAAAAGATTTAATCCTGTCCTAGTATAATAATATTCAAATGAATCATCTACACGTAGCGTGGCAGATGTCAAAATGCAATAGTCAACTTTGTTAAAAAACTCTTTAACCAAATTTTTAGATATATCTATTGGAGATCCATAGAGAACTAATTCTAAATCTTCCCCTTTGCGATATATCCCTTCCTGCCAATATACCCAATCCAGATTTTGATCTTGAGTTAAATCATCAATTAATTTTAGAATANNATTTAAANTATCTACATGACTTTCAATTTGAGTTAATATTTCAGAAAACTCACTATTCATTTCATCTATNCTCTTNATTTGCATATTAAAACTGCTTAAAATCTCTANTATAGAACCAATATCAGCTTTTAATAATTGAAACTCATTATNAAATATTCCATATTCTTCTTTTAAATCATAAATAATATATTTTTCTGCATATTTTGATGAGGAATTAAACCTGCTCTTAACATTGAAAATAATTTCATCAAATAAAGTATTTGCTTTTAGTTTACAGCGTGCAATTAATTCATGTAAATCAATAATTAAATCNGATAATGACTTTTTCTTGCTTGAAACATAATCCAATTGCTTCTTCCAAAAAGTAGCTGATTTATTTTCTGGATCTATTCTTTCAATAGCAGATATTATTGGTATTGCATTAATGGACTTCTGTAATTGATTATAAGCTGTATCAACTAGATTATGAGCTTCATCAATTATTATTGTATCATGCTCAGGTAAAATCCCTTCTGATTCAATTTCAGCAAATAATAAAGCATGGTTAATTACAAGTAATTCGGTGTTTTGAGCTGCTCGTCTTATTTTTCCAAAATAACACCCATCATTTTGTCCGCATATTGCTGTAGTACAATAACCTTTTTCTGATTTAATTAAGGAAGGNATTTTTACAGGTCTTGAGTTCCAAAATCCAGAGCATTCNGATAAATCTCCGGTGTTGGTATATGATAACCAAATAATTAATGGAAGAATACTTTCAATATCTTTTGAAGATAGGATCTTATTTTTTTCATTCATTAACCAGTTTAATCGAGTTTTGCAGATATAATTACTTCTACCTTTTAATAAAGTCGCATTTAAACTCACTCCCAATGCATTAGATAAAATAGGTAAATCTTTATAAAATAATTGATCTTGTAAATTTTTNGTATAACAAGANATTAAAACACATTTCCCTCTTTCNTTGGACTGCNTAATTGCAGGAAATAAATAACCAANAGTTTTACCCAAACCTGTNCCAGCTTCTAATACTCCAATATTCTTTTGGCCATTTATTANCTTTTGTATTTCAGTGCTATATTTTTCNTGACTAGGNCTATATTCATAATTTTNTATTAAATCNGATAGTAAACCTTCATCNTTAAAAACATCACTTACACTTATNNTNCTAACATCATTTATCCCTTTATTATTAAAAATATTATTATAANTANTTTTTTCTATTTTTGATTTAGTTATNCCTGAATCAATATTGCCTATAAGTTGTAATTCTTCAGCAAGNTTTAAGTATAAATNATTATTTGGTGCATTTATTGATGAAGTTATATCTAAAATTTTTGATATTGTTTCTAATGGGTAACTAGCTGCTTCATATACTAATTCCTGAAATATCATTCCACAATTCTCTGTGTCTTTCTCTGCTCGATGAGAACCATCTGATGACAATCCAAAATATTCTGATATACTACCTAGATTATGAACCGGGTGAAAAAAAAGCAATGTTCTTGACAACTGCAAGGTATCAAATAATAGATTANTTTTTTTCGTCTTTTCATACCTTTTACAGATTGCATCTAAAAAACTCTTATCAAAAGAAATATTATGAGCAACTAAAGGTAAATCAGACAAAAATTCAAGAAAATCATCTAAGANATCTAATTCTATCGGTTCTTCTTTNACCATTTTATCCGATATACCTGTTATATCTGTAATAAATGGATCAATAGGCCTTTGTGGATTCACTAAGGTAACAAATCGATCAACTGGATTCCCATCAATAAACTTAATNGCCGCTATTTCTATAATTCTATCATNATCCGAACTCAGTCCAGTAGTNTCAAAATCAAATGCAATATACTCAGAAAGGCCTAATTGATTAAGTAGCTTTTTTATNTCCATAAATATTTAAGAAAATAGAATCTTATAGTAAAATAATGGATTAGTTAAGTCGCCCCTTGCAACTTCATTTGCAAGCATACCACCAATAANATCTTTTAGATTTTCATTTCTCGAAGCCCTATTTATAACAAAATTCAATAGAAATTTTGATCTAGCAAGTTTTTGAAGATTCGTACTGATTCCCAATTCTGGACCAATTTCATCCCANAACATTTTATCATATGCTGATAAGCTCTTCTCCCCCGTATCTTTTGAATCAATCGCTTCCTTTAGAACTTTTATTGCATATTTTGCTGATAACATNGCATTGCCAATCCCTTCACCAGTAAATGGATCAATTATCCCAGCAGCATCACCTAACAACATAAATCCATCCCCATGGTTCTTTCTATGAATACTTCCCATAGGTAAATTCCAACCTTTAGGTTTCTCTAAGNGTTTCGCATTACTNAATCTGTCTCTGAAATAATTTAACTGGGTCACTACATCAAGTAATTTTACAAGATCTTTTTTATTGTTTTTTATATCTTTTTTTGACAAACCTAANCCAACATTTGCTATACCATCTCCTGCAGGAAATATCCAAAAATATCCTGGATTAATCTCTTTNATGAAATGCAATTCAATCTGATCGGTCAATCCTTGTACNCCTTCAAAATAACANCGTATCCCTAAGGCAGTATGTTTCATATCCATTTTATATAAATTTAATTTTTTTGCAACAATCGAATTAAATCCGTCACAACCAAGTACAACGGAGGATAATATCTCTTCCATCTCTCCTTTTTGATTAAGTCCTTTTACACCGACCACTGATTGATTATTTAGAAGAACATCTTGAACGTTAAATCCTTCTAAGACATCTACAACTTCCTTAGCTTTATTAAATAGGAAATTATCAAAAGTTTTTCTAGGGATCACGTATCCTTCTCTTATATGTCTATCATTCAAAGATTTTGACAGGTCTATTTCAAATATTTTATTTTTTGGACTACCAAACACTATTCGATTTATTGTTGATCCATCTAATAGTTTAATCTCACTTAAAATATCTAGATCCTTCAACATATCAACAGCTTTACCAGAGAGAGCATCTCCACAAATCTTATCCCTTGGCCAAATCGATTTATCAATAAGAATTGCTTTTAAACCTAATCGGCTTGCATAAAGGGCAGCAGTTGCTCCAGCAGGTCCACCACCAACAATTGCTAAATCATATGTTTTATTAAACGACATATAAATAAATTTCAAAAATTTGATTTAAAAAATAAGAAAAGAATTGGTATTTAATCGATGTCAACGGCGAATGTTGGAAATACAATGTTAAAACGAAAATAATGATAAATTCTTAAAATGAAGAAAAGAGAACATAATGGAATTAAAAACCATGGATACCGTATAGATAGAAAAACTGCAGGGATAAATAAACCATACATCCTAGCACGTTGTAAATGTCTAACATGGATAGGCATAATAATTGAGACAATAAGGAAAGGCATATACACAGTAGAAATGGTGCTTATTATAGGATCATCTAATTGATATCCTAACAGAGAACTAATGAGTGTTAAAATGCTAGCAAAAAATAAATTTAATAGTCTGTTATTCCCATTTGCAATAGATGATGAATTATCATAATTTGATTTCATATGGATAGAGAAAACAAACAATACCCCAAAATAATACAATATGTAGGGGACATAATTAAAAACATAAATATGCACACTTTGACTTAAGGAGCCAAGTATTAGACAACTTAAACCAAGAACAAAAAAATATAACACTGATTTTGGACCATTAATTTTTTTTGGTATATTGGTATTATTAGAAGACATAACAGTCCAAATTGTTACAATAATTAAAACTAAATAGAAAAAAACAGTCCCAGAGGACCAATCCCAATAGATATACCTGTTTTCACTTCCTTTCACAATATTAAAACCACTTAGAGCCATACACCACATTCCAAACCAACGTAAGGGATCCCAATTCATGAAATAATCAAATTGATTGGATTTATTTGATAGATCTCTATATAGATTACTATCAGGTTTAATTATTCTGTTAATTAACATAAATGATTTTAACCTATAATTGGTAACCCAAAGAGTTTTTCAACAACCTCATTTAAAATAATAAATGCTATTACCAAAGCACCAATACTTAAAAGGATAGTAATTAATTGAGTAGATACCTTTTTAGAGTTCATACCTACATGGACTTCACGTAAAAATTCATCAACAGTCCAAGTTTTTAAAATAAATATTGCCATTAACATACCTCCAATAGGCAACATGTACTTTGAAGATAAATAATCCATAAAGTCAAAGAATGACATATCTAGAAACCAAGTAATATTCAGATTATCTCCCAATGATAAAGAACAAAAAACCCCAACAATAGTAATAGTTCCACCAAAAATTATGGTTGCTCGGGAACGACTCCACCCTTTCTGATCAATAAAATAAGCTGTAACAACTTCCAAAATTGATATTGCTGATGTTAATGCAGCCATAAATAAAATTAAGAAAAATAATGTACCCCAAATCTGTCCACCTGGCATTTCAGGAAATACTGAAGGTAGAACAACAAAAATAAGCCCTGCGCCTTCAGCCGGATCAGCGCCTAAAGCAAAAACAGTTGAAAATATTGCAACACCAGCAATTAGAGCTATTATAGTATCCAATCCAATCACCCATAATGCAGAGCTTAAAAGGTTTTCATTCTTTTTCAAATAACTGCCATATGTTATCATAGTACCCATACCAAGACTAAGGGTGAAAAAAGAATGCCCAAGAGCTAAAACAATTGCCGTTGCAGAAAGATCTCCAAATTTGGGTTTAAACAAAAAAGTTAATCCATTTAATCCATTTGGAAGTGACAATCCTCTTATTGCTAAAACTACAAGGATGATGATAATAGTAGGCATCATGATCTTTGACCATTTTTCAATACCTCCCTTAACTCCATTAACAATTACATATATACAAATAAACATAAATAATAGTTGCCAAAAAAGAGGTGACCATGTACTTGTAATAAAGGAATTAAATAACTGACTAGAAGCTTCTGGGTTACCTGAAAGCAAATAGAAATCACCTTTCATAGAAAGAAAGGCATAATTCATTATCCAACCGCCCACTACACCATAAAAAGATAATATTACATACGCTGATGCAACTCCTAAGAAGCCAACCCATTTCCATAAAGATTTGGGCGCTATAGTCAAATAAGCACCAACGGGACTTAACTGTGTTTTCCTACCTAAAGCAAATTCCCCGATAACGATGGAGAGACCAACAACAAAGATGCATATAAGATATATTAAAGTAAATGCTGCGCCTCCATTTTGTCCAGCCATATGTGGATATTTCCATATATTACCTATGCCAACCGCTGAGCCAGAAGCAGCTAAAATAAAACCTAATTTTGATCCCCACTTTTCTCTAGGTGTGTTCATTTATTTTCTTTCCTTTTTATAGATGATTGATCTAGATATATATCTTCACTCATAATATTTTCAAATGGCTGTAAATGTGCATCTACTACTGCATCTATCAACCCATAAATATATATAAAACCTATCCACCAAACATATTTGTTTCGTTTTTCTAAATATCGATGTTTAGGAAGAGGGTATTTTGAATTATTTTGTTCATCATAATTATGGTAAAGATCTGAATTAGTATACCAGTTTAGTATTGAATATAACTCCATAGACATAATTAGACTTGCCTTCAATTTTTTTCCATTATATAACTGGCCTCCTCCAGGAAACGCTAAAGCAGATAATGCTGCCTTTTTTGGTGATTTATNGATTGATAGACTATCATGTTGAGTCTGACNNAACAATAATGATAAAAAACAACTAATTATAAATAGCNATCTAAAAAATAAAACTATCAAAATNCTGCTATACAATCAATCTCTATGTCTGCNNCTGCAGGNAATGAAGAAACTTCGATTAAAGAACGGGCAGGNGCCTCACTATCTCTAATAAATTCATTAAAGACTTCATTAACTTCAGTATAGTTTGATATATCAGTAAGAAANACCGTAAACTTTNCTACATTAGATAGATTGGTNCCCGCTTCTTCCAATATTGATTNTAAGTTCATCAGAACTCTTCTTACACGTTCTTTAAAANTTCCTTCGATCAAATTTCCAGTATCTGGGTCGATTGGTACCTGACCAGCAGTAAACACAAAACCATTACTTATAATTGCCTGGTTGTATGCACCGATCGGCTGAGGCGCCTTGGAAGTATTAATGATTTGATTTTTCATATATTTCCCTATTTATCCAATACCATACAGGCTAAACCAATATCTGGGTTTAGAACCCTTTTTCCCATTGTATTAATTCTATTCAAAATAAACTCACCAACTACTGCTACTGTTGCTTCAAACAAGTGCCCTCCCTTAGGGTCTAAATCATGATTGCTAATATTTATATGGGCATGAATAAAAGGATCACCATCTTTTAACTGNACATTACCTTGAAANGAAGTCAGNTCCCAAATATCTTCAAAATNATNAGAAATATATTTCTTATGATTTAAATCATAAGCTCCTAACTCAATTTCTTTAATCGCTCCAATACCAGAAATTTTTCCATTATTAATTTTATGATCCTTACAGAATTGAGTTAAACTATGCATAATGCGATCATCTTTTTCTAAATAAATAATATACGTATCATTATCTTGTTCAAACTGCACACTAATCCTCNACTTTTTTTAATTCAGATTTAATTAAATCAATACTTTTTTTCATTGCCATCGCATAAGACTTGGAGTCTTTTCCACCTGCAGTGGCTAAANTAGGTTTTCCGCCGCCGCCGCCGCCCATTTCTTTTCCTATAATTTTGGCTAAATCTCCCGCATTAATCCCTCTTTTTATTATATCATCTGTTACGACAATTACTACAGAAGGCTTATCGCCATTATNGCNACCAAGAATACCCACACCNCTTCNTAATACATTTAATATTTTATCTCCAAAACCTTTTAATTCATCCAATGATTCAGATTCAACCTCAGAAACCAAAATATTAAAATCATTAATTTTTACAGCCCCTTCCATCAATGTATTTGCACTAAAAGTAGAGCTATTTCTCTTGTGTTTTAATTTCTTCTCTAATTCTTTTCTTTCATCAATCAAATGGTTCACTCTAGAGCTAATTTCATCTGCCTTTGTACCTAAAATACCCTGTAATTCATGAATAATATTTGCATTTTTCTGTATATAGCTTATTGCTTCAGGACCAGTAACAGCTACAATTCTTCTCACCCCTGCAGCAAGGCTCGATTCTTCAATCACTTTAAGCAAACCAATATCTCCNGTTNNAGTTACATGAGTGCCTCCACATAATTCCATTGAAAAATNACCAATAGATATAACACGAACTTCATCTCCATATTTCTCTCCAAATAATGCTTCTGCNCCTTCTGATTTTGCAACATCAAAATCTTTGATTGAAATATCTAATGCAATATTTTTCTGTATTTCATCATTCACTAGATTTTCAATTACNAATACTTCATCGGTAGAGATTTTTTCTGAATGAGTTAAATCAAAACGCAGATATTCAGGGTGCACTAATGAGCCAGCTTGATGNACATGATCTCCTAATGTTTTTTTCAATGCTGTATGTANGAGGTGTGTTGCAGTATGATTTTTTCGAATTCTTTGTCTACGATCATAATCTATCTTGCAAGAAACTGGATCTGATAAAATATCATTATTAAAGTCNCCTGAGCATATATGATGAATTTCTTGCCCATTTTTTTGACAGTCTAAAACGAACATATTATCATCCCCTACTTTAATTATACCTGTATCACCAATCTGGCCACCAGATTCAGCATAAAAGGGGGTTTGATCTAGAACTAGAATANTGTAATCATCTGTTTTAGCATATTTACATATATAAGATTGGGATTCAATTTGTTCATAACCAAGAAANGTCGAATCTTCTCTATCTGAAATAACTACCCAAGATAGATTCGCAGGAACTTGTTTAAAATTTCCAGAAGCTTTAGCTCGTTCTCTCTGTTTTTTCATATTTTTATGAAACCCTATTTCATCTACATCTANTCCTTTCTCTCGAGCCATGAGNTGCGTTAAATCTAATGGAAATCCATAGGTATCATATAATTTAAAAGCTTCTTCTCCAGNAATAATATCTCCATTATGTTTGNTTATATATTTTTCAAAATGAATTAAACCTCGCTCTAACGTGCTATTAAATGAGNTTTCTTCTGATTCAATCACCTTTTCAATATGTATTTTTTTATCNACTAATTCTGGAAAACTCTCACCCATAACTTCTATAACATGATCAACAAGTTTATATAAAAAAGGATCTTTTTTACCTAGNATCCTACCAAACCTAGCAGCACGACGAAGTATACGTCTNAGTACGTATCCCCTTCCTTCATTTGAAGGCATAGCTCCATCAGCAATTGCAAAACTCAACATGCGAATATGGTCAGCAATAACGTGGTGAGGGANTTTATCCTTATTATATTTTGATCCAGTAATAGCCTCAATACCTTTAATAATTGGCTGAAATAAATCTGTTTCATAATTTGATCTTTTATCTTGTAATACTGTAACAATTCTTTCAAGCCCAGCCCCAGTATCAATATGTTTTTCTGGTAAATCAATTAATGTACCATCTCCTTGACGATCATATTGAATGAACACAAGGTTCCACAATTCCCAATATTCATCTGTATTATTTACACCATTCGGGTCCTGGTCTTCTACTTCTTCTCCAACATAGTAATGAATCTCTGAGCAAGGACCACAAGGNCCAGTATCTCCCATTTCCCAAAAATTTTCTTTATCACCAAAACGTAATACTCTATCTTTTTTAATATCTGTTTGTTCCAACCAGAGATTATACGCTTCATCATCGTCCTTGTAAACTGTTACCCATAGTCTTGCTTTATCCAAACCCCAAAGCGCTGTAAATAGTTCCCATGACCATTTAATAGCATCTTTCTTATAGTAATCACCAAAAGACCAGTTCCCAAGCATTTCAAAAAAAGTATGGTGAAATACATCGATACCAACCTCTTCAAGATCATTATGTTTGCCGCTAACTCGAATACATTTTTGAGTATTAACTGCTCGTTGATAATCCGCTTTATTTGCTCCAAGAAAGATAGGCTTAAATTGATTCATCCCTGCATTTGTGAATAAAAGAGTCTGATCATCAAATGGGACTACAGAAGAACTTCTTATAAAACGATGATCTTTATCTTGAAAGAATTTTATAAAGTCATTTCTTATTTTTTTTGCATTCATCATTTTTATAAATTAAAACTAGTTTCTATTGTAGTAATATTTATCATCTCATCTGGTCCATCAACTTTCCCATCTCCATTTAAATCTCTATATGTTCTTTGAAAAGAATAATTTAATATCATTCCCGATCCAAGATCTACTCCAATACGATAGCCCATAAGTGTACTTTCTGATGGTTCAAACTTAAAAGGGTTTGGAACATTTTGTTGTTGATAAAACCAGCGCGCATATTTGATTTTACTTATGGACTTTGTTAAACTAAGAGAAGCAACAAAATTCTTATTCTTATTTTCTTCAAAATCATCAATTGTATTGTTCCAGATCTCTCCTGTAAGATCTTGGTATGCNGCTCCTGCTCGAAGCAANCTCCCTAATCTTAGNTTTAGACTTGCATAATAACCATTTTGTCTTCCATAACGACCTAAACGGCTCTCCTTCGTTATAACTTGCATTCCTACACTATCAANTGNAGAAAAAGATGCTCTTTCAATTTGATAGGACCTATTCCAATAACCAAACTCAAATTGACCTTTGGGTATCATTCTATATTCAATATTTAGTTTAGCAGGACCGAAAACAGTTGATACTCCAATAGGAACTAAACCAGTACCTAGTGGTAATTCTTCTTGNCTAANTTTAGTTTTNCCAAACATCTTNGCAGCTTGAGAATATATATTAACAGATAATTTTTCTTGAGTGATTAAGGGATATCCAAAATCTACTGCAATCGCGCCAACTGGATCTGNGTTTTTATTTATATTTAAAGGATCTGAGTCTAATTCTATACTGCCATCTGGTAANGAATCATAGTACGATTCATTGCTAAAGTCTACACCAACTGTATTACCTAAATTATCCCACCATGCATGAATATCTTCTAANCTGCCAGCGTCTAAATACCCATCACCATCCCTATCCAATTCATTTGGGTCTAAGTCAGCTAAACCNTCNNCATCAGAGTCCATTGAAAAATNTGAATTAGCAGGAAACGCATCAACAATATCTGGCACACCATCGCTATCACCATCACGTAAACCTAAATACTGATTCCGATCAATTACAATTGAAATTGCAAAGGGCAATGANCTAATAAGAGGAGATTTTACTCTNAATCCAGTTAGTCCAATATTTTCCTTAAAATCATTTACAAATCCTTCTANCGTNCCCAATTTCGTTCTAACCTTATAATCTAATCCAACTTTTCGTACTTGGGGATACTGAATAGCATTTGAATACGAATTAACTAAAATCCCATACCCTAAATCAACACGATCTAAGGAACCAATTTTAAAATACAAAGGATCATTCTTTATCCCATACCGTATATAATAAATTTTATCAATGATCGTATTTTTTGTGTTTTNTGGNCTCGAGAAGTCCCATTCATCTTGATGAACATTACCATCTTGGTCAAAATAAAATACAAGATCAAGTGCAACTGCAAATTTACCGAATGGAACAATTGGCCTAAGAGCTATTTGATTCCAAACNTTACCATCTATGGTTACTGCCCCAAAAGCACCTTGCATTGAGCGCTCATCCTGAGCATTGCATAAGCATAAAGTTAATATNCAAGTTAAAATGGTAGTGGAACGGAAAATTATCATTAATAATCCTTTAACAAAATTACCGTTTGNCTATTCCCTATTCAATGATTAATTAAGTAAGTTTCAATATGGATAATATTAATAAATATGAATTGGANGATATTCTAACTCTCTCTCGTAAAGAGATTAAGGACTATATTCTTTCTTTACAGCGATATATACATCAAAAATTAGATTCAGGTATAACAATTGATGATATATTGGATGAAGAAGATCCATTTGAAATAATTGAACCGTTATTACAACGTGAAGAGTTTCCTATTTTTGTTCTAACTATAATCAACAAAATTCAAAGCGATACAGTTATGAACACCTTACTTGATTCTATTGAGAAAGGAATCAAAGAACAAANTGATACTCAATTATCTAATCAAAGATAGTTTCTGACTTAAGATAGTCCCATCAACATTAAGAATAATAAAATATATCCCTGAGCTCATATTAACACCACTATCATTGGTTCCATCCCAACTAATAGTGTGATTACCAGGATTCAAAGTATTATTCAAAAGATTGGATATTTCCCGTCCATTAATATCAACAATTTGCATAGTTACATTAGACAAATTAGGAAGACTAAATGAAATTTTTGTTTTAGGGTTAAATGGGTTAGGGTAACCTGGTTTTAGCGCCAGTTGATTTGGAATACTATTAATATAAGAATCTGTATTTACATTTGGTGGCATATCTTGGTTTAAAACCAATATAATATCATCAACATACCAACCTTGACTTTCATCTTCTAAATCTGAAGTCATTAATAGTCTAAGATATAATTCATCTTCATTCATATAGGAGTTCAAGTTTATATATCTTTCAAACATTTCTTGGTTATTCCATGCGCTAACAGTTAAAATATTTGTCCAGTTAGGATTATTTCCTCTTTTAACTTGAACATATCCATAATCTCCAGGTGCTAATAATTCTCCTGAATTAAATTTTATATAAGCTTTATTAAAATAAGTTAAATCAAATGGTTCTATTAGGTAACATGCGTTATATGCATTTGGAGAGTATAATCCATTTGGGCTATCATTTATGGCCCATTTTATTGTATGATTAACATATTGCCGTCCCCAATCCCCTAGATCCCATCGATCTATCATTGCCTCATCCTCAAAATTACCTAAAGCATAGTGATCAGAAATGTAAAATTGTTTTTCATATGATACAGACTGATTTGATTGTGAAGACGCATCTGTTGCAACTGACCAATATCGTATTTCTATTCCTGGATTAATATCGTTGTATGACATTAATCCTGCATAAACCAGTCCAAGATTTGGGCTGTATATTTCTGAACAAACTGTAGATTGTATTTCACTGTTTCCTGCTTGCCAAAATATCTCCACCATACTTATTCCAATATTATCAGATGCATTAATATAAATATTAAAAGAACCCGATGGATAAAACTGGTCTTCTATATCTGTGATTAATTCAACATCAGGTAAAACATCATCGATTCCTATATTGAATTTATATGATGAATATGGAGCTCCATATGGTTTGGTAACACGTTCACCATTTTGGGTGTTGAAGGCTACATAATAGTGCATAATTCCATTTTCTCCCGAAGGGATAAGACTCCCTACATGACTANTCCCAGATTCCGTTAGTAAAGTTGAATCTGTTATAATTCCATCAACTCCCCAATAAAGCTTCAAAGTTGAATAATCAACACTATAATCGGGACTTTCATCAATGCTTACATTAATACTTATAGCATCAATATTATTCTCCGTATCATTTATTTCTTCAAATTCAATTTCACCCATAAATGGATAACTCATGATAAAAAATCCATTACCTGTATAATCAGAAGAATAAATCAGGCCATTGTTTGTGAATGGATAAGTTCCCCAATTTCCATTATAGAGTCCATTTTGACCAGGATACCAATCATAATATCCTACTTCGGTTGGATTATAAGGATCTGATATATCCACAATACGGGTACCATACACATAATAGGATACGTATAATAGACTATCTTTAATTAAAACATTGTGTACACTTTTATTCTGCACTTCTGGTGTATCTGGGTACCAAGTTGCAAGTAGATTAATATTATCAAAATCCTGAATATCAAAAATATATACATATCCACCTGATTCTTCATCCGCAGTAACAGCATATTTTGAATCATGTGTTAACCATACTGCATGACAACCATAATTACTATAATTATGCTCTACCATCGTTGTAGGGTTATTTTTATCAGAAACATCAATGATAAATAAACTACCATTATATATATCACAACCATAGGCAGTATCGTTTTTTACATATATGTCATGAAGATATGCTTCTTCCCATCTACCTACTTCTAAAGGATTTTCCGGGTCATATAGATCTAAAATGATAGTTCCTTGCCAAGGACTTGTTCCTGCATTACCACCACCACTACCAACTAGATACGCATATCCATCAGCAATGAATAAATTATGAGCTGTAGTTGTAGAAGATGTATGAGAGCCAACTTTGTAGGGATTAAAAGGATCTTCAAGGGAAATAATATCGACACCTCCACCGGTCTCATTCGTAACATAACAATAATATCCATGAGTTTTTAAATCTCGCCAGGTAGATGTTTCTCCTGCGATAAAACCTACTTCTATAGGGTCATGAGGATTAGTTGATACATCATAAATATATGTACCTGAACGGTGCCCTACCAATGCAAAATCATGACCATTTGGATCGGTATATCCCCATACATCATTGCATGTTCCTAGATCAATATTTGCAATAGGTCTGATATTATTAATATCAACTTGTTGCGCAGATAAAGAAACAAAAATGATTAGATTCAGTATGTGTTTATTGTACATTTAAGATCTCGACTTGATCGTGATAAAAATTACATACAATTTATATAGCAAATGAATTCATTTAAATATTATCTCATTCCATTATTTTTTATTGTTCAATCTTTTGCTGCAGATATTAAAATTACAGATATCAAAATTAATAGTAAAAAAAATGGGATTTTCTTAACAATACGTTCGAATCAACCTCTTTCTAAAGGAACTGCAACTGGATGGTATTCTGAAAACGGTTGGTTTTATACTACTATTATGAATGCTCAAATAGATACCAATTTGGTAGAATCAATTAAAACTCCACCCATAGTAAAAAAAATTGCCTTACACAATACTAGTCAATCAGTACAGATTTCTTTAAAAGTCCCACCAATTGAAATACATGATTTTTTTGAATCGGGTAATCCCAATGAAATAATGGTTGCTCTTCGTTTTCCTCTTTCATCAATGGATCCTGTTTTTGCAGAAGCAAAACTAGATCATAAATCAAATACAAATATGCAAACTGTACTGAATTATAAACAAATTAGAAATGCATCATTATTAGTTGGAGCATCATTATCCATAGCAGGTGTTATGAGTAGTGATGGACAGGATACAATAAGATGGGAGTTGTTTACTGGTATGGGATTACTAATTGCTACTTATCTGTATGACCGCTACATTCAATTAATTAAGTAATGGGTGAACTTTTACCTTACTATGCACTATTTTATGCACTTGGTCTATTATTGATGGCTTTATTTGTAAGACTGTATTGGAGTAAAAAGAAACANAATGAAATTAATCGAATTACGAAAAAGAAATAACTTATCAAATTATTTCATTATTATAAGTTTCATTATATTTCAATCATGCTATTCAAAACCTGCTGATACCAAACCTACGGATGCTCAACATACAAAAAATAGTATTGAATTATTACGCAATGATCATAGATCGAAAAAAATATCAAATGATGAATATTATTTATATTTAACATTTGCAATTTTTTCCCCAGAATCTTTACCTATNAATTATCAAGGAACTGTNGGACCTAAAGATGGAACCCCAGTAATAATGGAAGTCAANCGTGCTTTTCATACTTTAAATCCAGAAAATCAAAAAATTATTCGTCAGTGGATCCGTCCACTTCCAAGAAAANCNACTAAGAGGAAACCATGAGAAAAACTANATTTCTTTTNATCATTTTATTGGAAGTATCCTTNGCAAAGCTTCCTGNAAATATTGATCAATCTGTTGAAATTGTTATACAATCGTTTTCTGGNAATAATCAAGAACGATGTATATCACCACATCTAAGAAATGTCGCATTGTATGGTAACCAGTTAAATACTGAACAACAGTTAAGATTAAGTCAAGTAGGATTTCAATTTGGTGGNCCTATCGCTAGCCGTTCATCTGAAGATCGNGTTGAAAGTGAAGGCCTTGATCAAACACTCGATAATGGTTATTTCCGTTTTCATTATACTACCACAGGAACGCATGCTATCGCAAATACAGATACAAATAATAATAGTATTCCAGATTATATTGATAATATTGTCAATGTTTTTGCTTACGTCGCATCAACTCAATTGGACAGCTTTTTATATACTGAGCCCCCTTCAGATAGCTGGTATCCTGCAAACTCGGATAATGGTGGGTCTGATCACTATGACATATATATTCGCAACCTGGAATCAAATGTATATGGATATGTTTCTCCAGAGAATTTNGCTCAAGCTGGGAATTTTGGAGATAACGAGAATAGTTCAACTACAGAATTAAATGCATTAAATAGTTATATGGCTCTNCGAAATAACTATAGTGGTTTTCCTGGTACAGAAGAAGAAAGTATTAAAGTTACCGCTGCACATGAATTCCATCATGCAATTCAATCAGGNTATGATGGCTTTGAGGCCCAATGGATTATGGAAGCAACNGCTGTAGTAATGGAAGAACAANTCTATGATGAAATNAATGATTGTTATCAATATTTACCATCTTGGTTTAATGAACCACATAAAGCTTTGGACGATCAAAGCGATCATTGGTATGGATCATTTATTTACCATCAATATATTTATGAACATCTAGGAGGTTATCTCACGTTGAGAAAGATATGGGAAAAAAGTATCTTAAATGATAGCTATTATGGCGATTATAGTCATCGAGCAATTTCTTTGGCATTATCCAGNGAAGGATCTTCCTTTAGTGATGCTTTGAATAAAATGGTAGTTGCAAATCGGGTTATGTCTTCGAACGCTAATGCTGGGGTATTTGCTTATGAAGAAGCTGAAGCATATCCCGTTAATGGCCCTACTACTTNTACAGAGATCACATATACTGCTGGCACACCTCAGACAATAACCAGCACGAACCTTAATCGTTTTGCGAGCCAGTATACTCGTTTAATCAGTAGTGATCCAGTCATTGCTTCGTTGACAAATACTTCCGGACCAGATACAGATTTAAATATGCACGCTATTATNTCTTATGAAAATAATTCATGGACAATATATTCAGGTAATCAAATAAATATTGACCCAACTGGTGCTGCTTCAGTATATCTGGCTGTAGTTAGTCAGGATACGAGTGGGAATAACTGGGATTACCAAATAGAAATTANAGATGGCGAATTATNATTGGAAAANGAGTNCATCCCTACTTCTATTTCTGTTTCTCAAAATTANCCAAACCCTTTTAACCCNTCGACTTCTTTTAATGTAGAGATNCCTCATCAACAACATTTAAGTATCAACATTATATCTATTNATGGGANACACATTAAACAAATAACAAATAAGACANATGATCNAGGTATNGTAACATTCCATTGGGATGGGNNAACTAAAGNAGGAGAATATGCTTCCACAGGTCAATATTTTATAGTAGTTAAAGGAGATAATTTTCAGCGTTGGATAAACGCAACATTATTAAAATAATTTAATTAATAAATAGTTGTCTAAGATTTTCTAGATACTTTTCATAATCTTTAACAGATTTCTCAAAGCGAATTTCATATTCTTCTTTAAACTCAGAACTTTTTTTCAAATATACACGTCCACCTTTTTGCTTTTCAGCGATTTTATCAATATTCAAAAATAACTTGTCTAAAAAATCAAGACGTTTATTTATGCTTTCAACCTTATTNAATTGTTTACTTATTTTTTCAATATGATTTGTTTCATTAGTTATAGCATCAACTAATGATGCAGTTAACTTATCAATTGATGGNTGGAATTCTTTTCTTTTATCAGANAACTCTTCGGTTATAAAAAACCATTCATNCTTCTGCTCTTTAATAANAACTAAATCCATATCTCTTTTTACTAATGCTTTCTTAATCTTGGAAATCGATTCTTGATAAGCAGATTTTCTTAAATCAATGGCATCATCTAAAATNATAAATTGTTGAAGATAGGTATTATCTTTTCCAGCAATTTTTGTATNTATATTTGTTTTTTTACTCTTTTGCACTCTAATAATTAGTTTTTTTTCCTTTTTTGCATTGGACAGTACATTTTCATGCGCTGCTGCCATTACTNATAGATTTGCATCTAAAAATTCATATAATTGGAAATCGTTTTGTCTAGAAGCATTCATTAAGGATCGAAGAGCTTTCTTTGTTGACTTCAATTCTTTTGATTTTTCTTGAACCCAAACGCGGTGATTACGTACTTGAGATTCCATTGCATATATATCTATAAATTCTTTAGAACTAGATGGTAAAAATTTCCCTACTTTTTGTGCTAAACTTGATGATTTTGTCTTTGAAGAAAGACTATTAATAAANCCTGTTACAGGGTTGGTACCAGAACAATTTATATGAATAAACAAAAGTCCCATTAATAGGGACTTTTTTAAATTGAAATTCATTCTATTTATAACCAATTTAACTTTCCTCTAATAATTTATCTAATTCTCCTGATTGATTTAAATAAAATAATTCGCTATAACCTCCAATAACTGTTTCATTAATAATAATTTGTGGTACACTANGTCCCCCAGTAATGTCATACAGATCATCCCTTGAGATTTTATTTTGCTCAATATCAATTTCTTTATAAACAACATTTTTATCATCAAGCAGTTGCTTTGCATTCTTACATGGGGCACACCATTCTGTTGAATAAATTATTATAGTCATTTTATAAATAAAATCTTTTGAACTTTTCTGGAGTTTAATGCTTCTAAAACTACAAAGTATGTTCCAGATGACACTGATTTACCAAATCTATCTATTCCTTGCCATTGGATATTATATTTTCCAGAATAATTCCTTTCATTTAATAATACATCCACTTCATTCCCCAATAAATCAAAAATAGAAATTTTCACATTAGAAACATTAGGTAACTGATAACTAATAGTTGTGGATGGATTGAAGGGGTTTGGATATGCTGGAAACATTTGAAATCCAACAGGAAGATTATCTTCATTTATAGATGATAAAGAAGAAACATAATTGATTGGCGCTTCAGTGGTAAAACGAATAGAACGTTGATTTTGAAGCTGAGCAGCTCCTGGTGCATAAATATTATTAAATACATATTGGATCCCTTCATTTTTTGTATGATCTTCGATTCCAATAGTTGAAAAGTTTTTATCTGCATCTATATCAGCAATATCTAGATAATGAAATTCTATTACTCCATCTCCACTTTCTGTAGTGATAGACTCTTGATTATATAAATAAATAGCAAATGTTTCCTCCGTAACTTCATCAAATCCATTTAAGGCTCTTGACCATTCAATAATATATCTTCCATTATTTTGTTCATATTTTGTATATACTCTAATTGAGTCCTCATTTATCACTTCTAGATCATCCCAAAATGGGGCTAAAACTGCTTTTGGCCCTAAGGCCATGGGAATAGTATAATTGTAAAAATAATCAATATCACAAGGTATAAATGAAGCCCATCCATTAGAATTAATTGTCAATTCATTATACGTTCGATTAAAATATTTAAATTCAAATGGTAACTGCACTATTATATGGTCATCATCATCTAATTTATATTCAGAAGCACCACTTCCGCCATACATTGGGTCTAACTCAACCCAATCAAACAAAGGAGATTGCATAAAGTTAGTGTCCAAATTATCGTATGCCCAATAACCGTACCAAGTCGGAGCAATTGGCTGATTATCATTAAAAGATGGTCTAAAATCTTTCTGCTCTGAGTGAACTATAATCGTATCCTTTTTTATAGATAATTGATAACTAAGTGCACTACCAGGAGAAACATTTCCTATCATAAATTCATGATTTATATTATTTATTTCTGTATTAGAATAAGGACTAATGGAGAAATATTCTCTACTATTCATTAGAATAGATAGTGAATCATCTAGTGATATTAGTTCAACAAATACACTNTCTAATTCTGTATTTGAATAATTTTTTATTAATANGGATAACTCGCTAATTGTATTATTAAATAATTCATCACCATTCAAATCTGNTATCAATGTCAATGGNTTGATAGGTATTGCGAGATCATAATTCCAATCTTGAGTATCAATATCAATATTCAAAAGAATATTTTCTTTATTTGCTGAATTTGGTCGTACCCCTATTGGTGTAACACTTAAAGCACTTTGTCCAGGATCAAGATNGGGAATTTCAAAATTTGATGAAATAATCTGGCAATTTTGCACTAACGGAATATTTACAAANCCATTAATTGATAGAATTGTTGAAGTCCCTTTGTTCTTAAAAATTGGATAAATATGAGCTATTTCTCCAATCTCCAAAAGATTNTCATTTAACTGGTCTAATTCATAACCAACTAAAACTAAATCTGATTGATCTTCACTAATCTCTAATTCTATTTTACCTTGAACAAAACCATTTTTATTAGCATAAACATCAATAATCGATATATTATCCAGGTTAATTGAAGCATGAACTTTCCCGTTTATATCTGATTTACCTTTAAATAGAATACTATCATTTACCATTAAGGATATGACTGCATCATGAATGGGGTTCTCCTCAATATCAAACACTGATAATTCTACAAAGCCATCATTATTGAAACAATCTTCAGCAATTATTGAAAATTCATTGGGTCTGGTTAGATACATTGATACGGAAGGATCCCCAATAATATTATAAACATGAAAATAAAACTCTTGCGCTTCTTCAACTCCATCTAGATTGGGGAATTCTCGAATTAAACCCATCAGACCTGCATTCAAAGCTGGACCTAATTCTACTATATTATTATCAAACATTGCATCAAACATATATGCATTAATTACATTATTAAATTTTGTACTTGTGTGCAAATCAGAAGGACCAACTATAGCTATTCCACCTTTCGGATTTGATGGTGTTCCAGCCCGAACTAATGCCTCACCAAGACAAGGATCAACATTATTTGCAAAATCATTAGAATTACAAACAAAACTAGTAAATACTGGAGTCATCCATCCATTATTAAGCGCAACGACATCTCCAACGTGAAATTCAGGATAGTGCCAACCATTTGCATCACCCCAACCTCGATAATTAACAATACCTACTCCATTATCAATATAATTTTGTATTAATGATGCACCTTGTTGAATTGGTGGATAAAATACAGTATCTACAGAAGTGTAACCATTATCATATAAAAGATCTCGAACCCAATACGATGTCCACTTGGGCGTTATCGGTATTGGCACTGTATTACTATAATTTCCTGCAACAACAAGTGCCTTATCTAGCCAATCACTGTCTGTAGCTAAAGGTTGACGATGATAATTGATTGTTTTTCGAATCATAACAACTAGTTCAGAAATAGAGTCAATTGAAAAACGTCCAATAAATACATCTGGATAGAAATCTTCACCAAGAATATGGGTGAATTTTTGATCAGTCACATCATTCTCTGGACCATAATAAAATGAAGGCATAGTAGCAACACCATCTACATCTCCAATCAATAATACATATTCTAACATAGGATCCTCTAATAAGGTGTTTTCTATTAACTGCTTAATTTCTTCTGCGGTTGATCCTATATTAGAAAGCGTTTCGACATAAACATCAAACCCTTGTGATTTCTTAAATGATATTAGATCACCAAGATAATTAATCATATTATCTGGACTAATAATCAAATACGATCCACGTTGAGGATTTAGTTGACTAATAGGAATATTATACTGCTCTGATATAAAATGAGAATATGAAATTGGTATTTCCCCACTAAGAACATCATTTAAACTCTTTCCTCTAAATGATCCCTCATTAGCTAATAAAAGAGAGACAAATAATATTATGGCTTTAGCAATATACATTTTCTATAGAATGTTTCACGTTCAGAAACAATTTTAATAAAATACACACCAGATACAGGATTTCGTTGATAATCATCCAGAAAGTTGTAACGCCAAATTTTCTTTTGGTTATATTGGAGAGGAATTTCCCCATCATATACCTCTTGCCCAAGCAAATTATATACAACAATCGAAGCTGGTCCAGGAGAATTAATAAAATCAATATTTATCATACCATTTGATGGATTAGGGTAAATTTCACTTACAGAGATTTTTGAAGTATTTTGGTTCATAGGAGATTGTTCTATAATGGAACCCAATGTAAAGTTATTTCCCGCAAATAACTTAATATCATAAATATTATAACCCCTATAATTAATTGTTTTATCCCTTTTTAATTCAAGTTTAACTTTAATATTATTAATACCATTAGTATCTATTGCCACTAACCTGTGTCTAGTGCTTTGATTCCACTGATGACCTGCAAGAAACATTTGATTAATAATCTCTGTTGAGTCCATAAGCGAAATTGTAATTGAATCATTATCCCATTCTAACTCCCACTGATGATCAATTCTCAAGACAATCATATCCATTGGCTCCGAGAAAGAATATAGTTGAGATTCAAGTACAAAGATGGAATCAAGAGAATCTGCATTAGCATAGAATAATTCATTTTGAGATCGAACCATGTTATTATCAAATACCCATGATCCTTCTATTATGTTAAATGATGAATTATCTATTATGGGAAAACCAAATATATTTTGTACCCACAATGGCTCCTGCATATCTATATTTAATTCAAGGTCATTGTTAACGGTAATATTTTGCTGCCAGGGGATAAGAA
This sequence comes from Fidelibacterota bacterium, assembly GCA_002701785.1. GTDB lineage: Bacteria > Fidelibacterota > Marinisomatia > Marinisomatales > TCS55. The sequence goes on from NZXC01000019.1 coordinate 60,606, forward strand.
AATCCCAATATAATGTAAATCGCCACTCCCCTTGAGGGATTTCAAGATTATGATTATGGGAAAAATCCATTTGAATCGTATCAGACATATCTGAGTTATCTATTATCAAAAATGGGTTTTCTTCTAAAACCACCGGCCATTGAAAAGAAGAAATATTTATTTCAATATTATGCAAAGGTATCGGTGTCATAGTAACATTTTGTATTGTTGGAGAACTTGGATTAGCGGTAACCGTAAAATTCAAGGGAAAATAACCGTTTTTTCTATATTCTAAGCTATATGTACCTGGATCGACAATTCTTCGATATCGACCAAATTCATCGGTTTTACGGGGCTGTTGGACTCCACTATGAAGTTCCTGGATAGTAATGATTACATCTTCAAGAGGGCTTCCGCTATCTCCATCTGTTATTAAACCAGTTATTTGGGAAGCATCGGTGTTATACCCTATTGTTCTATCTAATAAAAACAACATCCCAGGCATTAAGCGATCAATCGTATCTTCTACTAATGCGCTATCGGGCTGTAGGTTTGATGTGCCACATTCGATAAGATATTGAAATGTACCTGTTGCTTTATAAAACCAGTCATGCGCGTTGCCGCGTCTAGATCCGCTATAACTTGATTGATAACTTTCAGTGCTATTTTCTTTAATTATTATTTCTGCAATTTGATCGCCAATAAGTTTAATTGATGCATCATCAGGGGTTCTCTTATCCCCATCCCATGACCAAGGACTAAATACTTTTTCAGAATATCTTCCTGAACGTGCACTGTGCCAAATAATGGAAAATAGAAAATCGTTTTCTAGTGCAAGGTCTCTTAAGATCCGAGNCTCAGCTTCTGACCACGGATACAAACCTCTATAATAATCATAGTGCGCAGCGTAATCACTAGGATCAGGTTCCATAAATGTATCACCAAGCACCCAATTGAAATCAAAATTCCTATTCAAATCAACTCCATCAATATCTTCTCCAATTGCAGAATCATAATCAAAATAATTGTTAGGCCATGGACCCTGAGGTGAAAAGTCCGTTTTGTTTTTTCTATAACTTACATCAAGACCATCATGCACTACATTGAGACCCTCAGGATTAAGAGTAGGGATAATCCAGGTCTCAACATTTTGTTTTAATATATTGATATGTTGCATTTCCTCTGGAGGTGGATCAAGCATAAGCAATATCAGTTCTAAAACTGCTTCTACACCTAATACTTCTTCCGCATGCAATTGTCCAACAAATAATACTCTTGGTTCATCTTCTTTGAATTCTACATTATCTGAAATCTTGACTGCATAAATTGGNAGCTCTTCCTGTCCGCTGTACCCAAGGTGATAAACTCTAAATTCTGAATTAACATCATACACTTGCGTTAAGGAATCAAGAAAACTTTCTATTTCTAAAAAAGAATGATAACGCTCATCTAAGGCTTGAGCATTAATACAAATAATTAAAGAATTAATTAATACTAGTTTCCTCAATGGAAATCTCATAACCAATCAGCAAATATTACCTTATTTGAGGTAAGTGATTTTTCTATTTGATCGATAATTCACTGAATTGAATTGAAGAAAATAGATACCACTTGGTAAATCTTGATCATGATTGTTCTTAGCCTTCCATACAAATGAATGAATGCCATTTCTTAATGGCATGATCTTCTCATTATAGACNACTTTGCCCATAANATTAACTACTAGAAANTCAATTGGTTCAAGATCTCTAACGTTAATTTCAATTCCAATGGAATTATTAAAAGGATTAGGAAAAGCATTACCAATCATAAATGAACTTGGATGTAGATTAGAAATTTCTATGTTCATTGGCTCAGATAGACGTATCGCTTGACCATATAGATTTGCAAGATCAGCCTTTCCTGAGCTACGCATNTCAATCCAGTGCACAAACCACAAGCTTTGCAAATTATCTTGATCCTCTCTCATTAAAGAAATTTGCGGTTTTTTCTGGTCATGATATTCTTGACATAATACAATACCATTTTCGGAATAGACTGTCCCATTTTCATAATGAATAACTTGTGCATAGATGTCNAATCCTCCTGAAAGAACAGGATCATTATTTGAAAAACCTCTCTCATCTTCCCATACAACTAGATAGTGCCCATCATTTACTGTCTTCAATACAGGCGATTGCTGATATAGTTCATTATTGCAAATAATAACATTTTCATTTAAAAGAGTATTATTTGATAAATCAATAAATTGGCCAACAATATTTAAATCATTTCCATTTTGAAAATCTTCCCAAATCACTAGACTAGTTTGACTTGATTCATCAATGGCTAATTCTAAATTGATCTGATCATTTTCTGCAGATGTTAACAATAATCCATTTGTCCATTCTAATGTCCCATCCCAATGGATAATATTTGCTTTTATATTTTTATTAAAATTATATGATTCCTCCCATGCTACTANAATCCCATCATCTGAATTAATAACTTGACCTTTTAATTTTTCTGGATCACCAATTGATGATAATGTATAACCTTCATTTGGCCATCCTGCTAGAATCTCTCCATTTAAATCATATTTCTGATACTTTAGAGAGCCAGCACCCCAAACATCATCAACCCAAACCAATATAAAATTACTATCTGGAGTAGGATAGATCCCTTCAACATAATTATCTGTCCAAACTCCATCCAGAAGAGTTACGCCAGAAGTATCAAATTGTATTTGACCTTCCAAATCAAAACGTTGATAAAATAAATCAAAATCCACTTCATCCCTTATTTCAGACCATACAACACCTATTCCANCATGCGTTTCAAACAATATAACTTTTCTTTGATCAGCAGTACTTTGATGAACCACATAACCTTCATTAGGCCATTGCATTTGAAAGTCTAAATTAAACTTATTGATCCGAATTAACTTTGCTCCGCTCTGTGCATCAAATGCAGCTGTAAAAAGATGATTATGTGCTAAAAGGGATACAGGTTCATTCTCTAGCTGAAAAGTATAACTATCAAATTGAGTTAGTTCTTGACCATTTACTAACGATATATCAATACCATCATCTTCAAGAATCGAGCCAAAAACTTTTTTATCGTTTCGAGCATCAACCCAATTTATTACCACATAGTCATTCATGTAATTTGCTATCGGATACTCAATATCACCGTCAAGTCCATTCATCGCAATAAGGCCATTTAATTCAAAAGATATTAAATCTAAATCCATTCGTTGAACTCTTAAATCGATACTCCCATTAGACTGATCGGCAAAAACAACAAATGAACTATTATTATCGGATATTGTATTTGGCATTGATTGATACCCACTCATATTAGATACAAATTGCGCATTATTTAAAAGTAATGATCCATCAGATTGAATTGCCTGATACATAATATCCACATTAGGAAACGTGCCCCGCTCCCAATAAACAAATAACTCTCCATTTCCTCCAGCAGAAAACCTTGCATGATGATCATCCCCTCCTAAATCTAATTGAATTCCATCTTGATCCCAGGAAATATTGCCTCCAACAGAAATTCTTTGGTAAAAGTGGCTACCTTCAGTTGGATCATTTCTGTAATCGATCCATTGAACAAATACTTCTCCTAATTGATTTCTTTTTACTCTAGGGTATGCTTTTGAAGAATTATAACTACATAACTGCAGAGGCTGTGTATATACTAATCCATTACTTGTGAGAAGATTATAATAAATATCTGTGTTTTCAGTCCCAGATTGCCAAATTATAAACGACGTATCATTATTCATGTATGTAGTCCTTGGTGTCGTCTCAAGATCCGAAGTTGCAGAAACCACTAATCCACCTTCAGCAAAAATTTTTTCCATATTCATATTTATTTTTTGACAATATATATCATTTCCACTTCCGCTTCTAGTATCNGACCATATTATAGTTGCTTCATTATTCCCAGCATATTCTAAGCTCTTTGCTCCTTGATTTCCATTCATCTGGATTATGGAAACTCCACCTGAAGGAGCTATAATTTCATAATTTGAAGATACGTGTGTTCCATAAATATCATCATCAAGGAAATTCCTCTTATCTTGCCAAGCAACAAATACACCTCCTAGACTATCTGTACACATATTAATTGTAAGATGCCTTCCATCTATTCTAGCTAAGGCCGCTCCATTATNATCCATCATTCTATTNCCTTGATTATCAATATGCTGAATAAAAATATCGCCTTCTTCATCAAAACGATAATCAACCCAGGCAATGAAGGCNCCTCCATCACCATCCGTTACAGCAACAGGATCTTCTTGTCTGCCAGGTAAATTTGTAACTGCACTTCCTCCAGTGCCCCATAACAATGCTCCAGTAGAGTCTACCTTTTGTGCAAAAACATTTCTACTCCCATAACGTGTATCGGACCAAACAAATATCAAATTCCCTGGCTCTCCAGGGCATAATGTACGTTGCCATTCAATATGGACTCCTTGGCGTATTGGAATACCATTTTCTTGCCATATCATTTCCTGACCAACAATTAAAGATAGAATAATAAAAAGTATATAAAAGAATCTCATATTCGTCCTTTATTAATCAATTTGAAAGATCTGCAATCCTTCCCTACTAGCTGCAAATAGATAATTATTATAAAACTCAGCATGATATACATACCCAATATTATGGATCCCTCTAGATTCAATATTGTCATTACTTATTCTATCGTACAAGGATATACCATTAGCAGCACAGGATAATGCTATTTGATTAGAAAATATGGCCACATGGGTAACATATAGATCTTCACCAAATTGCATTTTAACTGGAGGGTGATCAGGGTAATTACTTATTATCTTAAACGCTCCTTCATCTTCACAGGCTACATAATATTCATCAGTATCTGAAATAGTAATTGCTCTTGCATTCCCTGGTAGGTCTATATGATATAAACTATTAATTATGCTATTTTCATATTGAAAAGCTTGTATACCAAGTTGATCTAAAGTTAAAACTATTAGATCAGAAATAATGTCAATTCCATTCGGATTTCCTATGCTTGAAATTTCATTTCCAGAAGTATTGAACCAAAGTTTATAAAAAGAATCATATTCAAATGTACTTGACTTTAACCCATCATCATTATCTGCTGCATAAACTGTAAATGAGTTGGTATTATTTGTTTTAACACGGAATTCTTTAGTTTTTTCACTTGAAAATTGGCCCAATACATTAACCGAATCAGGAATTGATAGATCAATATGAATGGGGCGTTCATTGCTCTCAAGCGCAAATAGTTGCCTAATTGACGATTTATATTCTACCTGCGATATTTCTTTATTAACACCAAGATCCGATAATGATCTTTTCCATACTAATCTTGGAGAGGTAATAGTAGAAATATCCCAAAGTTGAATTCCAGCTTGACCTGCAGCCACAAAAACTGAATCACCTGAGACATATACATCACGACAATAACCTTCCGTATCAATCCCTGCAATCTTATTTAAATTCCACAAATTTTCATTATTTGGTTCCATACAGCTAAATGCTGAAAAAAAGATTAGTATAAATAAAAAGTATTTCATTGTCATATTAATAACGATCATAGACCATTTTCCACTCAATAGATATCCAAGCTTGCCATTGATGAAATGTCCTCAGTTTAGACACCCAATCAAATTGAGACTCCGTCACTCGAAAACGGTAACGTAATGATGTTTTTACTAATAATTTCGCATTAATCTTTTTTTCGGCCCAAATATTCATTTTATTATCTATATGATTGCGTCCACTATGCAGTTGGTCTCCTTCTTCCTCTGCTTTATAGTATCGAAAGTCTTGTCTCATAGAAAAGCCAACCTTATCTAAGACACCGATACCTCTACTATAGGTGAATGGAACATACCATTCAAAATTCTTATATGAACGGTCTAACAAACCTGCTTTTGCTGTTTTACCAAAAGTTAAATTATTTGCAGTTCCAAGATTAAGTACAATTGCAATGCTCCCTACATTTCTTACTCTTCTATTAATTTTCAATGAAGATGACAAAATATCTAAATCAAATTCAATAAAAGGAATATCATAATACCGTTGATTATAACTTAAAAGGATGCTCATCCATTGATCTCTTTTGATTGGATAAGAAAATTCCATATATTGTTCTCTATCAGTAAAATTACATGGTTGTAAAATATAATTAGATATATCTCGATCAATATAGTGACGAGTATAATAACTATTTAGATGCCTCAAAGAATATGCTATTTTTCTATAAGGGCCCCATCGATATGTTGTTTTAAGATTCCCACTCCAATGATGACGATTNTCATTATGTGAATAATTAGAAATATTCGTTCTAGTATAGAAATGAATATATTTGCTACGGTCAGCTAAATGTATCCTTTTATCAGCAGTGACAAAATATCTAGTGAAATGAGAGTCAAAAGTGTTTGCCCCTCCCATAATATATTTATTTGTGGATGCTTGGCTCTTTTCTATATCAGAGAAATGCAATACATTATCATCATAGCCATTTATTAACCCTATCTTCATTGTAATAGGGCCACTTAGATAGTCTAATAAGTTTTGACCATTCAATAATGAAATAAATAGTATTACAATAATTTTCATTTATACTCTTGAAATCGAGTTAATACTTGTTTATCCTTTTCAACAACTTCTATCGTAATTACTTTATTNCCTTCAGATATATCTATTTCACAAGTCCTCCATTTTCCAGGCACTTTATTTTCCATATTTAGGATATAAGATNCAGATGATCTTTCAGAAGAAATAAGATACGTCCCTATTACTTTCTTACCATTTTTTATTCGAAGACGATANATATCACTTGTTCCCATATATTCATCAAAAATTANACGAGAAAGAATGCGTAATTTCTTAGGTCCTTTTAATTCAAGTTGAAGCGGGCGATTATTTGTTAACTCATAGTATGAAATAGCTTTCCCGTCTATCATAACTTCGCGATTTGATNGATAGACCATAGGAATTATTTCATTTCTATTATAACTAGGTTTCTCAAAATCTTTTTTCAACATACGNAGTAANACTGGGTATCCTTCTTTNTCTATAGATTTCAATACTACTCGATGATTCCCNTCAGCAATATTGAAAAAGTAATTACCTGAATATGTATAATAATGATTCGGATGCTGAACNGANCGAATGGATTCTTGAATTTTATATCTATGATTAATGATAATTGGTTTTTCCTTATCAATCNTTAGCATATATGAAAATTTCTGGCTTTTTTTCGTTTTCTTATTTGAAGGATACCGGGAAATTAATTCAATGCGAGTAGGTCCATGTATTTCATACACCAATGAATCTTCTCTCAATATTGTATAGATTCTTCTTTTATCAGAAATTTTTAGTATTTCTTTTTCCTCTCCCCCAATACTCGGTTTTAAAAGTTCAGCATTCACTACTGAATAAAAGAGNATAAAGAATAAAATATTAAATAATGCTTTCTGGATCATGATTTGTCATTATTTCTTTAATTTGTTGTTTACTTTTCCATCCAGTGATTACTACAGATATTGATACAATGAGTANGCTCAAGATAGTCATATTTAGATCATATTTTTCAATAGCGTANAGACGACCTTCGCCTATTTCCGGTAANGGTATGGGTGCATATTCCATACCAAGCTCATCTGTTAATTTTTGGATATTTAGAATATGAATAAGAGGAATATTTTGTTTAGAAAACCTAACAACNGCACCATCAATGCCATCNCCTCGAGATATTTTTTCTATATCTTTTCTATATACAATTCCAGGCTGTAATAATCTTAAGTTAAAACTAGTNCCTAAACTNGCAACACCNCCTCCAATATTTACCACTGCTTTATAATTATTATTACCAAAATATTGCATTCTCTGATCAATATTATCTTCTAATCCTTTGCCCGATATCAAATNCGATCTACTCTTATCAATATTATTGCGAATCAATTCTCTACCTCTAGGACTTAATAATCGACCCTGATCATTTCTTCCACCTATAGACGCAGCAATAGAACGAGCTGAAATATANCCATTGTTAAACAAAATTCTTTCCATATCTAACCAAGTCATCTCTGGGTCATTCGCACCCCACTGCGATGCTCCTATCGAGGATATAATAATGGGATAAATACCCATAGCCTTACATGCAATTAACATGGCCATATTCGCGCCTGGCATAGAACCAGTTAACATTACTGCAATTGAATCTTTTCTAACAAGATCTGCCCGATCTAATAATTCTACCATCGCTGCAGCGAAATTTGGATCCAAAGTAGTTAATTTTGCATCTAAATCACCTTCATCTGTAGTAATTAAACTAAATTGAGAACCAACGAGCCCCGTTTCATTTGGATCATTTTCTTGATCTATAAAAACACCTTTTTCCATCCGAATATTCTTTAGCATATTCATTGATTCTTGCATCATCGTTGCTGCCTTTATTTTTATCTCATAGGTAGTAGAAACAAATTCCTTTCTTGAAAAATAAGCAATTGAATATGCAGCAATAGAAATAAAAGCAAGAAGCACAAGTGTTCGTGTTTCTTGTATTACAGGTTTAAAAGGTCTATCAGGCATATATTGTACCTCCTGATAATACCATAATGGTTAATTTAACTAAAACTGAAGTAATGATAATCGCAGATATTGTTCTTATTATACCTTGTCTATCCATCCAACTAGCAATTAATCCAGGAATAATATTGCCAATAACTTCATATGAAAAGGTGTCTATTGGAGAAAAAAAGTGATTTCGTGAAATATATCCAATTATAAAACCAAGTAATAGAGTCAGCACTAATCTTCTTTTACCATATAAAAATATAAACTTTCCTAGTATTCTAATTAAAAAAATCACGATCATCGAAGCTATAAATGTCATAATTATTTGATCTGGGCTATGTAAATGCATAGCAATATAACCAGGTACAATGACCCCTCCAGCAGTCACTCCAAGAGTCTCAGAGAGAATTAAACTCAATGCAATTCCTAAACCAACAGTAACCTCAGTCATTAGACTTAAACTCCGTTAGTGCATTAATTAAATCTTGACCAAACCCAACTTGATTTCCTATCGCAAATAAAATGGATTCAGATGGAAGTTTTTTAAATTGATCTATAGATGATTGTATCGGTTCATCTTCTTGAACTATGTGCGTAATTGTATTAGGAGAAAAACTAACCATTCTATTTACAAGAGCTTCTATTTTTTTTCCTCTAATTATTGCTTTTTGTGGATTTATTTCGTTATAAATAAGTTCTAATAATTGATGTGTTCTACTTCGTCGATCTTCTCTACAGTTTAAATAAATAGAATAATAATTATTGGAGGTATATTTACTTTTTATAATATTCCAAATCTGTAAAGTAGAAACAGGATCATTAGCTGCCATTGAGTTAATAAAATGAATCTTACCTTTTCCAAAATCAATATTATTAATAACTAAAGCACCAGGATCAGGCTGGGAATTCTGCATGCCATTAAGAGCAATATCTTCTTTAACCCCTAATTCATTACATACCTTGAGTGCTACTGCGATATTTTGAGGATGTTCTATATATGGAAATCCTGCTAGTTGCGTATCTGAAATAGCATCTTCATCTGCAACAAAATACTTGGTATTCCTAAACTCTGCTACATCTGAAACTGAATCAACTATATTTTTTTCTCCAAACACTACCTTACCATTTTGTGGAATAGTATTTCCTAATGATTTCTTAACATCATCTATAGTTGGTCCCATTTCTTCTAGATGATCTGGTCTAGCATTCGTGATAACTCCAACATGCGATTGTATCATTTGATGTTCTGATATCCATTGATATTCTGGTTGTACTGCCATGCATTCCATTACTATAGCATCAGGTTTTTCCTTGGAAAATAATCTCATTAATTTAATTTGCTCTCCAATTGATGCTGAGCGCAACCTATGAATAATTCTATCTTTCCCTTTAGAATCAATAATTCTTGGAGCTGTTCCTGTCGTCTTAGCAAGAGTTCGCATCCCACCTGCACGTAATCCAGCAGCAATGAGGCGTGTTACGCTTGATTTACCTCGAGTCCCATTCACATGTATCCTCAATGGAATATTAGATATTACATGCTGATGATTTACTCTTTCTAAATATCCTATTAGAATTAATATTAGAACAATAGTTCCAAGAAAAAAGAGGGGTGATATGATCATGAGACTTCCCTAATAGCCCATTATTTCCCGAACAATACTTATCATGTCCAGAAAATTGATGATTTCGTCCGCATTTACATCTGCGAGATAAGGATTCAATCCTCCTGTATTACTTGATTGGACAAAATCAACAAGAGTAAGTACATCTATTATATTTAATAATCCATCTTGATTAATATCTCCCCGTTGGAGAATGTTTGCNCCTCTCGTGGTAAATAATATTGCNGTAGAATCTTCAAGNGGCATGGCTGAAATAGCATAAGTATTATTAAAAGTATATTCAAGGCCAATAGTTTCACTTTGATCTTCTAAGCCTATNGTGCAGTAATTCCCATGCACTTGACCCCAACCATAGTTGCCAGTTGATGTATTATTAAAATCTGCATATTGCATTAATATTTCTCCATCGCCTGTAGGTGTGAAATAATGTTGAGAATCCTTAAGAATTAGCTGAAAATTTTCNAAACTATTATTATCATAAGTTCTCAAGTGTGACCATTGAATAACAAACTGATGGTTTAATTCATCATACCATTTATAAACACGTCCCCCNCTAGTAGTTGTATTAAGATCATCCCAAAATACAGCTATCATTGGAGAAGGACCACCAGGGCCAGGTATATGATAATTCCTGAATGATTTCATNGATGTAGATCCCATAGATACCCATCCATTGCTAGAAACACTAATCTGATCATAATCAACACCATAAAACTTAAATGTAAATGGGAGATTAACTGTAGTGACATCATCTTGATTATCCCCGTAGTCACTTAATGNTANTTGAGTNCCAGACCCATTATATAATGGGTCAATTTCTATCCAATTAAAATAGGGCGCNTTGGAATAAAATATATCACCATTGTCATACGCATAATATCCATATAAATCTGGGCCAAGTGGATCATCTACCTCTTTAATACCAATTTGTATTGGAATATTTGCAGTTTGAACTGCTCCATTAGAAGATTCCAGATCAATAAATAATTCAACTATTGTGCCTGGAATTATATCTTCAGCAGCAACAACTTCAAACTTATCAGTGGTATTAATCGAATAATTATCTTGCAAAATTAGNGGCCAAAATCCTTGATCATCTATAATCTCTANACCNGNGTAATTTGAATANAAACGACCAGTAATATTGTTCGCTATCATTGAACCAATATTTGAAATCTCTATTGAAATTTCAGCTGTTTCTCCAGGNTCAAGATTGTCATTACCAAAAACTGGGTCATCATGCACATAAACTTTATCAGCAAATAATCTAGTACCTGAAATAGAAAGTTGGATTTGACTCTGCCAACTAGAACCATTCATATCTTTGATTAATAATCTTAATGGAAAATTTTCATTTTCTANCATTCCAGATTCTATTTCAAAAACAAAGNNTTGTCCTTCATTCCCAGTCATTCCACTCATCAANGTTCCAATATANAAGCTATCAATACTANAATTGATAAATCCATCCCCTCCTAANAGCTTACAATAAACACCCTCTGCATCATCTGTCCCATAATTATATATTGGTATAGTTAATTCAATAGTCTCTCCCCCNTCAATCACGCCATTATCATTCCCNGAAGAGGNGCCATTCATATCATCATCAATGGAATATGCACCTTCAACAGAATTTACATTTACGCTCTGNTCAATGATCTGAAATTGTCCNTGATAAGGNACAAANTTTCTTTTTAAAACTGTCAAATACGCACCACCTGATGAAGCAGATGNTACGGACAAGGTAACACGACCATATATATTTGTATAANCAGATTCAAAGATAACATCATTTCCTTTTAAGATCGTAACGTAGGCACCTTCCACTGGNTCATTAAAATAATCCAACACTTCCACATCAATATAATTTGTTCCAGATGATATTGAATTCTCATGGTTTACTGTNAAAGATTGNGGAACATCNGTCCACATTTGTAATGCAGGATCACCAATAAGATTATTCCAATGAGTAAATATAGTTACATAATTATTTGGATTATCTGGATAATTAAGATATAGATTTAATTTACCTCGNGCTAAAGCNGCNCCNGCNGTTTCCATTTTATCAACAAANACACCATAATAAAAACCCATATCAACAGCATTATTAAACATNGTNTGNGTACCAATTGTTGCAGTACCAANNGATGCNACTGCACCNTTAGGCTGCGTGGGTGTTCCAGCNCGTACAAATGTTTCTGNTAAAGCTGTACCAGATGNAAAGGAACCAGTACCACAAGTAATAACAGTAGCAATNGGNAATTTAAAACCATTAGANAGACTATTTATATTACCNGAGTTAAAGCCACTNACTCCATAATATCCGCGNTAATTAAAAAAAGTTAATCCTGCATTTAAATCNGNAACCATCTGCGATGGAAANGGNGAGTTATANANAGTNCGAACATCNTCATATCCATGATATTCCATTAACTCTTTAATATTTTCACTAGTGATAATAGTAGATATACCTGATGTTGANGCATCTCCTACCATAGATGCACTATGAAACCAGTTCTGACTAAGATAAGGATTNCTTTCATATTGAACAGTTTTATTAATNATTGTAGCAAGCTCAGTTGTTGAACTAAAAGATAATCGACCAATAAGAACTTCAGGCAANACATCATTACCTACTAATTGTGAATATGGATGATCTCCTTCTCCATTATAGCTACTAAAACTTTCAAAATATGTTGGTATGGAATAGCTTCCATTTGCATCTCCAACTAACGCAACATATTCTGGAGGNTCATCCCAGGAACTATAAGCATTACTAATATAATTTTTAATCGAACTGGAACTGTTTCCAGTAGTACTTGTCGAAACATAATTAACCACATATCCACATCGATGACGCCAATCAAATAAAATNTCAAGATTTGCCATTAAATTTGNTGAGTTGCTTGGCAGAATATATAGTATTGATGGTTTCTGATAATCATCATCATTTGTAGATCGGTTATAATTAACAACTAAAGCTTCATATAATGGTTCAAAAACCCGAGAAATTCGATTAGGAATTTGTACAGGATCAACGTCTTCTACTTCTATCAATTCAATATCGGCCGATGTTATAACCTCAAGTCTCCTAGATAAGGGATAATATTTAAACGGAGTAATTGAAGCNTTAACTACTGGCAAATCCCTAAANACAAATGTATTCGAAACCTCTCCTTGATTTTCAGGGTANTTCATGTCTGAAGTGTATAATTCTATATTTCTCTTAAAAAGTGTATTNGCNTCANCCGATTCACTATCCCATGTTTGATGAGGTAAAATATCTATATTNTCAATCCANTCAGAAGAAGTAACATTNACATTAATAGTATAAGATTTATTAGGNGCCACTTGATAAAATGTCGTAATAGTTGGNAAAGTTGGCTCACCTACTTCTGATTTTAATCCACCAAATGGNACAACAGGCTTTTTAAAGGTTTGTCCATCAATAGTTATATCCTCTATTTCATAANTCACNAANGAAAANTGCATCNTATTATCTCCTGGAATAGAAGAAAAACCATTTGATAATTTCCTTATCTCATCTTGGCCNTATGATACAGCTGAAACCAAAATTACTGTTAATAGANTATTATTNATTTTTGTCATTTTAACCTTATAATCACTTTATACCATAATTAAATGATCAATTAATGTAGTGGAATAATTANTAACAATAAAAATACTAATTGCACTAAANGTAAGATANGGAGCAAATGGCAATGGTCTATTTCTATCAATACCTTTAATAATAGAAATTAATATCCATGCNATTAAGCCTAATAATGAAGCNAGAAACAAAGTTAGGATCATCAATATAGGCCCCAACCAAGCACCNAGGATTAANCCTAATTGTAAATCTCCAAATCCCANACCCTGCCTTCTNGTCACAAGCCAAGTTAAGCCCATCATAAGTCCAGGNAAAAAAACTCCAGCTACAATTCCTAATAAAGCCTGATTTAATGATANNACTCCAAAAATTATAGATAAAATAATAATGATTGCTCCAACAATTATTAANTCAAGCGGAATCATATAGATTCTAGAATCTATCCAAGAAATTGAAACAAGTATAGAGCAAAGCAAGGATACAGTTATAGCTTCTGGAAATNATAAACTTGAAAAGGCCCAGCCCCACAATAGTCCATTTATTAATTCAACAGCTGGATATTGAATAGAAATACGTTTTTTGCAATGNGCGCATTTACCAAGTTGAATAATAAATGAAATGATAGGAATATTTCTGTAAAATGGAATAGGATGCTTACAATTCGGACAATGCGATCTTGGCCTGATCACTGATTCATCTCGTGGAAGACGATAAATAACTACATTAAAAAAACTTCCAACAAAAGTACCCATTATAAAGAAAATAGAGAATTCCATTATAAACCTGTTTGTAAAGCAGCGCCTAAGTAAAATACAGGTAAATATGTTATAACAACCATTACAGCAATAATAACTCCTACCATNAGAATTAATATTGGCTCAATTAAAGTTGTCATCCTCTCTACTAATGCATTTACTTGCTTATAATAATAATCTGCAGTTCTATCCAAAAGAGAATCTAGTTCACCTGTTTCTTCACCTGTAGCAGTTAATTGCAACAATATTGGAGGAAATATCTCAGTCCGACGCAAAGCAGAAGTAATATTGAACCCATCTCTTATATATTCCGACGCATCTCCAATAGCAACTTCATAGACGCGATTACTTACTATTTTCCCTATCAAATTCATAGATTCAATGACAGGGACACCAGCATTTAACAAAATGCCAGCAGTTTTTGCAAATTTATTAAGTATTGACTGATTNAGTAATGAACCAAAGACAGGAACCTTTAACTTAATCGAATCAAGAACATATCCNCCCCTTTGTGTTTTTGAAATAAGCCATAGTCCACCAATAANTCCAAATAATGAAAANACTATTGAATTAAAATTGATNCTTATCCATTCACTTAATGATACCAGTTTNCTTGTGGCTGCAGGCAAATTGGCACCTAATTGCACATACACATCAGAGAACATTGGAATAATCCACATAAACATTGCACTCATCATTGCNAAAAGNAAGANAACCATAAATATAGGATAAGTCATNGCTGATCTCACTTTTCTTCTTACATCGTCTAAGTTTTCCAGATATGTTGCTAATTCATCTAAAATTTCATCCAAATTTCCACTAACCTCACCAGCTTTAGTTAAAGATACAAATAGAGTTGAAAACACTCCTGGATGTCTTTGCAATGCTTCAGATAATGACAACCCTTTCCGAATATTTTCTCCAACATTTGTTAAAACTTTCTTTAGTTTAGGATGACGTTCCTCGCTAGCTAGCCCTTGAATAGCTCGTTCCAAAGTCAAACCTGCAGAGTACATAGTGGCCAACTGCCTAGTAAAAAAAACTAAATTACTTAGGGGAATTCTATTTTTAAAACGCTCGATAGATAGATTAATTTCATCAATAAATGGACCTATGAAATCCCATGTAGTATCCACCTCTTCCAATTTGACAATAATTTGATTATCAGCAGACAACTTCTGCATTGCAATATCTAGGTTGTCAGCTTTAATCTGCCCTTCACTTCTGCCGCCAGATTCGTCTTTAATTAAATAGGTGTAGGCTGGCATTAAAAATCCTCAACCGTTGAGCGCATTATTTCAGCTATTGTTGTTGACCCATTTAACACTTTATCAATTCCGCTCTCCCGAAGCGTAACCATGCCTTCTTCTAAAGCTTTTTGACGTATTATATCCTCATTAGAATTATCAAAAACCAACCCCCTAATTTCCCTAGACATAAGGATAAGTTCGAATATACCTGTTCGACCATGATACCCCGTATTACGGCACTGACTACATCCTTTCCCTTGGAATAATTTCTTACCCTTAACTCTAGATTCCTCAAGATTTATCCTATTTAATTCCTCTTTAGTAGGAGTATACTCTTCTTTACAATTATCACAAATAGTTCTTACTAATCTTTGAGCCATTACCAAATTCAAACAAGATCCAACTAGAAATGGCTTTATACCTATATCTAATAACCTTGTTATAGTAGAAGCTGCATCATTGGCATGAACTGTGGAGAAAACAAGATGACCAGTTAATGAAAATTTTACAGCAATATCTGCAGTTTCTTCATCCCTGATCTCACCAATTAACAAAATATCTGGATCTTGTCTCAATATAGATCTAAGTGAAGAGCCAAATGATAGGCCAATACTATCATGAACCTGTACTTGATTAATCCCCTCAAGCTGGTATTCAACAGGATCTTCTACGGTAGTGATATTTGTTGATTCATTTTTTATTTCTTTTAATGAAGCATATAAAGAAGTTGATTTTCCGGATCCGGTTGGTCCTGAAACTACAACCATGCCATAAGGCTGAGAAATTGCTCTGCGGAAAATAGAATGCATTTTATCCTCAAAACCTAAACTTTTTAAATTATAACCAAATCCGGATTTATCAAGCAATCTAAGAACAGTTTTCTCACCATAAACAGTCGGAAGAATGGAAACACGAACATCAATCTCTCTATTAGAAGTTTTTATAGTAAACCTACCATCCTGAGGGAGTCTTCTTTCAGCAATATTTAAATTCGACAAAATCTTTATTCTTGTTACTAAACCACTTAATGATGAACTAGGTGGTGTCATAATTGTCTGCAAAACCCCATCAATTCTAATACGAACTATTACTTTATTCTGTTGTGGCTCTAGATGAATATCAGTTGCTCTTTCTTTAATAGCTTCCTGTAAGATTAGGTTCACAAGCTTAACAATGGGAGCGTCTTCCGTAGATACCTTATCTGGTGACAGATCAACTTCTTCCTGATTATCTTCATCGCCAGATATTACCTTTATATTTTCAACTGCTTCTTCTACTTCACCTGCCTGACGTATTTTACCATAGATCTGATCTAAAGCACGATTTAACGCAGATGGACCTGCTACAAGCACTTCAGGGCTTAAATTAGTCAAACGTTTTAAAGAATCAATAGCAACCAAGTCTTCTGGGTCTTCCATTGCTACGACTATAGAACTTGTAGATTTTCGTAAAGCCAGTATCATATTCTGCCTTGCAAAATCTTCTGGTATAGATTCTACCACATCAGGATCAGCAGAAAATAATTCTTCATCAGAAGCTTGATCATATCCTAATTGCATAGAATACACTTTTACAAGGTCATCTTCTGTAATTATTCCTTGATCAAGTAAAACTTTTCCTAACTTTTCTTTACGAACCTTTTGTTCNGCAAGTGCATCATTTAACTGACTTTCACTTATTTTATCTTCGTGGACTAAAATATCACCGATCTTTTGNAATTGTGGATTGAATTCTTGTNCCATNNTTTAGGGTCCTTGATANGTTCGAACAAATAATANNTCTAATGGATCACTTGTAATTTGNGTTGGNATCANTAAAAANGCNGTAANNNTNGANGTAAAATCNTCATAGACTTGNGGNTCTGAATTTGNTATTGGAGCGCAAATACCCTGATCATATTCTATAANNAAAGTTACNTGTCCATCAGANTTTGTTANTCCTTNGTTTGTCGGTNTTGGAGCTNNTGNCCAANNAATAGNTGCCGCACCAGTTGCTGTAATCATTACAGGTGCTTCAGCAACAGCATTTCCATAATAATCTATCAAAGTNCCNGTTACCTCTATTTCAGCAGTTGANCCCATGGTGGAAAAATCCCAATATTGNGTTGGNGANCCAAGAGTTAANTGCCCAGGNACAAANAACATNATTGCTTCACCTTCGTCCTCATTAATTCGCGCCGTAATTGTATCTCCATTAGTTCCAAAAGTAAGTGCTGAAACTTGACCTAAACTACCTATTGCATCTGTAGAATAAGTAATAGTTGTATATGCTACACCAGAAAAACTATCTCCATTTATATTTTCGTTACCTGTAAAACTAACGCCTTCTACAAAAGCATCAATCAATGTA
>NZXC01000020.1 GCA_002701785.1 Fidelibacterota bacterium
GACTTCAGTATTTCCGGGTACTGTATTATCCAAAATATATGGTACAGATTATTTTGAAGTACGGTTAGTCGTTGCAGATCAGGATGTATCCTTTACAGGTCTAGACTTTAATGGAAAATATTTATCAAGCAGTAAGCAGTTACAAGTTGAATTCTCCCAAGGTTCAATGGCTTCAAATTATCGATGGAAAGGAAATATTGTTCGAACAGAGGCAGAGGTAGATCCTTTAACGAGAATGTTGGCTATTGTTGCTAGAATTGATAATCGTAAAATGAAAGCTACGTCACAGACCCCTCTAGTCATTGGTCAATACGTGTCGGCTGCAATAAATGGTATAGAAATTAAAAATGTGTCTTTAATACCTAGAACTCTTGTTCGTAATGAATCCGTTTGGGTTGTAGACGATAAAAAAGTATTACGGAAGAGGAGTGTAGAGATAATAAGGTTTGAAAATGAAAATGCCTTTATTGGTAATGGCTTTGCAATAGGAGATCGACTTTTGACAACACGCCTTTCATCTTTAGTGGATGGAGTAAAAGTAACATATGATTTGGATTAAGGGCATTCAATGGAGCGAATAACACGCTGGTTTGTCCAGAATAAAGTAGCCGCAAACATGATGATGATATTTATCATCATTGCTGGTCTTGTAACGATCCCTTATATAAAAATGGAAGTTTTCCCTGCCATTGAGGTGGATATTATAAATGTTTCAATTGTTTATCCTGGCGCCTCACCAGGAGACATTGAAGAATCCATATGTGTGAGAGTTGAAGAGCGGTTACAAGGTCTGGAAGGAATTAAAAAAATTACATCTACAGCGTCTGAGAATTTAGCGGTGATATCCGTGGAGATTCTTCCAGAGCAAATCGCGGAAGATATGCTCGACAAAGTAAAGGCGCAAATCGATGCGATTAATACGTTTCCAGATGATATTGAAAAGCCAACAGTTCAACAAATTATTGCGGTATCTGAAGTAATCACGGTAGCTGTTGACGGGAATCTTGATGAAGACAACCTTATTCGTTTAACAGAAATAGTAAAAGACGAAATTGATGCTTTACCAGACGTTACATACACAACGCTTGTAGGTAAAAAGAATCGTGAATTAGAAATAGAGATTAGTGAGAAAACGCTACGGAAATACGGACTATCCTTAGAGCAAATTTCAAGAGCGATTAATAGCTGGTCCATAGACTTGCCAAGCGGGAGCATTAAAAGTGATAATGGAGAAATCTTGATTCGAGCAAAGAACCAAGGATACAGTATAGATGATTTCAGCGCCATTCCTGTGATAACGGATGAAGTTGGGTCCGTTGTCCGCTTAGGAGATATTAGTAATATTAATGATGGCTTTACAACGAATGAGTACGAACTTCAGTTTAATGGTAATAATGCAAAACTGATTCGAGTTTTTAGAGTAGGTGATCAAAACGCATTAGATATTTCTAAGTCTGTACGGGATTATATCGATCAGAAACGACCAGGTTTACCGCCGGGTGTTAGTCTTACCCCATGGAATGATGAAGCATTGTTGTTGCAGGGAAGAATTGACCTGCTATCTGAAAATGCAAAATATGGATTATTTTTTGTTCTTATAGTTCTAGCATTATTTTTAAAACCAAAACTTGCTTTTTGGATATCTCTTGGTATTCCTATTTCATTTATGGGCGGATTTTGGTTCATGCCACTAATGGGTCTTTCCATTAATATGCTTTCTTTATTTACCTTTATTTTGGTTCTTGGAATTGTAGTAGATGACGCGATCGTTGTTGGTGAAAATATTGCTTTATTTAGAGAAAGAGGCTTGGATCCGGAAGAAGCAGCTGTGCAGGGCACTGCGCAGGTCACTACTCCCGTAATTTTTGCCGTATTAACTACGATGGCCACGTTTTCTCCTATGTTAGCCGTGGGAGGGACTATTGGTGCTATATGGAGGATATTTCCATTAATTACAATTATAGTGCTATTTTGGTCTTTAATTGAATCGTTGACTATATTACCAGCTCATTTAGCCCATTCCGTTGATAAAAAGCCAAAGAATAAAATACTTAGATCTCTTTCTGATCGTTGGGATACATTTCAAGATAAAGTAAAAAACTTACTAACGGATTTTATTAATCGTAGATATAAGCCTACTCTTATCCTCGCATTAAATAACCCTTTGAATTCTATTTCAATTGCTATTGCTATATTTATTTTAACCCTAGGAATTATTTTAAGCGGTATTCTTAAATTTTCTTTTTTCCCACCCATTGAAGGTGATATTGCAATTGCGACTATTGAATATCCATCTGGAACTCCTATATCAGTAACTCGTGATGGGTTTAATGTTCTGAACGATGCAGCCCAAGAGTTAAACGAACAATTGGTACAGGAATATCCTACAGAGAAAATAATTCACAATATTCTATCTACGGTGGGAGATCAACCTATGCGGACAAAATCTTCCCAAGGACCAGGTGCTTTAAATATTTCATTTGATGGATCAAATCTAGCGGAAGTAGCGCTTGAATTAGCTCCTGGAGAATCTCGTTCTGTAAGTACGGAAACTGTAGTAAAACGCTGGAGAGAAAAAGTAACGGATATCCCTGGTGTTAAACAGGTATCTTTCTTTTCCAGTTTATTTTCAGCGGGAGATCCTGTCAATATTCAACTATCTAGCAAATACATGGATGATTTGTTATCTGCTCGAGATGAACTCAAAGAAAAACTAATTGAATATCCAGGGGTTTTTAACGTAAAAGATGATTTTAATATGGGGAAAGAAGAATTAATTATTAGTTTGCTCCCTGCAGCAGAAAACTATGGAGTCACCATGCAAATGGTTGCCTTCCAGGTTCGCCAAGCTTTCTATGGTCTTGAAGTTCAAAATATTCAACGAGGTCGCGATGAGTTAAAAGTCATGTTGCGATACCCAGACGAAGAGCGTTCATCTATTTCGAATCTTGAAGATATGATGATTCGTACACCAAAAGGATCCACAATCCCAATCCGCCAAATTGCACAACTCGATATTGGAGAAGGAGTTTCTACAATAAAAAGAAAAGATAGAAAACGATCTATTAGTGTAACTGCCGATGTAGATCTAACGGTTACAACTGGAAATGAAATTATATCTTCTGTAACGAAGGATGTATTGCCTTCTATGCTACAGCGTTATAGCTCTTTAAGTTATTCTTTAGAGGGGGAGCAGCAAGAGCAAGGTCAGAATCTTTCCTCTCTAGGAAGAAATTTTTTGGTTGCAATGGTAGTTGTCTATACACTCCTTGCAATACCTTTCGGATCGTACTTACAACCATTAGTTGTGATGTCAGCTATCCCTTTCGGTCTAACGGGTGCAGTAATTGGACATTTAATTATGGGTATCAACTTTTCTGTTCTTTCTCTTTTGGGTATTGTTGCGCTAACAGGTGTTGTAGTAAATGATAGTCTTGTAATGGTTGACTTTATTAATAAGTATAGAAAAGAAGGTAGTACAATTCAAAATGCAGTTCTTGAGGCGGGACCGAGGCGATTTAGACCTATCTTTATGACATCATTAACGA
Source organism: Fidelibacterota bacterium (assembly GCA_002701785.1). Taxonomy (GTDB): domain Bacteria; phylum Fidelibacterota; class Marinisomatia; order Marinisomatales; family TCS55. Next base: position 3,549 of record NZXC01000020.1, read on the forward strand.
CCTTTGCGGGATTAACCCCACTTTTATTTGAGAAAAGTATTCAGGCAAAATTTATAATTCCAATGGCTGTTTCTCTGGCTTTCGGTGTGGTGTTTGCTACGATAATCACTCTCTTTTTGGTGCCAATATTATACCTAATACTAGAAAAATATATTTTGAAAAGTGGTGAGTAGTCATTGCGTGTCGCAACGTGTTATTTTTTAATATAATACAAAAAAAGCGGTTGCAAAAGCGGCTTTTCTCGATCAACTTGATACACGTATGCGCCCGTAGCTCAGCTGGATAGAGCGCCTGCCTCCGGAGCAGGAGGTCGCAGGTTCAAATCCTGTCGGGCGTACGGAAAAAAATAATAACCGTTAGGAGTAACGATGAAAAACAATGCCCTGTATATTTTTATTCTATTCACACTATTTATTAGTGGATGTTCTCAGAAAGTCAGTGATTACGTAGAATATTCTACAACTAGTTCTGAAGCTGCAAAGCAAATGAATTCAGGACTAAGATATCAAGATAATGTTGCGCAACATTTAGCACGAGAATCATTTCAAAAAGCAGTGGATTTGGATCCAGAATTTGCCATTGCTTATTATTCGTTGGCGCAGATGCATAGAGATGCTGTTAAGAGAAATGCAATAGTTGAAAAGGGTAAACAGTTTGTTTCCAAAGCAAATGAATCAGAAAAAATTCTTATTGGCAATATGGCGAAAGATAGTTGGTGGGGCGGTGAAGGAGGCGTTGATTGGTCCGAAGAAATAGAACGATATAACAAGTTATTTCCAAAGGAGATTCGATACATAAATTATCTTGGAAATATGGCTAATTATGATGGAGATGATAAAAGCGCAGAAGCATATTATAAACAGTCTCTTTCAATTAAAGAAAACTCCGATGCATTGAATTCTCTTGGTTATTTATACAGTAGGCAAGGAAAAATGGAAGAGGCGAAGGATGCGTTTGAGCGACAAATAAATGTTTCACCTGATCTTGCCAATCCATATGACTCAATGGGTGATTATTACCTAGAGAAAAAAGATAATAAAAATGCCAAAGAATACTTTCAAAAATCCCTAGCAATTGATTCTAAATTCATTTCTTCCAAGAGAAAAATATGGAGAATTGATGAGGAGGAAGCTGGTAATGACATTTCATCCACAGAATGGTCCAGTGATAGTACAAATGCGGTAAATGCATTTATGAGTGGATTCTGGCAGTTTTATAATATTCATTGGAGCAAAGCTCGAGAAGAATTTGAAAAAGCGGTTCAAATTGATCCAGAATTTGCAATGCCGTATTTATTTCTCTTTTTTACTCCTGGTGATTCCGCTAGAAGTGTTGAGGCAAAAAAGATTGCGGAAGGATTAGCTCCAACCGCAAGCCAGTATGAACGAGATATGATTGAATATTATTTATATCGAATGGATAACCCAGATGTGGATCTTTCATCAAGGATTTCAAAATTAAAAGCGAATTATCCATATAAATCATTTGTTATGATTACAGAAGCAGGTGATTTGTATAGTAAAAAAGAGTATANAAAAGCTATTGATATATATACTGCGATGTGGGAACGATTTGATTTTGCTCCATCNTTAAATATGCTGGGGTATGCCAATATGCAACTGGGAAATATGGAAGCTGCAAGAAACGCATTTGAAGATTATATATATAACAACTTTATGCATCCGAACCCTTATGATTCCATGGGGGAATATTGGGAAAAAATGGAAAAGTACCAATCAGCGTATGATTACTATATGATGGCATATACGATGGATAGCACATTTTCCATATCGAAAGAGCGTGCAGATGCATTGGAGGATAAAAAAACACCAGTTAAATAGATGAGCAATAAAAATTTGTATTGAATTGCATTGTTATTCAGTGCATGAATTAATTATTATCTACAAGCGTTTTTGCTGATTCTAATGAAAATAGTTAGACACATACCTTTGCTTGTTGCTTCTTGTTGGTTCTCTGCATGCGCTACATTCATTTCCCATGCTATTTCATTAGAAGATGTTGCGCTTCCTTCTGGATCGTATCAAGTAGGTACTCAAATTATCCATATGGTGGATGTTGATCGCAATGCATGGTATAAAGATGGGTTAAATGGTTCGAGGGAGATGATGGTTCGAGTATGGTATCCTGCTATATTACAAGATGGAGATCAGAAAGCCCCTTACAACTACAATGAAGGATTAATTGCGGATATGGTTGCCGACGGTTTTGGAATTCCGAAAGCAATTATGCGAACGATAAACAAAATTGATGGCAATTCCTGGCTCAATGCCGAGCCTCTTAATCAGCGATTCCCTGTTCTTATTTTTTCACACGGACATGGTGGATTAAAGACTCAAAACACAACACAAATGGAAGAATTAGCTAGCCATGGATATGTGCTATTCGCTTGTGATCATACATATGATGCAGGTATTTCTATTTTTCCTGAAAATAGAGTCATTCGAAATAAAACAGATATCCCTAAGGGGATATCCGATAAAGAAAAGTGGGGGATTCGGGAAGTTCAATTAGGCTATCGAGTTGGAGATGTACAGTTTCTGTTAGACGAAATGGAAAAAGGGAAATATCTACCCCAGTCTTTACGAAATAGTCTCGAACTAGATAAAATTGGCATATTTGGTCATTCATTTGGTGGTGCTACAAGTGTTGTTGCATCATTGAAGGATGATCGCATTGATGCAGCGTTAGGCCTTGATGCTTGGTTTTTACCTATACCAAGTACATTAATAAAGAAAAATATGAGTATACCGTTTATTCATTTAGGTCAAGTTTCATGGAAGGAAAAAGATAATTATCTAAAATTGGATACTCTGGCTTCTTCTAATAGCGCCCAATCTTTACGTTTTGATGTGCAAGGGTCTACTCACTACGATTTTTCTGATTTTTCTCAATTTAGTAAAGTATCAAAGAAATATGGATCAGGTACTATAGCATCGGATCGTATACGGTTTATTATGAATACTACCATCCGTGACTTCTTTGATCAATATCTAAAACAAAGTGTATCGATATCTTTGAATGATTATAAATCAATGTATCCTGAGATTATCATTAAAGAGTACTAAAGATCACTTTGGATTATGCTTTCATACTAACGACCGTTTCCACAGAAGAAGAAGGACATATGATTGCGAATGAATTGGTAAAGAATAAGCTAGCAGCTTGTGTCAATATAGTACCGAAGGTTCATTCTGTTTATGAATGGGAGAATGCCATTCAAAATGAAACGGAAGTGTTGCTAATGATTAAAACTACAAAAGCCAGAGAAAAGGATATTTACCAGACCGTGCAATCATTGCATTCGTATGATACACCTGAATTAATTACACTGCCTATTGATAATGGATCGGATACATATCTTCATTGGTTAGAAAATTCNGTAAGGAGCNCAGNTACAGAATAATGTTCAGTAGAAAATCCTCAAAATTNCTGACTTATTTTGTAATAGTAATTACNATTGGAACTGCTGGATTTTATTTTATTGGAGGAGAAGAATGGTCTTTGATTGATAGTTTTTATATGACAATCATTACTATGACCACTGTTGGATTTGGTGAAGTGCATCCGTTAGATGATATGGGCAGATTATGGACAAGTTTTGTCATTATTTTTGGTGTGAGTGGGTTCTTATATATGATCGCAGAATTTGGTGCGGAACTGTTAGANTTCAGTGTCTACAAAGAAAATAAAAAGAAAAGAAAGATTAGAAAGATGAAGAATCATTATATAATCTGNGGCTATGGTCGAATGGGCGCAGTAATTGCAAAAGAATTACATGCTAAAGGCTATTCATTTGTGATAGTGGAGNTAGATCAATANAAAGTTGATAAGATCACAGAATTAGGATATCAATCCATATTGGGTGATGCTACTATTGAAAAAACATTGGAAGAAGCAGGTCTNCATCAAGCGTCAGGTATTGTTGTTTGTCTAAATAATGATCCAGATAATTTATTTGTTACATTAACTGCCCGTTCATTAAATCATGAAGCATTTCTTGTAAGTAGATGTGCTCAAATTAGTAATATGGCGAAACTAAAACAGGCAGGAGCAAATAAAGTGGTAAACCCGTACACAGCAGGTGGACATCGGATGGCAGAATTATTAATTTCCCCAGAATTAGAAGATACCGTTTCCTTATCGCTAAGTCAGGGTGTTGTGGATCTGGCGATTGATGAAATCAATTTAAATAGCATACATAATTTGCATGGGGTGCAAATCAAAGATTCCAATATTCGTGAAGAGTATAATTTAATTATTGTCGGTTTGGTAAATGGAGATGGAACGTATGAAATCAATCCGGATCCAAATGCAACACTAAATGAAAATCATACGCTAATGTTGATGGGGCAAAAAGAGAAATTGGAGTTATTTAAGGAAACGTTTCGNAAACAGTAAATTCAAGTTTTATTTTTCATATTCTTGAATAATAGTAGATATCGATTTTATCCCCGCCACAAATTCTTTATCAAATTCGTCATTAAATAAGTTAATCTGATAAAAATATTTTGCTATATTATTATCAATTACATGAATATCTCCTTCTAGAGATTCTGGCGCTGGAAACAGTATTTCACGACCAGCTTTAAATAAATTTATATTATTTTGTATATCAGGATTCATCTCTAACACACGTCGTAAGACTAATACCTCATATAACCGCCGTTCATGTTTTGGTTGTCTAAGATAAATAGAATACCCGAAAGTAGAATCACTATTTAAATCTCTTAATGTGTTTTTATAGCTTCCAGTAGTTTCATATCGATTAATATTTGCTACTGGACGAAGTGGATAATCATCCGCAAACTCAACACTTTCCGTAGATTCAAATTGTAAAGCCAACCCATCGCTTTGTTTAAATCGTTTCAGATAACTTCGATATATTTCCCCAAAGTTTTGCATATCCACAACAGCATTGCCTTGATTATCCGAAATTTTACCAAAAAATATTACTTTTTCAGGTACAATGTGTTTGTAATAGTGTTCTTTTTCAATCACATCATATAACATTCTGCGGATTAACACACCTTGCCCAGGAACAGCACCATTTGCAAAATTGGTCAATTCTTCATTCGCAGAAGCAACGGCGCTTTCTTGAATAACATCTTGGGCGCGATTTAATACTCTATTATAAAAAGAAGTGTTTTCAAAAAATCCTAGATCATATAAATCCGTATTTCTTAATCGATAACTATCTTGAAATAGTTTATTACCCCAATGGTTTAGTATATCAATATCTTTTGGAATTATATGTGCGAAACTTCCAGATCCTACATCAACAATATGCGGTGTGATAACNACAATCACCTCTTTATTGGATCTTACTTTTTTATTGAATCCTAATAAATTACCTAGAATAGGAATNCGACCTAAGATGGGGAATTGGTTTTCTTGCTTTGTATCCTTATGTGATATTAATCCACCAATAATGAAAGGAGTGTTATTTTCCACTTGTACGTAGGTTTGAACTTTCCGACTAGAAAAAGTAGGAGCGGATAGTACATCTCCTCCAACACTTCCAACACCCACACGTTCTTGTGCTTCACTAATAATGGTTTCTACCTGCATGGTAATATCATTACCATCACTACTGATTCGTGGACGAAGATTTAATACAATTCCAATAGGGATATATTCAGTTGCAGAGACTACATTTTGTCCCGTTGCAGTGCTTCTAGCGATAGGTATCTGCTGTCCAACAACGATACGTGCTTGACGACCATCTAATACGAGAACGGAAGGTCGGGATAAGATTTCAGAAGACTGATCACTAATTAATTTTTCTAATTTTGCATTGATTTCTAGTGCGTTACCAATTAACCCTTTATCCATGATAAACGTAAAAGGTTCAAAATTACCAGTAGCTGGATCTGGCTCTGGAAATGATGAGGAATACATACTTCCAGAATTTGCAAAATTTACGCCCAATGTATTGGTTTTATTGGCATCGATCTCTACAACTAAAGCTTCAATCATGATCTGTTTTGCAGCAACATCAAGCTGATTTGTAATTACAGATACCACTTCTTTTAATTCTTCCGAGTTATCAGGGTCGTAGGCAATAAGCAATCGCTGCAATGGCTCACCACTAGTCGAAAACACCAGAGAGGAACCACCCAAATCTACTCCCATTTCAGCACCTTTTTCGCTCACAGCGCCTTGCATCTCAAGTAAAGTAACATTGTCTGTCTCAGGAAGAAGGATTATCAATGGTAAGGCATCATAATTATCTTCACTTACCGTNCCATTAATAAGTATATCAGCAAAATCACCANNTGGGGTCAAAATGCTTTCATTCGGATTTACACCAGGNCTTTTTTCAAAATCGACTACTGCATANCCTAAAGATTTTAAGANACCACCTACACGATCTGTTGTCATATAGCTTAGTTGTAAAGTTTTATACTTTANGCGAATATCTTGCGCAAAGACAAGGGAAGTAAATAGGAAACATGCTATAAAGAACTTTCTCATCATATTAATCGATAAACTTAATGGCTATTTGCATATTTACAGCAATGGTTCCATAATTTTCATTATATAGACTTACTGCAATGTTCCCTTGGTCAAAATCAAGACCTGGTTCAAACATTCCAGTAACCGTAAACAGAGCATCCAGATTATTTCCAACCACCGCTTCAATTTCAGCATAGTCTGGATAGGTGGTTCCTGAAATATCACCACCAGTTACATCCATATAAAGATATGTAAACGGTTCATCAAAAAAAGAGGATGGCTCCACCGTTTTCTGATAGGTTTCATTAAAGCTATAGCNTCCATCTTCATAGGTCCACATCATATATCCATCCAATGGTANAACANCACCAGAATAGTCAAATGTAGATTGTATCTGCGATGTATTGCCTTGTGATATCAAAGTCAAATTATGGGTGGTTTTATCATAGGTCCAATTTCCACCAAAATAATCTGTNTCCCCAGAAACTGTATTCGGAACTTGNTTGCTATAAGAATTATCTTCAAAAAATTCTATATCTTGAGGATATTGACTAATATTTTGTGTTTCCCCATNAATAGACTGTGATGATAAACTCCAAAAACCAATCATTTGCGCATCTTGTCGCACAACGTATGTATCAATTCGAGTTACGGTAACAGTAAAGGCAATCGGAGTGTCTGAATCTGTAGAATTATTTTCTACAGNAAGATTTAAATTAAACATAGNATTCGAAGCAGAGACCGTAAAGTCTTTTNNAAGTTCATTTTCTANATCTTCACAGGATACAATGAATNCAAATAGAATTAGGAGACCCAAATTAAGTATACGTTGTTTTATCATAAACATTGAATTATTACGACCTATTTAATTAAGTTGCAAATATATGATGATTAAGCATATGCAACATATAATAATCTTATTTCTTTTTGTAACATATTTTCAACCTATTCACGCTTCTAATTCTAATATTGAAGAAGTGGCAAATAGAATAATATTAGGAGATACAGATATACACTACAGTGAAGCATTACGNAATATCGCAAAATATGGTCATGAATTATCACCAGATAAACAAGCAGAATTACAGTCAAGAGGCTTTGATTTTAGNCGTCAAATTGTTTCCACCTATCGTCCCCAAAATTTGGACTATTATATCGATGATGGGATATTTCGTTTNCATTATACCTTAACGGGTGTTGATGCNGTATCTCCATTAGATGCTGATAATAATGGAATTCCGGATTATGTGGATTTGATTGTTACAACATTTAGCGAAATTGGGAATATTGATTTTACAGAAATGGAATTTGTNAGACCTCCAGGAGATGGTTGGTATACACAAATAGATGATGGTGGTTCCGAACATTACGATGTATATATATTTAATCTAGAGACTGGTTATTATGGATATGTGCAAGCAGAAGATTATGCGCAAAATAATTCTCCTATTTCGAGAGGAGATAATGAATATTCTACGGAAGCAGAAGAAGAGCGTGCCATGGTAACATTTATGGCTCTACGAAATAATTATAATGATTTTTCTGGTATTGAATCTGAGATCATTGAAGTAACATCAGCACATGAGTTCTTTCACGCGGTACAATATGGATATGATGGATGGGAAGCCGGTTGGTTNTTAGAGTCTACNGCNGTATGGATGGAAGANCATCATTANGATAATATNAATGACTGTTATCAATTTTTACAGGAATTCTTTGATGANCCNTATTTAGCNATTAACTANGATGTNAATCGCGGNTATGGNGCATATATCTATTTTTCTTATTTAACGGATAATCGNGTNANNAATANNTTNATACGTACNATATTTGAGCNTAGNAGAGAATACAATAGTTATGATGTTGATTACAGTATTCCAACGGTTATCACAGCATTAAATGATTATAATTTGGATTTTGAGACAGTGACCCATGACTTTTTTATTGCNAATGGTATGCTTTCTAGTAGTGATTCCGCAGGGGTTTATCAATACAACGAGGCCAGTACATTCCCTATGGATTTACCCACATTAGAACAAACCATTACTGCTTCATCCGATACCACTATGTATTATTATAACCAGATGTTGGAAACATTTTCTGCATTATACTATTTAGTAGATACACAAGATTCCACCTGGAATAACCTTGTCATTGACTTATTGACGCAAGATTCTGAAAATATGCGTTATTACGTTACCTCAATTATGGAGCATAAAAATGATTCCACGCCCAATACCTATGATGTGCTTACGGCACAGACGCAAACGATAGATGTCAGTAGTGTGGATAGCGTAATTTTTGTTGTATCAGCATTTGGGTACGATACCATCAATTCNGAATTTTCNATGCGTATCATTAAAAATTCCAGTGTGGAAATGGCAACTGATATGGAATTTATCCCTGTTAGCAATCAATATTCGCTCAATAACCCATATCCAAACCCGTTTAATGCGCAGATTACGATTCATTATNCNATNCCGAATAATCANCNGNTTGATATTTCNATATACGATATATTGGGAAANGAGATTCGTCGNTTTCAGCNTCAANATNTNGNNAANNANTCNNTNNTATGGAATGGAAAAGATCAATACGGAATTCCCGTATCCTCAGGTATGTATATTGTGAATTTGAGCGCAGACTCATTTACACAATCCAGAAGAATTCTTCTTCTAAAATAATTTCATAGATATTTGATGAAAATCTTAATCTCTTTATTGTTATTCATGTTGACTAATCTATATAGTCAACATATCCACGGACGATTTATGGATGCAGAGGTTTTTGGTAAAACTGTGTATTTATATGATATGTTCCGAGGGGATGGTAAACCAATTGATAAAGCTAATATTAACAATCAGGGTAATTTTTCCTTTTCTGAAAGGAAGTTCGAATTAGGGTTTTATCGGGTTCAAGGCAAAGATATAAAACCTTTTATCGTTGTGTTAAATCCCATGGAAACTGAAGTAGAAATAAAGGTAAATAAAAAAGAAGATTCAGAACATGTAATCGCATTGAAATCCATGGAAAATATAGCATTCAATCGTCATTTTTATCTATTAACTAATATTTATGATCGNTTGGAGTCATTATTGTTTGCAATGAGTTTTCCTGAAAATAATTCAACGACAAATGCATCCGAAATGGAAGAGGAATTGCAGCGATTATCCAAATATATAACCGCTGCAATGATGGATATAACATCCAATTATTCTAATACATTTTCGTATGAAATCCTTAATGATCTTAAACCATTTTATTATGATAATTATGACACACGTCTAAACAAATATTTTAGAAGTGGGACAATGAAAAATTCTAAATTTTTGCGTAGTCCATTGACGTACATAAAAACGAGAAATTATTTGCGCTATTATTCAGGGGAAAATAGTGTAGATATGCATATTGCCATCGATGAGATATTACTGGCTTCACATGAAAATTATGAAGTATATCGCTATTGCATAAACGAAATACTTTTATTTCTTGATCGTGAAGGTCAAAAGGAGTCTATTGAATATGTTACTTCCGAGTATATCGATGATGAGTTTGATATAATCACAAAACCATCCTTACGAAAAAAAATTGAGGGGATGTCCAAATTAACAGTTGGTACAGTAGCACCAGACTTATTTATTCCTGATGTAAATGGCAATGAGGTTGGTTTACATGATCTGTATAAGAACAACAAACTTAATTTATTATTTTTCTGGTCATCCAGGTGTCCTCATTGCATGAAAACATTACCAAAGATACAGAAAATTTATGAAAACTATCGTAGTGCTGGAATAGAAGTGGTTGCTATTTCTATTGATAAAAAAGAAGAGGAATGGCATAAAGCGATTACTCAAGAAAACTTGAAATGGATCAATGTATCTAGTTTGAAAGGATGGGGTTCCAAATCGACAGATGTTTATTATGTTTCTTCCACACCTACATTTTATTTAATAGATAATAATGCCAAAATTGTTGGAAGACCGGATGGAATAGAGGAAGTGATTAATCAAGTGGACAATCTATTACGTTAGATTAAAATTTTCTTCAGACATAAAATTTCCATATAGAAAAAACCCGCAAATAGCGGGGATTTTGTTTATGAACAATTAACATTAATTAATTATATTATTGAACGATAATTTAATTATCAACAAAAAAGAGGGGGGTTTATGAAACATTGTATAAAAATCATGTTTGTTTTCACAGTTATGTTCTCAATGGTGAGTGCTGGCGATGTGGAAGACATCAAAAAACAGATTATGGATAATAACGAGTATTTTAGGAAAAATAAACGTGGCGCAGATGAATATTCTAATTTGGGAGCATTGGAGTTTTGGTCCAGCGGTGGTTTGATGCAGAAAGTGGAATCCAATGTGCGTCCTGAATTATATGATTATGTTAATTTGGATGTAAAACATATTGAAGTAATTGTATTAGTACCAAAAAAAGCTGCAGTAGCAATGTATTATTCGGAAGGGTCAATGAAACCGAAAAATTCAGCGGCAGTTGGGCATTATCTTACACGAGTAACTCGCGCCTATGTAAAAGAAGATGGACAATGGAAAGTAAGAGCTTCCCATTGGTCTCCAGTTATGGGTGGTTCCGGTACGAGCCAAACGAGTCTTGATTAATTAATAAATACAATACGATGATAAAATAGGAAGAAGAATATGAATAATCTGAAATTACTTACTTTTTTAACGATGGTAATTGCTCTAACAGTGATTAGTTGTTCTCAATCAGATAGTGGAACACAGTCTTCGCATAGCAAAAATCCGGCTTTAGGAGAAGTAATTGCGTATCGAAAAATCACATTACTGAGCCATTCCAAAGAAAGTAAATACCTACAACAAACAATGACCTCTAATCGGATGTGGAATAAGAACCTATCTGGACTTCATTCTGCAACGTTTAAAGGGGATCGCGGTGAAAGAGCAGGTCAATTTTGCGGGATATGGATGTTTGAATCATTGGAACAACGGGATGACTATTTTCCGTTAACAAATAAAAACGATGAACATGGAACCGGTGTGGAAGAATTTTCCAACGTTGCAACAATGATTAATAATACAACTGGTAATATTAATTATACCTATGTACCACAAGAACATCAAGAAACCGGAGTATATACAGATTATGTTGTTCTTGGCTTTGATCAGTTAAAGAATCCGACATTAGGAGGATTATTTGCATTACGTGAATATGATATAAAACCTGGTATGGAAGCAGAATTTGAAGAGTTTTGTGTAAATACAAGTGTGCCAGCATTTCAGAAAAATTTTCCTGGTATGGAGTTGTATTATCTCAAAGGAGATCGAGGATCCCGTAAAGGGGAATATGCAGAGATATTATCATTCGAATCGGTAGAGAAACGGGATTATTATTTCCCTACACATGATAGCACCAATGCAGAGATTGCAGATGAGTTCGGGAAAATGTTTGAAACGACGAATGTAAACAAATTTTTAGCACAACCTGCCAGCTATACGGACTATTTTAAAGTCAACTAATATCATCAACTGATAAATAAAAAACCCCAACTCATGATTGGGGTTTTTTATTTATAATCTTTTATACTATTATAATGGTGAGAAGCGAATGGCATGACCGCCACCTGGCATAAGAGATGCAGTATATATATCATCTTTCTTAACAACAATAGTTTCTATGACAACTTCTTCAGGTTTTGACTTCCATCCGCCGTTATTTGGATCTTTATAGATCGTAGCTTTGTATGTTATATCTGCATCCAGAAAAGACAAATTAATATTGAGTTCGCGTTCATTCTCGTTTGTGATGCTTCCAAGATACCAATCNTCACTATTGATATCTTTTCTTGCAGTGCTGATATATTTTNCTATTTCNCCATTTAAGACTACTGTTTTTTCCCAATCTGTTGGGACATCTAGTATAAATTGAAATGCAGGATGACCTTCATAGTTTGTGGGTAAATCTGCTGCCATTTGTACGGGTGCATATATAACAATATACAATGCCAGTTCTTTTGCGATTGTACTTGGTATATGATGGTATTCGTTAATTGTTCGATTATCAGGGCTATGATATCGATATTCTTTAATATTAAAGATACCTGGTGTATAGTCCATTGGACTAGATAATAAACGGGTAAAAGGGAGGATGGTTGTGTGATTCGGTTTGTTATTATCTTTTGTGGACATAAATCCATTGAACTCCTGTCCTTTTGCTCCCTCTCTTGATAATATATTGGGATAGGTACGTCTTATTCCTGTATCCTTGATTGGTTCATGTGGGACTAAGCTCACTTGATATTGTGCAGCTTTTTCAATGACCTTACGAAAATGCTCAACCATGTATTGTCCATGATGCCATTCTTTATATATTTTTCCATCCGAGCCAATTCGTTTAATATTTTGACTCACATCATTTACGTATCCAGTTTTAATCACCCGTATATCATTTCTATTTGCATAGGAAAAAGCACTATCTAATTGAGATTCATAATTTTGTATTTGACCTCCAGTTTCATGATGGCCGATAATTCGAATATTTTTCTTCCGCGCATATTCTGTTATTTCCTTTGTATCAAAGTCTGGATGATTATGAGAAAAATCAAATGCTTCTCCATCACCGGAGCAGCACCAGTTGACATCCCAACCCGTATTCCATCCTTCCACTAAAACACCTTTAAATCCGTGTTTTGAACCGAAATCAATATACTCCTTCACTTTTTCTGTTTTCGCTCCGTGGTGGGACCCTGATCCCCACGTAGATTGATTTGTACCAATCATTTCCCACCAAATACCAATGTACTTTCCTGGTTCAATCCAATCTGTATTGGTTAATTGGTTGGGTTCATTCAAGTTTAAGGTGAGAGTGGACATGGTAAGCTCTGCAGGATTATTTCCAACCATAATGGTTCTCCAAGGAGATTGAAATGGTACTTTTGTATATACTTTGGTACCATCAGACCAGGGGATAAGGTCGCATTCCATCTTTCGTGTGCCATTCGCTTTCAAGGTCATGCTGGAGTAGTTTGTAAGATTTGCTTCATGGATTGCAATGCAGATCCCATCGTTTCGTTGTATTGTGAATGGAGTATGAACTGCTTCCGGACCTAAACGAGGACCATTCAAATTCTCTACTAATTTTGAATAAGTATCACGTGAAATTTGACTGATCAGAGTATTGGCGTATAAAAATTCAAATCGTCGATAAGAATAGGCAGGTATCCACCAGGATGTTGCATCTTCAGAAAAATTAAATTCTGTAAGTTCATCCAGAATTTTAAATTCATTTAGTTCTTTTTGTTCCGGGATTTCATATCGAAAACCCAAGCCATCATTGAATAATCGAAAACGAATAATCATCTGAATATTATGTGAATTGGATGTTACATGAATGGCTAACTCATTGTGGTGATCCGTAATTTGTTTTTGTTCTCCCCAGACTTGTGTCCACGTTTTATTTTTTCTCGAACGGGAGACGTTTTTAATTTGTAAATCATCGGCAAATTCAAATTGATCCGCTAATATGCCTAATTGGGATTGATCAATCAATGTGTTGCCATCTTTTTTTAATGAATAAGAAATATTTTGTTGATCTACATGGAAGGTGAATGAAAGAGATTCATCCGGAGATAAGAGATAATGATCTCTATTTAAATCAGTATAAACACAAGAGATAGTTAATAGTAGTAATACGCAAAGTAATGGATACTGAAATACCTTCATAATATTCCTATAGTTAATAATAATAAAACGAATTAGTTGAATATAAAAAGGGGTTCAACAAAGAACCCCTTTTTATATCATTAATTGGTTCGCTTATTTGACCAAAGTCATTTTCTTAATTTGCCTGAATTCGTTTCCTGCTTCAAGCTCATAGAAATACAATCCACTTGGGAGCATATTTCCACTCTGGTCTGTTCCATTCCATTGCATACTATAAGTGCCAGCATTGAGTTGTTCATTTGTTACATTGGCAACTAATTGACCCATAATATTATAGATATTTATCTGAACATCCGTTTGCATAGGAATACTGAAAGAAATATTCGTTGTCGGGTTAAATGGGTTTGGATAATTATCCGACAAAGCAAATTTCGTAGGAACAATATCATTTACTACTGATAGTGCAATACATATTCCATCTGGATCCCATTCTTCTACAAGAAGAGGTGGATCTTTTTGCCATACATCATCTGGGAAGCCATAATCACCCCAACTACAATCATAATCAGCGTTGGAATGCATGTACCGTGCACGGAAACGACCAAAACCAAAGCCACCGCCTTCACTTAAGATAACGGATTCCGATACATCAAGGAATTCCCAATGGTAGATCATATGCCATGGTACGGGCCCAACAAGATCAACGCCTACTGAATAGGACCCATCACCATTGCTGGTTGCTGCAAACTTATGATTATCATCAATACCCTGTAAGTATTTCAACCATTTATCCTCAAGTTTCAAGTAAACTGAATCTTCAGCAGAATTAAACCCATCTTCGCTTGCTCCTGTCATATCAACTCTAAAGTTGACAGAAATTTCCTGACTTTCTGGTACAACAGCACCAGTAGGAAGATCATAATAACCAGCTAATGGTAATTCCAGTAGACCTGTTCCATCATCTTCGCCCAATACGAATACACGATTTCCTCCACCATATTGTGGGGAATCTTCCCAACCCATATCACCATACATTTCTCCATTATCTTCTTCCAATAAGCTAATGGATTCCATACTGTGCTGAATATAAAACTTGTATTCATTCTCATTCGTGATATAACCTTCTACCGCTACGGCAAGACTAAATATGTTTGTCCCAGGTGTTCGAGTTAATACACAATCTGTTGGATCATCACAGTTCCAGCCATTGAAACCGCCACGGACCTGCATAGTATCACCACGAGCAACGCTAAACACAGGCATTCCTGTTGCACCATCTTCATCGAGCCATTCTGTCATATCAACAGAGAACACAACCGTTTTCGTGATCAAAGAACCTTGATCTGGAATAGTCATACTGGTTGATCCACTAACAGACCCATCTTCTTCCACAGTAAATACTTGGTTTGGCAAACCTATATAATCTAATAACCAAATTCCCCATTCCGAACCATCATTTTCAATGGCACCCCATTCATAAGATGCTGGTCCCAGAACGCTATCAACAACAGCTGTCCAAACACCATCACCAGATGTCTCATCGCCATTTGTTCCATCATCATAAGCCTGTACCAAAGCCCATCCAGAAAATACACCTTTGAATTCAACATCTTCAAATCCGTTACCTTCATCAACGACAGTAAGAACTACATCTGAATAAACATCCGGTGCAGGACACAGTTCGCACATTCCGAAACAGACTTCATACGTTCTATCAAAATTTGGAACATCTAATTTACGATTTCCACCAGTCGCACAATCTTCAGGTACAGTTTCCGCACTGTCCCAGTCATTCCCATTAATAAACTTGTATTCAATAGAAGTAGATACAGCTGTACGGCTGTAGGAAAAGCCACCTCCACTATTACCACCAGAAAAAGATAAAAAAGTCACATCAAAATATAGACCGTCCTGGGTAAGGTAGAGTGATACTGTATCCCCTATGAGGGATTGAGTTGAACCTCCATGCATGGCTGCAAAACTGGTATAGTTGGCTGAGACAGCAGCAGTGGTTGTTGTATCGGCCCAAAGTGTGCCTACGGGTGAACCAGAGTTACCAGAATAGCCATCTTCCTGGGCAATATTGAAAAGACTTTGGGTATGTTTGCGGGTGATCCAGACATTATCAGTGATACGGT
>NZXC01000021.1 GCA_002701785.1 Fidelibacterota bacterium
TTCCATAAACCACTTGTTAATCTGAATCATTTTATGACTATTAATGATCAAATGAGACTATCCTCTGTTTTTTACTGGTCTGGCGGTTCTGGTGGTGGTTCTGGTACATATAGAAACAACGATGGATTTATTTGGGATTATTCTGGTCCTTCTAGAATTTTTGATCTAGATGCAACGATTGCTATGAACAAAAGTGCTGAGACTAGAAAAGGCGAAGCCAAAGGCCTTGGTGAGTCAGATGCAATATTAAGAAATAGTATAAATAGACAAGATACATATGGTCTTATTTCTAAGCTTAGTTATGATTTGAATGCTGAGACTACTGTTGAAGTAGGTCTTGACTGGAGAACTGCTGAAATCGAGCATGCCCGTGAAGTGCGTGACTTATTAGGTGGTGATTACTTTGTCGAAACTTCTGATGATAATCGTCCAGATGGCTATCAAGCAGGGTTAGGTGATATTATTGCCTATCATAATACAAATACTGTGGATTGGCTTGGATTTTTTGCTCAAGGTAATTATACAAAAGATGCTATATCCGCTTATGGTATGGCTGGATTTTCTTCAATTACTTACACGCACCAGAATTTCTTTCTTGCTGGTAAACCAAAGTTTGAAGCAGATCCAATTTCTGCTATGCAGTTCAAAGCTGGTGTTATGTATGATATGGGAAGCGCAATGTCAATGTTGAGTGCAATTCCTGTTGTTGGTAAGGTTGGTGAACAAGCTAAGGTTTTTGTGAATGTTGGAAATGTAGAAAAAGTGCCTATTCTTGATAATGTTATTGATGATAACAATGGAACAATATCCACAGATCCTCTTAATGAAACGTTTACTAGCTTAGAAGCTGGATTAAAGTTGAGGTCTGATGATGGTTCCATGTGGGGAAATGTAAATTTTTACAATACTCAATGGAAGGATCGTAATCAAGTTAAATATGTTGCATCAGGTTCAAGTGATGGTGCTGACGCAATGGTTTTCTTAACAGGTGTTGGCCAAAGCCACCAAGGTGTAGAATTAGAAGGTAATGCACAATTGAGTGACATGGTGAGTCTTGTGGGTTCCGCATCATTTGGTACATGGCAACATGATGGTGATGCAAGTGGTACATATAAGAATTATGACACTGGTGAACAAGCTAAATATGACTATGCCCTTGACGGCCTAAGAATTGGCGATCAACCTCAATGGAGTGTGGTTTTAGGCCCAACATTAACTCCTATGGAGGGAGCTAAAGTACAAGCATTGTGGGGCAAATATGCTCGTCATTTTGCTGCCTGGGGTCCATCAAGTCGTGAGTATGATGGTACAGATGCAGATGCAGATAGAAATCAATCGTGGGAAACTCCTGGATACAGCAAAGTGGATCTACATGCATATTACGATCTTAATGTATCTGGATATGATTTAACTTTATTCCTACATGTATTCAATGCATTAGATGCTGTTTATGTTCAAGATGCAACGGACAATAGTAGCTATAATGGATATTACAGCAATGAAACTGGAAGACATAATGCAATGACAGCTGAAGTATTTCTTGGTGCTCCAAGATACTTTAATGCTGGTGTAACATTTAGNTTCTAATTAATATAATAAATTAACTAGATGNAATAAAAAAGCCCCTTCATTGGGGCTTTTTTATTGCTATNATTATAATGAATAGATAAACCCTACATGAAGTAATATAAAATTATTGCTTTCCTCTTCATCTCTTGGGTCTGACATGGAGTGTATTGCTCGTAAACCAATNACGGTTTTTATTCTTGAATTAGAAAATGCATTGCTAACCACTCGAAACTCTGCGCCACCCATTACAGCTAGCGAATTTACATTATTAACCTGGCCATATGATGCCAGGTGCATACCCAAGCCCCCAACAATATTTAATCCCTGAATTGAGCCTATACTAATAGGAGTACTTACTAAGGCATTAAATCCATTGAGCCCTAAGGGGTAATAACCACCAGGAAGTGAAACTGACATATATTCAAATAANAAATAGTATAANGATTGATCAAATCTAAAAATCCAGGGTAATTTCACTCCAGNAATGAATCCAGGGCCCCACTCAATTTNTTTCATATTCAGGCCTATTCCATNCATAACTGGTAATGAACCGTATATATCTAGATTCATCATTGCTACATCTTTTTCCTCTTCTTCTTCTATTATACGNTCTTTNACTANTTTCCTTTCTCTTATGATTTCTTTCTCTTCTTCTTCTTTATAGGTCCCACCTAAACGATACTGNCTCCATAATGTATTTGCTTTTGATACGATATGTCGGCCAATTATTTCACCTTCATCATTTGCTGTTGTTACGATTACATCTTCAAGGATAGGGTCCATCCAATATGCATTTCGAGATATTAATGATCCATCAATATTATAATAATCTAATTGAGTTAGAAATTTTTCCTTAGCTATATAAATCTCATGGNNNCCCAAATAGGTGGTATCACTTTGAAAATATCTTGANNTAATTTTTTCTGTTTGATTAATAGAATCTTTTAAATCTTCATAATAAAATTTGTAATTATANTATTTACTACCAAGTTCATCATAAACAGATACTGACTTAGGTCTTCCATCTTTTATGCTCTTAAAATCAGCAATCCAATTAGTTCGAATCTCACTTGCTGGATTTGCAAATAATATACTATCTAGTTGTGTAATGATCATATTTTTATGAAATGTTACTTTATAAGCCGACCTTGTCCCTTCTTTATTCCACCGTAATCTGTATGTAAATAACTTTTCTCCCAGTCCATTATATCTTTCAACAAATGTTAATCTTCCATTGCGTCCAAAAGTTGCCTTGAAATGAGGTAGTCTTTCTGAATCCCATTCAGAAATAGAGTTACTAAGTTCCCTCTTATAATCATTCCAATCTGAATAAAATAATGTTCTAGTTTGTACAGTATCTAATACACCTTTATCTCTCTTGCTTGGTATATATTCAATTTTAATTAAGTCACCACTTCCATCATATGTTGCTTTGAAATATGCTCCTTTTTTTACCTTATTTTTATCCATCCCATCTTGTAAAAGAATTGATCTTGTAAGATCTGTGGGGAAATATTTTACTATCGTTGTATCAATCGATTGGCCGATCAAAAAGATAGGTATTAATAGAAGTATGTAGTGAAAAATAATTACTACTTTCAATATTCTTTTATCTATAAACCCCAGATAATAATAAATAATAAAGCAAATATCATACTTGCTCGTACCCAGGTCCCACTTTGTGTCTGTCTTTGATATTCTTCAATTTCTGCATCAATTGCGCGATAGCTCATAACAACTAACTCTACATTCCCCTCCTCAATCATAACATCTTGTTGACCTAGTCGAATGATATCCTTTAGTGTTTTATTAGATGGAACAGACTGTTCTGGGATTCCATCATCTGGAGGGAAAATACTTACTTTATGCCAACCAGGGGTCACTGTTAAGGCTTGTGTTATTGGTGTTTTACCAACATAATAACCATCGAGATAAATTGGCACACTATCTGTATCGCATGAAATTTTCATTGCAGTATACCTTGCACGATTATCCCATTTCATAGTTTGCCCAGATGCAAAAGCAAAAAATAATAAGGCTAATAGGGAAAATCTCAAAATTTATTCTGTTTCAATATTCTCTGTTAATTGATGTAAAGTGTTCTGTAGCTCTATTACTTGAATAATAATTTCTTTTGCATCTTCTCCGGAAGATTCTAATTCCCTTATTTTTATTCTTGCTTGCTTAATTTGATCTTTTATTAATTTGCCTTTAATAGTAGCAATACACTCACTTATAATTAATTGTGGATCATCAGAACTCACATCATCAAAAAGAATTTCTGATACTAATCTTTTTTCATCCATATTTTCAAATTGATCAATTATTGCAGAGAGATCTTTAGGTTTATTATCCTTTATTAAAAATAAACCTATTTTTTGCAGGATTGGCTCATCAAATATTTGAAAATCTATTATATTTTTCATAGATGGATAAACTTCATCAAAATTAAATGCAATAGCACGAATAATTTCTAGTTGTGCTTTTTGCATTGCATTTGTAAATGGTTGCGTCTTAGCAGAATACTTGTCAGAATCGACATTAATTTTTTTCATTCCAGTTTGACTGTTAAACAATCGATATACTTCTACTTCATCTAATTGAAGCTCTTGAGATAAGGATTTAAGCAAATCATCGCGAATAATTCCATCATTAATTAGTGATATTTCCTTTAGAATTTCTTTCACAATTCTAGATCGGTCTGTTCCTGATAGATTCTTAACGTCTCTCTTATGTAAGTGGAATAATAACAAGGGCATGCTTGAGCCCATCGCTTCTTGAAATGCGTTCACGCCTTCTTCTCTAACCCAATCATCTGGATCTTTATCATTAGGCATAGGGATAACTAAAGGCTCCACACCCGCTTGAAATAAAACATAGCCAGCTCTTAGAGTTGCATTTATTCCTGCATCATCACCATCATATGCTAAGTATACTTTGGATGCAAACTTTCGTATCTGAGATGCATGATTATTACCTAAGGCAGTTCCAGAAAGAGCAACAACATTTGGAATGCCTAATTGAACTAATTGCAAGAAGTCTGTATAACCCTCAACAAGAACTGCAGTTGAAAACTTGCGAATAGAATCTCTAGTTTTATGCAAACCATAAAATACTTCGCTTTTTCTGTATAATGGAGTTTCCGGTGAATTGAGATATTTTGCTGGATCATTATTATTAAAGATTCTTCCGCCAAAAGCAATAGCTTTCCCTGATTGATGATATATAGGGAACATTATTCTTGATCGAAATCGATCGCGCCAACCTCTATCAGTTTTTATAAAAAGACCAGTCTTTTCATACACATTATCTTTAAACGATGAAGTTTTAATTGTATTTGATAATGTGTCCCATGAATCAGGTGCAAACCCAATATGATATGTTTTTATCGTATCATCATTGAATCCTCGATTATGAAGGTAGTCAAGAGCTGCTTTCCCTTTTTCTGAAAAAAGAATATTATGATAAAGCTTTACAGCTATATCATGTAATTCATATAAAGAAGAAAAAATTTTATTGGCTGGGCCGGATTGATAGTCTACTTGAATTCCATATTTATGTCCTAACTGTTTTACTGCTTCAATAAATGAAATCTTTTCATGCTCAACAATAAAACTAAATACGTTACCTCCAGCACCACAGCCAAAACAATGATATATTTGTTTATCCGGAGCAACACTAAATGATGGTGTCTTTTCA
This sequence comes from Fidelibacterota bacterium, assembly GCA_002701785.1. Classification (GTDB taxonomy): domain Bacteria; phylum Fidelibacterota; class Marinisomatia; order Marinisomatales; family TCS55. Next base: position 5,269 of record NZXC01000021.1, read on the forward strand.
GAATGAAAGGGGCATAATCCAAAGAAATTTCGCCCCCTTTTCTTTAGGTCAACATATTGAGCAACTACATCATATATATCTGCAGTATTTCGAATGCGTTCAATTGTTTCTTCAGGAACGCGTGCCATAATTAAGATTTATCATTATTAATCATATCCTTCAAAAATATTTCTCCATCTTTTATAGGATCATCAAGATGAAATAAATTAATTATAACGTACCGAGTGTTAGTAAACCTGTAAGATAAATAAGATTCCTTACGAATAATCGATGCCCATTTATTTGAGGGGAAAAGATCAATGGTCCAATAGAACAACATTAATATGATAATTCCTTTTAATGCACCAAAAACAAATCCCATAGAGCGATTTGCAAACTTTGTCCCTCTTGATGTTAAAAGAATATGGAAAAATCTTGTTAATACTCTTACAATAAATAATATTAAAACAAAAATAATTGAAAAACTAATTACCATCACCACAAATGTATTAAGATGAATAAAAGTTAATATTTTTGATGATAAGGTAAGATAATACTTTAAAGAAAATATTATTGAAACAATTAATCCGATTAACCGCCCGGCTTCTTCAATAAAACCTCTACGAAAACCTACACTTCCCATTAAAAGCACAAAAAAACATGCTAGTACATCTAAAAATAAAATCACGCTTATTGTAAAAGGTCACTTACGATTTGCTGGGCCATTTTACCATCTGCTTTTCCTGCAGAACGTTTCATAATCTCTGGCATCACTTTTCCCATATCACTCATACTAGTCGCACTTGTATCTGAAATGACTTCTTTAATTAATGTGCTCAATTCCTGTTCAGACATCATTTTTGGTAAATAAAAATTCAATATTTTCAATTCATCCATTTCATTCTTCATCAGTTCAGAACGATTATTTTTTTCATATATATCCGCAGCTTCTTTACGCTGTTTAACCAAGTTTTGAAGAATCTTAACTTCATCATTCTGACTTAAATCTTCTCTTTTTTCAATTTTTTTATCTTTCAATTTTGCAAGTGCAACTCTTAAAGTTGAAACCCTAAATTTGTCGCCATTTTTCATTGCCTCATACATATCAGATTGTATTGTTTCATATAATGACATATTAATATTCCTAACTTTGATCTATTCTTTTCATACTAATTAATAATTGATCTTGATCTGTTTCAAAACCAATAAAACGCCTACCAAGTTTTTTTGTTACTACTCCTACGCCTCCGCTTCCCATAAACGGATCGACAACCCAATTAAGTTTAAAGCTGCTCGCGTCTAAAATACGCTTAATTAATGCTTCTGGTTTATCACCATTCATATCTTCAGATTGTCCAGTATGTGTATCAATAATATCTCCCCATAAATTATTAGGTCCAGAATCTTTTTCTAATGAAGGCTTAATATCTTTTTGATTGGCAATAGCTTCTTGATGAAAAAGAAAATCGTTAGTTTTTGTTGCAAACCAAATATCTGCAGACTGATTTTTCCAAGTTACAGCCTTGGAGGTTTCTCCAGCCAACATTTTCCTCCATGTTATACGCGTCTGTACATGTAGAAAATTTGTTAACATAGAATGATACATTCCAGATAGCCTCCAATCGCAAAATAGATACAGTGCTCCAGTTGATTTCAGTACTCGATGAGCTTCCTCAAGCCAGTTATTGTTCCATTTATAATATTCCTGTAAAGTCATAGGAGATCCAGGGCGATCCTCTCCTCGCCAAGGATTCTCAGGCGGATCTGTTATAATTACATCAATACTGGATGAAGGGAGCTTTCGTAGTCCTTCTAATCCGTCAGATAAATAAACACCATCATGCATAGAATCAATTGTCATTTGAATATCATCTACTTTTTGTAATGATGGTAGATATCTATTTAAATCAGAAACTGTTAAACCAGGGTACGGTTCAATTGGATTTGAAAGTAAAGGTTTTGCTGTGTGTTTTTTAATCATTACAGGTTAAAATTTAGAATTTCTTATCTTTTATCACTATGCATTCATGCTAAAATTTGTAGATTAGTAATAGTAAGCGTAAAATAAAATATGAATAAAAAGAAAGTAATTTTCATATGTACTGGGAATGCATGTAGATCACAAATGGCTGAAGGGATATTACGTNAAATGGCTGGAAGTTCATTTGAGGTCTTTAGTGCGGGAAGCCACCCATCCAGATTACATCCAGCATCTGTAATAGTAATGGATGAAATTGGAATTGATATTTCTCACCATTATTCANAATCTATTGATAAATATATNGATTCAGGTATTNATATTGCAATTACAGTTTGTGATAATGCCAAAAATTATTGTCCTACCTTTCCAGGTAATGTAAAACAAATACATTGGAGTCTTGAGGACCCTTATCATGGTTGGAATTCTAACGATGAAGATCTTCCACCCTATAGAGAGACTAGAGATGAATTAATAAAAAGGATAACATCATTCTTAAAAGAATAATATATATCACTCCATTACTATTGTTAATTATAAACTGTAATAATTATAGCGACTCATACCAATGGTACAAAGGGAACCTTCATACCCATACTTTTTGGAGTGACGGTGATGCCCCTCCTGAAATAACTGTTGATTGGTATAAATCAAACGGATATGACTTTTTAGCATTATCGGATCATAATATCTTATCAACTGTTGAAAAGTGGATTAANGTACACGATAACGATCCTGGAGGTTGGCCACCAACAATGACCAAAAGCAAACTTAAAGATATTGAAAATAAGTTTGGATTNGAATGGATAAATACTAGGATAATGAATGACACGCTTGAAATGCAACTTACCACACTTGATAAGCTAAAAATGAAATTTGAGATAGATAATGATTTTCTATTGATACAATCTGAAGAAATCAGCGATATATATGAAAAAACACCTATACATATTAATGCAACAAATATATCAGAATTTATTCCACCTCAAGGCGGCAATAGCGTATTCGATGTTTTACAAAGAAATATAAATGCAGTTCGTGAACAACGTAAAACCACAGGTCAGGCAATGATTGCCCATATAAATCATCCGAATTATAAATGGGCTCTTTTATCAGAACATTTAATCAATATACAAGGGGACTCCTTTTTTGAAGTGTATAATGGACACCCTTTAGTAAATAACTGGGGCAATAATGAAAAACCAAGTACAGATAAAATGTGGGATATTGTTCTTACTATGAGAACAATAAAGAATCTTCCTCCCATGTATGGCCTTGCTGTTGATGATGCGCATGCCTATTATAAATATAAAATTGGAAAAGCTAACCCCGGTCGTGGATGGGTAATGGTAAAAGCAAAAGAATTAAATGCAGATAAAATAATATCATCACTAGAATCAGGAAATTTTTACTCTTCTACAGGAGTTCTTTTAAATAATATTAATCAAAATAATAAATCATACATGGTTGATATAAGTGAAAAACCTGGAATAACATATACAACTCAATTTATTGGATCCACACACAGTATAAACCAGAAAGACGATATAGATAATAACGAAATAGGTAAAATTTTTTATGAGACGAAAACAAATCCAGCAATATATAATTTTACTGGAAGAGAAATATATGTTAGGGCAAAAATTATATCAGATAAGCTTCAGGAAAATCCATATTCCAAAGGGGATCTTGAAATGGCCTGGACTCAACCATTTGTTATAAAGTAAAAAGGGCGGTTATACCGCCCTTTAAAATAAAAATGGATGAATCTGACTAAAAACCCATCCCAATTCTAAAATTAAGAGATCCAAATGATTTCGCGTCTAACACATCTTCGAAATCGCCTAATGTATGACGATAAAATAAGAATGAATCTAACACAAATAATTTGAACTGCATCCCTACTTGAAAGTGTAGACCGCTTTTATCAATTTTGTTTTCATCAATAAAGTCAACAAGATCATCTTCACTAAATGTTGGTTCTGTAGTTAAATCTCCTCCCATTAAACTTTCAACTAAGTCAAGATTTGCAAGCGGTGCAAAAGTGTGACTATTAACACCNCCTCCTGCAAAAATCTGTGCTTTCCCAATAAGTGGGACACCAAATCCAACTAATTTCCTTCTAGCAGTTATATAGGTAGATGCGCCGCCCCAAACAGCATCATAAGGACCAGCTGTCCCTAATACATTAAGAAATGCAAATTCATATACTTGAGCAACTATATTTGCATCTATTTCTAAATCAATAAATGGTATGATATCAAGATAAGCATATACTCCAACATTTAACGAATTAGAAAATTCTGAGGTTGCCATACTTGCAAAACCTGATGGGTCATCTAAGTTTCTTTCACCTACCGTAAATAAACCCTGCCCACCTTGAATTCCAAAGCCTAAAATGGCAAATGCACTATTAAATGGTAATACTGCTAAAATAAGTCCAATAATTATCGCTTTATATTGTTTCATTTTACCTCCGTTTATTTTATATGAAGTAATTCTATTAAATTTACATTTTATGTGCGAGTAAACAAGGCAACATTTTTTCTTTAAAAAACATTAATATTTTTGGAAAAATAAAGATACTATCTTTGAATATGTTTTTTCATATAAATAAATTGGATTATTCATGAAGAAGATTCATTACCTATTTATCATTCTAGCGTTATTTAGTTTTACCTATAGCCAAAATTATCATTGGCCTACTATTGGGAGTAAAGCTATGTCATCAAATTTTGGGGAGTTTCGCGATGGTGGGTATCATATGGGTATTGATATTAAGACTCTTGAGGAAACTGGGTGGCCAGTATATGCTGTTGATGATGGATATATNTCAAGGATGGTTACCAATTTTTCAGGATACGGTAAAGGATTATATTTAACATTAAATGATGGCAACGTTGCAGTCTATGCACATTTAGAAGAATTTGCATTCCGTCTGGAAACAATTTTTTACAGTCTTCAGGAAAAAAATAATAGTTACATTGTAAATGAATATTTTTCACCTGAACAATTTCCTTTTAAAAAAGGAGATATAATTGGCTATACAGGGAATACTGGTGCTTCNTTTGGTCCTCATTTACACTTTGAATTGCGTAATAGTAAATCTCAACCAATAAATCCCTTAATTAATGGTCTAAATATTGAAGATTATCGAAATCCTCGCGTTTTTCAAATTGGNGTTATTCCACTATCCACATCTAGTAAAATCAATGGAAGTTCAATCCCTCGAGCGTATCCATTATACGCAGCAACTACTGGTGGAGGATTAGAACTCCCAGATACCGTAAGTTGTTTTGGACCTATAGGAATAGCAATTGAAATAGATGATAAGATTCAAGGTGCTAAAAANAAATATCAAGTTCAATCAATCCAGCTATTNGTAGATGATCAAAATATTTTCTCCCTTAATTATAGNAAACTTGACTATGATGAAAAATCTACTGTAAATCAAACTAGAGAAAATCGCTTTCATCGATTAAACCTAGGTTCATTTACGAAACTTTATAAACTAAAAACATTCTCTAATAGTACTATTGTTAATGCAGGTGTTTCTGGTATACTTAATTTGACACCTGGGTATCATAAGGTAGAAATTCAAATATCGGATGCTTCTGGAAACACAACCAGAGTAAAAGGAACTTTTATCAATTATCCCCCTGTAAAAATAGCTATTAGGGATGTTGAATGGAATGATAACACCATTGAATTCAATATCCAGCCTGTCACATTGAATATTCCTCTTACAAAAATTAGCTGTTATAGCTATACAGCGTATGGATACCCAGATGAAGAGTTAACAATTATAAAAAGTAAAAAGGACCGTTCTGGGCTCAGAATCCAATTACCAAAATCTAAATTAGGAAAGCATGGGGTGTCTTTTATTGTAAAAAATAAACTTGGGGTGTATGGCTCTCCACTAACCTGGCATGACCCAAATGCTGAAAGAAGACTTACAGAAATGGATGTTGATATAACATTTAGTTCTATTGAGCATAAGCTAATTGCACAAGTAAAAACTAATGGCTTTACCTCCGGGAATACTAGTTTACGAATATTAAAGGAAGATGAATATATTTCAATACCTTTAACAAAGATACAGCCTACAGTCTATACCTCTGATTTGCTTTTGCCTTCTTTATTTAATAAAACAAAACGAATTGATGCCTTTTTTGATGGAGAGATTGAGCGAATTATACAGGTCAATTTAGACCCAATTGTTGCATCTCCTAGTAAACAAACAAGTATAGTATCAAATGATAAAAATTGTTCAATACAAATAACAAATAATTCTTTATATGATACATCATTGATTTGGATAGAAAAAATAAATCACCCAGTTGAACCAAAAGGAGGAGCTAGATTATCCTCTGTGTATCAATTACAGCCCTTTGAACTTGCCTTAAAAGATACAATTCGTATTGGTCTCCGGTATAGTAATCATATTAAAAATATGAAAAATATATCATTGTACTATTACAATCAAAAAGATGGCTGGACTTTTTTACCTAGTTCAATGCATACAAATAGACAGGTAATTGCAAGCACATTATTTAGTTTAGATGCAATTACTATAATGCAAGATATTGAACCCCCATTCATAAGAAAAGTATATCCAGAAAATAAAGGTAGGTTCCATTATAAGGATTTAAAAACAATATATGTTATTGCTGATGATTACTTATCTGGACTTAATTCTGATGAAAAATCTATGAGCATGAAATTAGATGATATTCCTGTTAGATATGCTTTCCAACCAATCAAAAAAGAACTATCTTATTACCTTCCAACTCCTCTTGAGGCTGGCGAACACACTATGGAATATAAAATATCCGATCAGGCTGGGAACATCATATCTGGGATCTCAACATTCATGGTTGATTAATGTTTTTTCCTTACAAAGATGATAACCCTAGAATTCTATTCCCATTTGTAACGTATTCCATCATTGGGATAAATATTCTAGTATTTGTTTACCAATATTTCATTATACCACGCGACCTATTTGAAGAATTCATTAGAGCATATGCCCTTACTCCAGCAAGTCCCTCTGTACTAAATATATTTTCATCCATGTTTATGCATGGAGGGCTCGCACATATTATTTTCAATATGTGGTTTCTATGGATTTTTGGTGACAATATTGAAAGTGTTTTTGGTCATAAAAGATATTTATTATTTTATTTATTATGTGGCGTAGGAGCGGGATTAGCGCAAATTCAAGTTAACCCAGAATCAGTTATCCCAATGGTGGGAGCTAGCGGAGCAATAGCGGGGGTTCTTGGGGCATATTTATTTCGTTTTCCCCATGCAACTGTACATGTTTTGGTAATTTTAATTATTTTTATAACTTTTATTCGTGTGCCAGCCATGATAGTAATAGGATTTTGGTTTTTATCAAATCTTACTGCAGGAATAGGTACATTGGGAATTGAAGAGGCAGGTGGCACAGCATGGTTTGCACATATTGGTGGATTCGTTTCAGGTGTATTATTTAACTATTTATTTAAAATGGTAAGAATTGAATGACTGATCAATTAATAGAGCAAGCGATTCAAATGCGGAGTAAAGCCATTGCTCCATATTCAAAATATAAGGTTGGTTCAGCCATTTTAACTGTATCAGGTAAAATTTTTGGTGGTTGCAATGTAGAATCTAGCAGTTATGGTCTAACTTGCTGCGCAGAAAGAATAGCTATTTACAATGCAGTATCTAATGGGCACACAAAATTTTCTGCATTAGCTGTCGCAACTAATAATGGAGGAAAGCCTTGTGGCGCATGTCGACAAGTAATTTGGGATATATGTGGTGAAATATCGATATATATCACCGATGTTTCAGGAAATATCAATAATACAACAAGTTCAGAATTGTTACCAAATGCATTTGATAAGAGCTCATTATGATAAAAGAGATAAATAATTTTGGATGTATAGAAGTAATATGTGGAAACATGTTCAGTGGTAAAACTGAAGAACTTATAAGAAGATTAAGGAGAGCAAAAATTGCCAGATTAAATGTAAAAATTTTTAAGCCAAAAATTGATACTAGATACGAAGATGGTAATATTGTTTCTCATAATCAATTAAAACTAAAGTCATTTGTAGTGGAATCAATAACAGAAATTAATGATCTTGTAAATGATGCTGATGTAGTTGGAATTGATGAAGCTCAATTCTTTGATGATACTATAATCAATGTTGTAAAAGATCTTTCCTCAAAAGGAAAAAGAGTGATAATAGCTGGTTTAGATACTGATTTTAAAGGAGTGCCTTTCGGCCCAATGCCAAAATTAATGTGTGAATCAGATTTTTTAGATAAACTTCAAGCAATATGTGTAAAGTGTGGAAACCCTGCCTCATATACACAAAGGCTTTCTAAAGATGATAAACAAGTAGTTATTGGAGAAACAGACATATATGAGGCACGATGTAGGCACTGTTATCAACATCCGGAGAAAAAATAAATGGAACGATTTATTGGCCTGCTTGGTATTGTTGTTTTATTAGCAATTGCCTTTGCTCTTTCTAATAATAGAAAACAGATAAATATGCGTATTATTGGTTGGGGGCTTGGGTTNCAAGCTATCTTNGCTATATTTATTTTAAAAACACCTATAGGTGGCCCATTATTTGGTATTCTTGATAAAACCATCCGAAAACTGATTAGTTTTTCTGATGCAGGAAGTGATTTTTTATTNAAATCTTTTGTACCGGATGTGGGGTACCATGTTGCCATGATTAACTTTGCTTTTCGAGCTTTGCCAACTATTATTTTCTTTTCCAGCCTCATGGCTGTTTTATATCACTTTGGTATAATCCAAATGTTTGTCAAATTGATAGCTCGAGCTATGCAAAAAACCATGGGCACCAGTGGTTCGGAAACATTAAGTGTTTCCGCTAANATTTTTGTAGGTCAAACCGAAGCTCCNCTCATNGTACGTCCGTTTATCCAACACATGACAAAATCAGAGTTGATGGCNGTGATGACAGGTGGATTTGCAACCGTTGCCGGTGGGGTATTGGCAATTTATGTTATGTGGTTAGCGGANATTCCGGGAATTGCCGGTCACTTATTAGCGGCGTCGGTCATGTCTGCGCCGGGAGCACTTGTGGTGGCAAAAATTATTTATCCTGAAACGGAATCATCAGAAACGATGGGAGACCTGAAAATCAATATTGAGCAAAAAAGTACGAATGCAATGGAAGCATTGGGAGATGGGGCAACCAGCGGATTAAAACTTGCGGCAAATGTTGCAGCTATGCTGGTAGCTTTTGTATCTCTCGTTGCCATGATTAACTACCTCTTAGGTTTCGCAGGTACATCTATGGAATCAATCCTCGGTTTTATATTNAAGCCCTTGGCATGGACAATGGGCGTTCCGTGGTCAGAGGCNGGCACATTGGGAACACTTATGGGAAAGAAAATCGTATTTACAGAACTGATTGCCTNTGGTGACTTGAAAGAATTAATGTCCACAGGNGCCATAACAGACCGGACAGCCATTATTGCAAGTTACGCTTTATGCGGGTTTGCCAATTTTGGTTCTATCGGTATTCAATTAGGCGGAATAGGAGGTATGGCGCCGGAACGAAAAAAGGATCTCGCTAAACTGGTTACAAAAGCCATGGTGGGTGGTGCTCTTGCATCTTGGCTTACAGCAACCATTGCAGGATTATTGATTTAATTCTTATAATTTGTATGGGTAAAAGGCTTTAAGTAAATAATTATGCGTTTAATATTTATCGGTCCACCAGGCGCTGGAAAAGGAACTCAGGCTAAACTGGTAAAAGAATATCTTGGTATAGTTCATTTATCAACTGGGGACATATTACGAGCAGAAATATCTCAAGCCTCTCCTCTGGGAATTAAAGCTAAGTCCTATATAGATAGAGGGCATTTAGTTCCAGATAATGAATTATTAAATATAATGAGAAAAAGACTAAATAAAGAGGACGTTAAAAAAGGATATCTGTTAGATGGTTATCCAAGGACAATCCCTCAAGCTGAAGGATTAGATAAATTTCTTGATGAAATGAATCAAAACATTAATGCTGTAGTNTCTATTGAACTTGATGATGAAACCATAATCAAAAGATTATCAAGCAGAAGATCTTGTGCGGGGTGTGGAAATATTACAAACTTGTTATTTGATACACCTAAAATAGAGGGCACATGTGATAACTGTAATGGCAGATTGTTACAAAGGTCTGATGATAGCAAGGAAGTAATAATTGAAAGGCTTGAGGTTTATAGCAAACAAACAGCACCACTACTTAAATATTATCATAAAAAAGAACTTATAAAGAGAATAGACGGTAGTGGAAATATAGATAATGTTTTCCAGCTTATTCAGAAAGCGCTGAGATAAATATGTTACGTATAGGATTAACTGGTGGAATTGGTACTGGAAAAAGTACTGCTAGTAAAATTCTTGAAAAATTGAGTGCATACATATTTGATGCAGATAAAGAAGCAAAAAAAATACTGTTGTCCAATGAAACAATTAAAAGCGAATTAATTTCTGAATTTGGTACTGATATAATGACGGGAGATGGTAACGTTGATAATAATAAATTGGCACGTGTTGCATTCCAAGATCAAGATCATCAACTAAGATTAAATACAATAGTTCATCCTTATGTTTTTAAAGAAATTGATAAAAACTTTGATAGAGAACTAGATGGTGGAAAACATGATATTTTTGTAGTAGATGCTGCTCTTATCTACGAGTCTGGTGCTGACACCCATATGGATTATGTAATTGTAATTACAGCACTAATTAAAACTAGAATGGAACGCGCACTAGCTAGAGAAACACTCAGCAGAGAAGAAATATTAAAAAGGATGGATTTACAGTGGTCTGAAGAAGAAAAGGTTGCATTAGCAGATTTTGTAATTCATAATGATGGGCCTGAAAAAGAACTCATAAAGAATATAACTGACATTTATAAAGAACTAGTATAATATTTCTATCGTATTGACCTCCTCAAACCACGAGGTTTATCAAATATCTCTTTTAAAATAATCGCTTTTTTTACCTTATTATTATCTTCTAATAAGGAACTGACTAAAAATGAGATGTTTTGATTTTGTTTATTATGTATTCTGTATTCCTTGTGAATGGGCTCTAAGGTCTCTTCTGATAAATCATCAAATATAGCCCTGGAAGTTTCTTTTGATTCTATATCTATTTTTGAATCAACGTGTTCCTTCTCTTCTTCTATATCATACCNAATATCACCAACATCAGATTNGTCCTCTACAAGAAATTCTTTACCATAATTCTTTAATTGGTCAAAGAAGTCGTCCATTGTTTCCGGTTCAGTTTCTATAAAATCACTATTATCAGAAGCCGTTTCTTCCTGATCTAGTCTCTTGCGGGCACCCTTCTGTTTTCTNTTTTTCATCAGAAATGATAAAAAATAAAGCGCAGCAATAAATAACCAGTAAGCTAATCCTTCCATCTAGCTCTCTTCAGTCCCTGGTTGAGTAGTAGAGTCAGACTCTTTGCTACCGGCAATTGAATCTCTCATTCCGGTATCTGCTTCAATATTACGCATATTATAATAATCAAAAACCCCCAGCTTNCCTTCACGAAAAGCTTGCGACATTGCCATGGGCACTTCCGCTTCAGCTTCCACTACTTTTGCACGCATTTCCTGAACTCGAGCAATCATTTCTTGTTCTTGCGCAACAGCCATTGCACGTCNNGTTTCAGCTTTTGCTTGAGCAACTCGTAAATCTGCTTCAGCTTGATCTGCTTGAAGTTGGGCTCCAACATTTTTTCCAACATCTAGATCTGCTATATCAATAGAAAGAATTTCAAATGCTGTACCTGCATCTAATCCTTTTTGTAACACAGCTCTAGAAATATTATCTGGATTTTCNAATACGGATCCATAAGTAACAGAAGACCCAATTGCGCTGACTATACCTTCTCCAACCCTTGCAATGATAGTATCATCTGTGGCACCACCAACTAAGCCTGGTATATTAGTCCTTACTGTAACTCTTGCCCGCGCTTTAAGTTCAACCCCATCCTTTGCTACAGCGGATAAAAATCCATCTCTTGGCGCGTCAATAACTTTAGGATATACACTTGTTTCGACGGCAGCTTTAACGTCACGTCCTGCCAAATCTATCGCTGATGCAGTTTCAAATGGGAGCGGAATATTAGCTTTAGNAGCAGCAATAAGAGCCGATACTACATTTGCCACGGCTCCTCCCGCCAAGTAATGTGTTTCAAGCATATCTGTACTAATATTATTCAAACCAGANTTATGACTATTTATTACACCATCCACAACCANCCTTGGTGCAATTTTTCGGAGTCTCATTCGTATAAGATCAATAATTGTTATTCGCCCCACTCCAAGACTCACTACAGCTTGTATCCATAAGCCCAGTGGAACAAAATAGAAAAATAATAGAATAAATAATAAAATAAACACCAACATTACATAACTTACCATGATATACTCCTAGTTATTCAGTTATATTAATTCTTACAACCACTCGATTGCCATCTACCGATAAAATCTTAATTTGTTGATTTTTATCAACAAACTCACCCTCTGTAACAACAAATATTTTTTTATTATTTACTAGAACCCAACCTGATGGCCTTAAATCAGAAGTTGCTAAACCAGTCTCACCAATAAAATTTTCTAATCCTAATGAAGTATTAAATCCTTCGTCATCACTTTCTATCCCTGGTGAAGTTAACTTGGTCCAAAATTTTGTTTTTGTCATCATTTTAAAAAGTAAAATTAAAGCAAATATTCCACCAATTAATCCAATAGTTAATCCTGTCATCGCACCATCATATATTTCTTGAGATACTGGGACATCAGGTAATAATAACATATAAAGTCCCCATAGAATAACTCCTATACCCATTAATCCTGCAATACCAAACCCTGGGATTAAGAATGCTTCAACCATTAGCAAGCCCAATCCAAATAGTACTATAAGTAAATCTGACTTCGTAGCAAGTTTTACAATAACGGAAGCACTTAAAGATAAGGTAAGACATACAGCACCAAATGTTCCAGGTATTCCCCATCCAGGACTCTGTAATTCAAACAGTATTCCCAAGAAACCAAAAGTTGTTAATAAAGAAGCAACAACTGGGTTTGTTAAAAAGCGTACTAAATTTTCCGACCAATTTTCTGAAAAAGTTTTTACTTCTACACCAGTTAATTCGATTATAGCTAATAATTCAACTAAATCTTCTGCCGATCCATCCGCCATTTTATATTTTAATGCTTGTTCAGTCGTTAATGTTATAAGCTTTCCTTCTTTTCTACCTTCAAGATCTGTTACTTCTATTGAATCATCATCAATAACTACATGAGTAAATGATAATTCTTCATCAACCATACATTTTGCAATATTTGAATTTCTATTACGGTTTTCTGCTGTTGACGCCATTTCTTCACGCATATAACTAATTACTTTTTCTGATGCTTTATTCCCTGACATATCAACGGCTGTTGCGGCTCCAATTGTTCCTCCACCAGTCATATATATTTTTTCACAAGATAGAGAAATTAACGCACCCGCTGAAATTGCTCTTCTATTTATAAACGCAATCGTAGGGACATCTGAATCTAGAATTGCATCTTTTATTTGCGTTGCAGCATCTACACGTCCACCAAACGTATCAATATCAAAAATAATTGCTTCAACTTGGTTTGTTTCAGCTTCATTTATAATCCGTTCAATAAAAGTAGGAAGGCCTAGATCTATAACACCTTGAATTGGAACACGATACACTACTTTTTCGGTAGCAAGCAAACTTTCTGTATATAGAAAAAGTAAAACAGAAAGAAAAAATATGTATTTATTTATCTTAAACAAAATTGCTCGGAAATTAAATATTGACCTATAAGAAATTACCTTAGATTCAGTTAAAAGGTACCACACAATTCACCTAATGAAACTTAAACATCGCATAACATATAATTTATTAATACTTCTATCTAATTTTGTACAATCTTTAAAACCAATTAATCAATATTATTATGCTAATAAACTTGGTTCTATTTGCTATCAATTGTTAAAAATTAGGCAAAAAGAAGCTCGAAAAAATATATCTATAGCATTCCCAAAACTATCAGAAAAAAAGAGAGAAAATATTTTAAAAGATACATACAGGTTTTTTATATACAGTTCAATGCAATTTCTATCATTACCAAAAAGTATTACACATGGAAATATTTCTGTAAATGGAACACAATATTTGAAAGAAGCTCTTGATAAAAATAAAGGTGTATTGTTGGTTTCAGGGCACTTTGGATTATGGGAACTAATATTAGGATGGTTTGGTATAAATAAATATTCATTATTACTCATTGGGCAAAAACAAAAAAATGTTGGAGCGGATAGATTTATTAATAAATTACGAAAAAATAATGGTATAAAAATTTTACCAAGAAAATCTTCACTTGAATTGATGTATAGTGCTTTAGAAAATAATGATATTTTAACCCTGGCAAGCGATCAAGATGCAAAAAAGAGTGGGATATTTATTAATTTTTTTGGGGTAAAAGCTTCTACTCCTAAAGGTGCTGCTTTATTCCATTTAAAATCTAAATCTCCCATTATATTTGTTACATGTCATATGGAAAGTATAAATAAATATATTTTGAATATTGAACCTGTTAAAACACAAAATAAATCAGATATCGAATCAATTACAATATCTTATACTCGCTTACTAGAGAATGTTATAAAAAAACACCCAGAACAATATTTTTGGTTCCATAGACGCTGGAAAACAAAACCATCTTAATTTATTTATTATGATAAAGAATATTCATATAGATCACCCCGAAATATTTTCTATTTGCAAAAACTCACTAGATAATGGTGGCGTTATCATATACCCCACAGATACTTTATATGGATTTGGTGTAGATGCTAGAAATGAAACTGCAATAAAGAAATTGAATAGTATTAAAAGAAGAAGCTCTCCTATAAGTATAATTGTCGAAAATTTTNAACAATTAGTTACCTTTACAAATTTATCAAAAGAAAAAAAGAAGTTTATTAAAGAAAATATCGGCAATAAAACCACATTTATACTNCCAAGTATTAAAGGNAAAGTTCATAAATCTGTTATGAGCGGTAATAATTTTATTGGTTTTCGTATACCANAGAATACAATTGGACCAAAACTGGTATCAGTAATAGGATATCCAATTACATCATCAAGTGTTAACCGACACGGAAATAAACCAATGAATAAACCAAAAGAGATAATTGATGAGTTTGGAGATGAAGTTGATATTATAATAAACGCAGGTGAATTACCCACATCTAGCGGATCAACAATATATATGCTAAGAAATAATCAATTTCAAATTATAAGAAGATGAAAAATTACATCATAATAACAATATATTTATTATCTATGATAAATGCTGCTGAAAAGCTCCCTTTTAATTTTGGGGAAAAATTAATTTATGATGTTTCTTTTGCTGGAATTAAAGCTGGAAAAGCATACTTAGAGGTTTTAGTTGATAATGAAAACAATAATTCCAATGAAATTCATATAAGATTTGTAGCAAAAACATCTTTTCCATTTAGTTCAATTTATACAATTGATGATCAGATTGATACATGGTTAGATATAAAAAGTCTATATACAAAAAAAATACTTAAAAGTATAAATCAAGGAAACTATTCAAAGGAATCTGAAACTATAATAGATTATGAAAATTTTATTTCAATCACAAATAAAGATACTACAGATATTAATGGATATCTTTATGATCCATACTCTTTATTCTATCTACTTCGCACAAAACCATTAATACTTGGGGAAACAATTAAAATAAATACTTTCGGAGGGAAAAAAATTACACCAATTCAGATAATTACTAAATCTGAGGAGGTTATAAATACCATTTATGGTTCCTTCAATTGTTTGGTTGTAAAACCATTTAGAAAAGGTAGCACTCTATTAAAAAATAAAGGCGATATGATGATTTGGTTTAGTAATGATAAAAANAAACTNCCAGTTCAAATAAAAATAAAATTGCAGTATGGATCAATGTTATTAAAAATAAAAGAAATCAATTTGTAAATAGTCGGCCTATATCATTTATCATAACTGTTGCCATTAATAATAATAAAAATGCCATTCCAATTTGTTGAATAATCATTCTTGTTTTTAAAGTAAATTTTCTCCTTAGGATTGATTCAGCTAAAATAATAAATACATGACCACCATCTAATCCAGGAACAGGTAAAAAATTGATAAACGCTAAATTGCAACTTATGATTGCCATAAATCCAAAAAATGAAATAAGTCCTGCTCTTGCAGTTTCACCAGCAATCTGGGCTATTAATATAGGTCCACCAAGATCTGNTACAGATGCTTGACCTGAAACTAACAATTTTATTGATAATACAACTAATCCAAGCCCACCTAATGTGGAGGCAACCCCTAATTGAGAAGCTCTAATTATNCCAATTGGTTCATAGAATAACTCTGGAGCAATACCAATCATTCCAAGAGTATCCAATTTACCATCTATAGGAAAAACTCTAAATGTTGTATTTATATCCATTGAGCTTTCTCTGCCCTCTCTTACATAGGTTATTTTGATTGACTTATTAGGTAGTTCTTGAATAGTGCTTGAAAGATCAGACCAAGTATTAATATTGTAATCATTGACTTTAATTATTTTATCTCCAGGAAGAAGATTTGCGTTTTNGGCTGGGGAATCTTNCTCAACACTATAAATAACNGGTATNTTTTCAGAGGTTGGNACTCCTTGATACCATGCAAGAGCNGTAAAGATTACAAAAGCTAATAATATATTCATNATNACACCGGCACTCATTACCCATATTTGAGCCCATACTGGTTTACTCATAAGCTCATATGGCTCATTTNTAATAGNNNCATCCATACTTTCATCAATCATCCCTGCTAATTTCACATACCCGCCCAGTGGAACTATTGCAAAACAATATTCTGTACCNCTTCCTTTTCTTTCTGGGATATTAATATTCCATGTCTTTATNATATCCCAACTAATTTTNTCTAAATCATTTTTTTTGTAAAAAAATAAATTTATTTCAAAACCACCATTAATTGAGTTAACAGTAATAAGNCGAGGCGGAAAACCAATTGAAAATCTATCTACACGAACACCTACAGACCGTGCAGCAAAAAAGTGCCCCAATTCATGTATGATAACTATTACGCCCAAAACAAATATAAATGCTAAAATTGTAGTCATTAATAAACTTCCTTATTTTTTGTCAACTTCTTTCATTACGAATTCATATGTCCAAAGTTCCAATTCTAATAATTCCTCTAAGCTAGGATGTTTTACCAAATCATGTGCATTACATGCTTTTTCAATTATATCTGGTATATCATTGAATTTAATTCTTTTATTTAAAAAACTATAAACAGCATTATCATTTGCTACATTAAGTACTGCTGGTGCAGATCCTCCAATACGCATTGATTCATATGCCAACTCAATACATGGAAACTTTTCTATATCCTTCTCTTCAAAAGTTAGTTTGCCGATTTTAGCTAAATCAAGTCCCCTCCATTCTGCTAATGCATGTGTTGGGTAGGTAAGAGCATATTGAATAGGTATTTTCATATCAGGAATTCCTAATTGAGCTTTTACAGATCTATCCTTGAACTCAACCATAGAATGTATTATAGATTGAGGATGGATCAATATATCAATTTGATTAATTTGAANGTCAAATAACCAACGTGCTTCAATCACTTCTAACCCTTTATTCATCATAGTTGCAGAATCGATCGTNATTTTNTTNCCCATGCTCCAATTAGGGTGATTTAAAGCTTCTTTTAAAGAAATTTCTGAAAAGGTATTTANATCTCTTGTTCTAAAAGGACCACCGCTTCCTGTTAAAATAATTCTTTTAACATCTTCAATATTTTCACCTACTAAACACTGCCAGATAGCTGAATGTTCGCTATCTACAGGATAAATTTTTGCTCCGCTTTCATTCATTGTATTATTTATTAAATCACCCGCCATAACCATGCTTTCTTTATTGCTTAATGCAACATCTACACCGGCCTTCAAAGCATTAATGGTAGGCTCCATTCCTGCAGATCCAACTAATCCATTCATTACTAAATCTATATCATCTCTTTTTGAAATCTCTAATAAACCATCTCTGCCAATAAGAATTTCAATATTTTCTTTTTCCAAGGCCTCCTTAACATCTTCTGCATTTGAATCATTAACAACAACCAAAGCTTTAGGTTGATACCTTTTTGCTTGTTCTATAATCAATTTGTTGTTTTGGAAAGTAGATAGATATACAACATCAAATTCATCCTGAAAAGTATCTATTACACCTAATGTATTGACACCTATTGAACCAGTAGAACCAAGTATAGAAATTTTTTTAGCCATTATTATTCAAATTTCTTTTGAAGACTAATTGAAAACTGCGAAAACTTAATATTTAAACGTATTTGTGGCGAAACTTTCCATTTGAAAAATGAAAATATTTTTCCAAGCATAATATAATTAATTTTACCCGAAATATTTTTTGGAATTTCTGCATTATTCACGTTAAAAACCCTACTATTAAACTGATTATTTCCAACTCCAATATAGAATGGAAATAAATTAAATAAATTTGATTTAATAATAGAAAAATCAAATGTTCGGCAATTAATATATTTAGGTCCATCCATTTTCCCTATACTCAAATCAGCAATCCACAAACTTGGATCATCTTTAACTAAGCCTAGTGAAAAACCATAACTGTAATAATTGATCACATCATTATGGCTTGTAAAGCCACCAATTTTCCCATTAACTCTTAAATTATTTGATATAAGTAAAGAACTATGCAANAAAGGNAATCCTAATATGGATTTTTCAATAAAAGATTTATTTGTTAAATCNTATCCCAACGGNAATATTAAACTTAAAGAAAAACGTTGCTTTGAATTATTATTAACTAATTGATGATGNCCAAGTGAAAANGAGGTGCTTTTGATTAATGGTTTNACAGAGGATNTAAATTTCGATCCANTAACCTTTGAAATATCATAAGAAGGAAATTGTCCAAATAATAAATGCGCTATAATGAAAAGCTCTATGAAAATTAATTTCATAAAATCTATAAAGATNNTTATATAATCCCACGTTCACTANTATCAATNAANTTAAAAATATTATTTANCTCTACATTATCAGATATACTATTTTTTATCTTATCTAAAGCTTTGGATCTAGTTAAATCTGATCGAAAATATATTTTATAGGCTTTTTTAATTTTAGATAATGTATCTATAGANAATCCCCTTCTTTTTAAACCAATTGAATTTATACCACCAAATCTTAAAGGCTCTCCAACAGCTAATATATATGGGGGAACATCCTGAACAGCTCGAAATCCGCCACCTATGAAAACATGTGATCCAATTTTACAAAACTGATGAACGAGGACGCCTCCACCTAAAGAGGCATATTCTTGAATTTCTACATGNCCACCAAGTGTAGACATATTTGCCATAATAACATTATCACNAACAATACAATCATGGGCAACATGAACTGCTGCCATTAATAAAACATTATTTCCCACCTCAGTTTTTCCACCTGCAGATGTCCCGCGNTTAATTGTAACATTTTCTCTTATTATAGTATTNCTTCCTATTACCGTTTTAGAATCTTCTCCTGCAAACTTTAGATCTTGAGGAATTTCACCTATACTACAATTATGAAATATTTTACTATTACTGCCAATCTGGGTTCCACTACAAATTGTGGTACAATTTCCTATAATTGTATTATCGTCNATTGAGACGTCATCCTCAATANTAGAAAATGNACCAACTTTGACGTTANGTCCTAAATTAGCATTTTCGCTAATAAGTGCGGTAGGGTGTAATGTTGTAGTAATTCTACGATCCTGCCCTATTAACAATATTCGCCATTAGATTAGCTTCAGCCACTAATTTATCATCTACAAAAGCTTTACCTATAAGCTTAACCGCACCCAAACGAATTTTTGCAAGTTCCATATCAATTTTTACTTGATCTCCCGGAACTATAGGGGCACGAAATTTCGAATTAGTTATTGATGAAAATAACATATTTTTTTTTAAAGGTTCTGGAACACTATTTAATACNAAAAATGCACCAGCNTGTGCCATNCTCTCCAAAATTAAAACTGCTGGCATTATTGGTTGCGAAGGAAAATGNCCAGCAAAATATGGCTCGTTTATAGTTACATTTTTNATTGCTGTAAGAGTTTTTCCATGNTCAATTTCTATTATACGNTCAATTAAGACCATTGGATATCTATGGGGNAGAAGNTCCAAAATATCCTGGATATTAAATTGTGCCTTTTTATCCAAAATCTTATAAAATAATTAAACTATAATTGCTGTTTGTACTCTTTACGAATCATTTTAACAAATTCAACATTGCTTGCATGACCACTTCGCGCAGCAGTTACATGACCTTTGATAGAAATTCCAAGTAAAGCTAAATCTCCAATTAAATCAAGAGTTTTATGCCTTACAGGTTCATTATGAAAGCGCAATACTTTCCCATTTAAAATACCATTCTGTCCTTGAATGACTTTATCTTGAATCCCAAATAANTTTCTCAAGTGATTAATTTCGCCATTCTTAATTCTTCTATCAAGAATTACAATAGCATTAGATAAACTTCCTCCTTTAATTAATCCTTTTTCTCTCAGTTNTTCTACTTCACTCAAAAAACAAAAAGTTCTTGCTGGTGCAACATCTCTGGCAAAATCTTCTTCCATATTATATATTGCCTCATATTGTGTNCCAAGAGCTGGTAGAGGATATTCAACTAGAAAAGTAACTCTAAATCTATCTGCAGGAACTACGTGGATATCAATTTCTTTCTTTGGATCAGANTATACTACAGGNCTACTTATCTCTAATACATGTCTATCTTTAATTTGTTCTATAAAATTTACTGATTGAAGCGCATCTACAAAATCTTTTGCACTTCCATCCATCACCGGTGCTTCTTTAGCTGTTAATTCAATAAGAACATTATCAATTCGTAAACCTGATACAGCTGCCAAAGCATGTTCAACTGTATGAATTTTAACACCGTTTTGCCCAATCGTTGTTCCCCTTGAAATATCCATAACATGCTCGATATCCGCTCTTATTTCAGGGCTCCCTTTAATATCAGTTCTAGAAAACTGTATCCCATAATTNTCAGGCGCAGGNTTAAATGTAATCGTACTTTCTACTCCCGTATGNAAACCAACTCCAGTACATGAAACAGGTCCGCCTATTGTTCTTTGTTTGCGGTGGGTTTTGGTCATTTTTTTAAACTCATTAATTGTTTTTTCATTTTTATGACTTCGGAATATAATGCATCTCTTTTATGCTGTTCTCTTATTTCACGTGCCGGCATCCCAGCATATACTTTACCACCAGAAAGGGACTTTGTAACACCTGTTTTAGCTGCCAATATTGAGTGCGCACCTATTGTAACATGTGGGGCAACACCAACATGTCCAGCAAAAATACAAAATTCACCTACATTCACACTGCCAGCAATTGTAACTGCAGCTGTTAAAATACAGCCCTTACCTAGATGTACATTATGAGCTAAATGAACATGGTTATCTAATTTACATTGATCTCCTAAAACAGTATCCCCAATTGTGCCTCTATCTATAGCGCTATTTGCCCCAATTTCAACTTTATCGCCTATAATAACATTCCCATTTTGGGGTATTTTATGATGATCTCCATTTTCTGTTACATAACCGAAACCATCACTTCCTATTATTGTTCCACTATGTATAATGCAATTATTTCCTATTGTACAACTATTATAAATATGAATATTTGAAAAAATATTACAATTATTCCCTATAGAAGTTTTGTTACTAATGGTAGTATTTGAACCTATTATAGTATTATCACCAATTATGACTTCATCTTCAATGACGGAAAAATTGCCAATCGTAATATTTTTCCCAATTTTTGCATTTGGTGAAATATAAGCAGTCTTACTTATGCCGGTTTTTTTATCAATCTTCGGAGAAAATTCTCCTAGAATTTTAGCAATAGCTAATTGAGGATTATTATGAACAATTCCAGATTTATCATTTAATAAGGAATTATCATCAACAATAATAGCTGATGCCTTTGTTGATGATAAATATTTCTTATATTTTGAATTACCCAAAAAAGTAATTGTTGATTCTTTGCCATTTTGTATTTCAGAAACTCCTGATATAATCATAGTCTTATCACCTATAACTTTTCCATTTACAAGCTTTGCTAAGTCTAATAATGTCTTCAAATTTTAATCAATAATTAATTTTCATCCGGAAGGCTATATTTTCTTAATTCATATAGCACATCATCTGTAAGATCATAAGTAGGATTTCCAAATAATAATGAAACTGATCCATCAATAATAAAATCATATTCTTTGGTTGCAGCTACTTTATCAACTGCGCGTTTTACCTTACTTAATATTTCAAACTCCATCTGTGCTTGTTTTTTGTATAATTCACCCTCAGGTCCTACTTTTTGGGCTTGAAATGCCTGTATAGTTTGTTCTCTCTGTGCAATTTCTTGCTCTTTTTCTCTGCGCCACTCAGGTGAACTCATAAGTCTTTGTGTTTCAAACGATTTTTTCATGCTATCTAAACTCATTAACATTGTTTGATATTCAAACTGTACTTTTCGGAATTCCATTTGTAATTGAGATTCAGCATCTTTGAATTCCTCAAACTCTGCCCTTATTCGATCTGATTGAACAAAACCAATCTTACTCTGTGAATAAATATAAGGGGCTGTTAATAATAGTACTATAAACCCTAAAAATATCTTTTTCATTATATTACCTTTCTTATTAAATATTGTCTAAAAAACATTTCCAAAAATAATTGTATAATTCCAACCAGGAGGAGCACCGCTATTATCTATAGCATCAAAACCATATCCCATATCAAAACCCAATACCCCCATCATAGGCATATAAAATCTTATTCCTATCCCAGCTGACCTTTTCAAGGTAAATGCCCCATCTCTAGGTATGTCAAAAGATTCTGACATATTTAATGTATTCCACACATTTCCCATTTCAGCAAACATTAAACCATAAATTACAGGGTTTTGAGAAACAGGAACACGAAATTCTGTTACTGAACGTAATAATGCATTCCCACCTGTTGGCCCTGGGCTAATGGAATTATCTGGGTATCCACGTAGCATATTACCATAAGGCATTCCATTACCACCCATAATAAATTTTTCATCAAAAGGGATAATTGATCTTTGATTATCCAAATTATCTAATGGTTGAATAACGCCAATTTTGAATGAGCTCATTAATACAAATTTCCAGAATGTAGGGGTGAACCATTCCAAATTCAATAAATGTTTGGCAAAATCCTCGTTTCCACCAAACAAATTTCCAGATAATGTTGTTTCCAATGTAAATTTTGATCCTTGAGTTGGAAATTCATGGTGGTTTCTTTTATCTCTAGTAATAACTTGGGTAATGCTATTCCCAAATGTTGTTCCTAACCCATTAACATATTGATCTAATTCTTCCTGAGTGCCTTCATAGGTTTTTTGCATAGATCGAACTACCCAATAACCTCGAAAGTAATCATCTGGCCATTTAAACCGTCTACCCCATTGGACGGAACCTCCTCGCATCCTTAAATCTAAAGGAAAATAATAGTTTGTTCCTTGACCTCGATATGTGTAATAAATGGAAAAACCAACTCTATTTGGAGTATCAAATATCATTGGATCAACAAAGCTCATGCTAAAGCTTTTAAATTGAGATGTTGGTTGGGATGAATAAAAATTGTATCTAGATCCAATATTATAACTGATCATGAATTGCTGACCCATGCCTCTAAAATTGGAAAACTCTACCCCTACTCCCCCAGATAGCCCATAAACCCCACTATATCCTATATTTGCATTTGCACGATCTGAAGACTTCTCTTCTACAACAATTTCTAAATCCACCTGATCTTCATCCACTGGAGCTACGTCTGGCAAAACATTTGCAAAGTAATTTAATCGAGCCAAATTACTTTGACTTCGAATAAGCATTTCTCTGTTAAAAATATCTCCTGGAAAAATATTTAATTCTCTTCTAATAACATTCTCTCTAGTATGGTCATTACCAAAAATAGATATGTTTCTCACACTAACTTGATGGTTTTCAATTATTGGAAAATGTATATCAAGAGAGTCTGTGCCTATAGGAATAAACTGTGGTTCTATGCGACTATATATGTATCCACGATCCATATATAGTCCTTGCATATTATTATATACTGCGACATTAAACTCTTCTTCATTATAATATTCGCCTTTTTTAAGATTTAGTGCTCGTTCTAATTTATAAGTATCAAATAGTGTATTTCCATCCCAAGAAAAATTTCTATATTTATATCTGGTCCCTTCATTAACCTTAATAACAATATCAATATTTTTAAATTTGGGAGATGAAATAGTTGTATCTGAAATTATATAAAAATCACGATACCCATTATTTCTATAAAAAGCTTCTAAAGCTAATTTATCTTCTTTGAAATTGTTTTTATCAAAAAAAGATCTCCAAAATAAATACCACCGCTGTTGTTTTGTTTCTTTTAAAACTCTACGTAAGCGAAAATCAGAATAAGATTCGTTTCCATCAAAAATAATTTTATCAATTTTAACTTTATCATTTTCTTTAATGGTAAAAACAATATCTTTTGTTAATGCCTTCTTTTTACCATCTTTTTCTGATTTTTGGTTTTCTACATTAATGGGTTCAATTAGTTCTGCATCGATTTCAGCAAGCAAGAAGCCGTCTCCTGCATAAAACTTTCTTAATTTTGATATAGATTCAATAAGGGAATGAGGTTTAATTCTCTGCCCTTTGTATAATTCTAATTCATCTTGTAACTGCTTATCTTTTAATCGTTTATTTCCTTTATATATTACAGAGCCTAATATTGGGTTTTCTTCAACATGTATAGATATAAATAAACCTTCAGATGTTTCCTTATCAATGANAATCTGAATATCTTTAAACAATCCTAATTGCCAAAGTCGTTTTACAGCCCGAGAGAAATCAGTAACATTAATTAATTCATTTTGCCTAAGTCCAGATGTATATCTAATCATNGTTTCAGCAGCAAGAGTNTTTCCTTCAACCTCCACACCAAGAAGCGTTACATCTTGTTGAGCATATATGTNAATAGTGCAAAAAAACACAAGAATAATCTGTACAATATTTTTATTAATCATAGTTAATTACTTAGGTATCTTTCCGAAACGACGATCGCGATTTTGATAATCTTCTATGGCTTTCAATAATTCGTTTTCTCGAAATTCGGGCCAATATTTTTTTGTAACATATATTTCTGAATATGCAATTTGCCAAAGTAAAAAGTTNCTTAATCTAAATTCACCNCCAGTNCGAATTAATAAATCTGGATCTGGTATGTTAGATGTATCCAATTCNCTTATAATATCACTCTCTTCAATCTTATTNGGATCAGCTTCACCGTTTATTGCCTTAGTTGCAATATTTTTTACCATNCGTAAAATCTCATTTCTACTACCATAACTCAAAGCAAGTATTAAGTTAAGNCCAGAATTATTTTTGGTTGATTCCAGNCCTTCTTCCATTCCNTTTCTNGCATTATCTGGTAACTCATTCAAATTTCCAATNGTCATTAAACGTACATTNTTTTTATTCAAGTCTTTTATCTCATNTCTAATAGTTGACAGCAATAGACGCATTAGAGCTTTTACTTCACCTCTAGGACGNTTCCAATTTTCAGAAGAAAATGTATACAGTGACAAATATTTTATACCAATTTCATCACATTTTTTCGTGATAGCTCTTACAGAACTTATCCCTTCTTTATGGCCTGCAATCCTAGGNAATGAGCTTCTCTGAGCCCAGCGTCCATTCCCATCCATAATTATTGCAATATGTTCAGGTATATTATTATCTACTAAATTTTTAGCCAATGCATTCATTTTTTTACAATTAATTTATTACCAAAAGAAACAAGCAAAGTTAACGCAATTTTATATTATAAAATTAATGTAAACATAACGTCTTTAAATCAAGATGGTTCCTCATAAATTTCTGCTATATGATGATCAAATGGTAATATTTTTTTTGGAATAGACTCAATTCCAAAAAATTCACCTTTGCACTTGTAACATACAATACTATCAGANACTTGATTATATATTAACCAATCNATAAGAGCTACAATTGCTAAGCTCAGACCATAAGTAATTGGAACGAATATTATACCAAGAATAATTATTCCACAACCAAGAATCTTGTTAAANTCTTTTTGAATATAAAAATGAGAGCTTTCACATGCTGGACATTTTTCAAATGACATATAATTNACCCAATCAACTTGGTTTTTACTATATGTACAATTTACATTATTNTTTAATTCATGTTTGCCTTTACAATACTCACAAAAGAAATATGGCTTCATCATAATATNATCCCAAAACGAAATGCATAATATTTATAGAATAAGTCACCAAATAATACTGACACTACCGAAACATAAATAAGCCCTGTGGCGCTTTGTGTAGATTGTATTTGTAAAGTATTCCAAATAAAAACATTTAATAATATTGGTATAATAACACCAAAAAATATTGCGACAGATAACAAAAATCCTTCAAAAGTCCATAAAAAACTAATTAATGATAAAACGATTCCATAATTATCAACTACTTCAAAANTAATTAATGCATAAACGTTCCAAAGTAATCGTGTTGCTAATAAANCCGAAAACAAAATAATGCTATTCTTCAGCAAATTAATCGGAAGTTGAATAACATTTAAATACCAATGTCCTAAAATCATTGAGAAAAAGACTAGAGCAATAATTGAATAGCTATTAAATATGATTATATAATCTGAAAATTCTAAATCAACTATGAAGATTTGGTTCATAATAAGCATTAAGTATGCNATACCAATAACTGGAGGAATAGAAANAAAAAAATTATTAATATTAGTCGTTTTCCAATATGCCGCTGTTACAAACAGTTGTATAAACAGCCAAAATACTCCCAAATAAAAATTATTATAATGTGATAATGACAGGTATATAAATATTATTCCAATAGAAACAANAATTGACACCATTCCTTGATTAAATCGATAGAATCCCCCCTCAATTAATTTATATGGAGAAAGCCANAAAAGTAGCGGGTATATCGCTCCGAACCCTAAAAAGGTAATTGCTAAAATCTCAGCAAGAAAAGAAAACATAACTTGTTAAAATCAATTTATTAACTGCGAATCTATTTTATTTACTATATCTCGAAATATATTTGATACTGAATTATTAGGTTGTGATAANATTATAGGTTCACCTTTATCTGTTGCATGCATCATTTCAATTGATATTGGAATTTTACCAAGCAATGGCACATCCAATCTTTTGCTTTCCTTTAAACCGCCACCAGATTTAAATANATTGATCGGGATAGAAAAACTTCCATCATCATTTATATTTATCTTCTCATCTATTCCATTAATATCTAAAGAATAGTTATCAGTATTATTTTTATCTAACCCTTTTACTTTTCCATTTATCAGTAAACTAGACATATTTTCAATTACACCAATAATAGGTGTATGTACTTTCCTAAACATATCTGCGCCTTTTTGTACATCTGCTAANGCAATATCTTGAGGNGTGGTAACAATTACTGCTCCTGACATTCGAAGTTTTTGGGTTAAGGTTAACTGTATATCACCAGTTCCAGGAGGTAAATCAAGAACTAAGTAGTCCAATTCCCCCCAATGAACATCGTTAAAAAATTGCTCTGTCATGCGACTTACTAACGGACCTCTCCAAATAACAGGAGTATCATTACCGCTAATAAAACCAAANCTCATTACTTTTAATCCATAATGTTCAATAGGAATAATTTTTCGGTCTTCCGTCATACCTGGGCTTTTATTTATACCTAATATTATAGGTAAGGATGGTCCATATATATCTAAATCCAGTAGTCCAACAGAATAATTATCTTCTCGAAGAGCTAATGCAATATTCGCAGCGATAGTAGATTTCCCTACACCCCCCTTACCAGAAGCAATNGCAATTACATTTTTAATATTACTTAAATTAAACTGACTTTGTTGGGNTGGAGNACCAGTCTGATTAGGTGTTGGNCTGTTTGGAGATTCATCAATAATCTCTATGTTGATTTTCTTAAAGTGCTGTGATAATATTTGATTTATGCTATTAACTACTTCATTCTTCTTCTCTTCATTTTTTGTCTTTAACGCTAAATCGATATTAATTGTATCATTATTAATTGTTATTTCTTTGATTAAACCAAATGACACAATATCTCTAGAAAAACCAGGATATTTTACTGATTTTAAAAGTTCAAGTATTTGGGGATTATCCATTGTTTATATATACAAAAAACGGCTGTTAAAAAATACAGCCGTTATAATAATATGATTAATAAATAGTTTATCCAGAGAGATCTCTTCCAAACCAATCATAATTGATCTTAATAAACTTATTCCATTCATCCGGGACTTCACTTTCTTCAAATATTGCTTCTACTGGGCATTCTGGTTCGCACGCTCCACAATCAATACATTCTTCTGGATCAATATAAAGCTGTTTACCATCAGGATCAAATCCATCTGCTTTTGCTTCCGCACCTGCCCCTGATTTATCATCTGGTCCATGTATACAATCTACGGGACAAACCTCAACACATGCAGTATCACAAGTTCCAACACAGGGTTCAGCAATTATGTATGTCATTATAATCTCCTAAATAATTTTATGATTAATAATAATCTTTAGTTCCAAAGCATAGAATTTATAAGAAAATCTATTAATGAAAAAAGCTTTTGGATAATCGGTAATNATTGTCANATATTATATGTAGTTATAATTTCTTCNNCTTAAATAGATTTATTATGGCTGAAAACTACAAATANGATCATTATAAGTCAGTTCCTGATCCTGCAGAAAAAGTCAACTTTAAAAAGAAAAAACCAAAGTTGATTGCTGTAGTTGATGAAGACAACTGTACAGGGTGTCAAGTTTGTGTCCCATTCTGCCCTGTGGATTGTATTGAGCCAGTTGAAGACGAAAAATATGGGATTCCTATACCTCCTGTACAAGTAAGATATGATGAATGTATTGGTTGTCAGATTTGTGCTAAAGTATGCACAAAACTAACGTGGGATGCGATAAAAATGATAAAAACTGAAGAATTTGAAGAAAATTATAATTATTCAGTTTCTGAATAATTAAACTATAGTTTAGTCCCCTTTAAAAAATATATCTTTAATTGCATCAATTAATGCATTTGAATCACTTTTATCATTATATGCATTAAAAGAAAAACGTAGCATATTTTTATTATCCCATTGAAATATAGGAATTTCAATTTTGTGATTAATCAATAGTGTATTTTTTATTTTTGATGAATCATTAACGGGTATATGAATACTTGCCATTTGAGCTAACCAATTATCATTTACTGGACACAATAAGTCAGTTTTTAGTATTTCTTGTAATGATATTAAAGTTTGCTTTGTTAAGTCTTTACATTTAGCCTGAACTATATCCCAATTATTATTTTTTTGAAAGTTTATTGCTGTAGACACCGATAAAAAGGAACTAAAGTCCCGTGTGCCTTGATATTGATTCTCATTTATAAATGAACTTGGAGAAGGGTCAACATCTTTTCCCCAGCTAACAATTAAAGGATCAATTGAATTCTGAATTTCTTTTTTTACATACATGAAAGATGATCCTTTGGGTGCGCTTAGCCATTTATGACATGCGCCTATATAAATATCTGGGTCTAAATCTGAAATATGTAAATCAATGTGGCCAGGCGCGTGAGCTCCATCTATGATGGTCATAATTCCTTCATTTTTAGCACGCTGGCATATTTCTTTAATCGGAAAAATAATAGCAGTTGGACTAGTTATATGGCTTATAAATATAATCTTAGTATTATTCGTTACTTCTTGCCAAAAGTCATCTACAAAATTATTTTTCGTTGTAAATGGAAGCTTTAGATTGTTTTGAATTAAACTATATCCTTTATCTTTGGAAAACCAATCCCAAGCTCTTATCATAGCTCCATATTCATGATTTGAAGTTAAAACTTCATAATTTTTATCAATCTTTAGACTTCGGATTATCGAATTGATTGCAGTTGTAGGGTTTGGAATAAATATTATATCATCTGAATCACAGGAAATAAAGGTTGATAAATCTTCGCGAGATTTTTTTAAATAATTATAAATATCATGGGAAAAATATTGAACTGGTTGACTTTCAATTAAACGTTGCCAGTGTTGATAATTATTAAATACAGATTTTGGACAAGCGCCGAATGATCCATGATTTAAAAAAATCATATTTTTTTTTAATAGATACTGGTCCTTCATTATTTAATAAAAGAAAATAATATGGATATCAACCCAAGAATGTTCAAAATAAAATAATTAACTATAACAGCTGCGCCAGCATAATCCTTTGCAACACGTTGTCCAAAAAAAAGAAAAATAAAATTAATTGCAGACAATAAAAACCCTATAACTAGTAAATCAATATTAGAATATAGAATATTAAATAAAACACCTATGAATAATAAAAGGCCAGAAAGCAATTCTGTAATTGTAATTATTAATAATAATAAAGGAACAAAATAATTCAATATAGTATCAGAAAAATGATCAGANAACCAATCTAGATTCCCCTTACGGTCATTAAGTTTATCTATTGCAGATTGTATTAAAGCAATAGAAATAAAAATTCCAATTAAACATTGAATAAGATTTATTAAAGTTTCATAAGCAATNATTTCATTCATTTTTTATAGTTATCCTTCAGCTATTAGTTTCTGTAGTTCTTTTTTTACATAATTACTTAATTCTTGTATTGTGTAATCATTGTATTGATTTGATTTTATTGGATCACCATAATGTATTATTATAACACTTGGTTTTAATTTCCAATCCGTTTTCTTTTTTGCCTCCCATGCGCCAATAATTGCAACGGGAATAATAGTGGCTTTTGTCTTAACGGCTAAATGAAATGGGCCTTTTTTAAATTTACCTAATTCTCCTGAAACAGTACGTGTTCCTTCAGGTGCAATTAATAGTGATGTGCCTGATAAAACAACTTTCTCTGCTTCATCAAGACTATGAATAGCATCTTTTAATTTTTCTCTTTTTATAGGAATAGCTTTATATCTTCGTAAAGCAGCTCCATAAATTGGATAGGAATACTGATCTTCAGCAGCAACTCCTGTGAGATAATGGCTTGTTGTACCTGCAATCATAAAATGATCAAACATTGATTGATGATTTAACATGTAAATATATGGTTGCTTATCCTTTGGTGGTATTGTTCCTTTTATTTTTAATAATTGACCAGCTGTCAACAAACAACTTCTACAAAAAATTTTCATATATCGATGTGCTTCATCAAGTGAAACAAAAGTGGTAATAATAAAGTAACCAAATACACCAAAAACAAATGTTATAAAGAAAACAGGCCATAGAATAATTGATATAACTGACTTAATTAATCCAACCATTAGTATTTAGTATTTTGAAAAGTTTATGATTTGATTTTGAGAAAGCATAATTATTTATATCTTTAGGTCTTATCCAGCAAATATCTTTCATATTATTAATTTTAATCTCATTAATACTACAATGATATAGAGATAGTCTAATATTAAAATGGGAATATGAATGTTTTATTGTACAAATTTTGTTTTGTATTCGGATTGCAAAATTTAAAGAGTTCTTTATATAATTAAATAATTGTATATCATCAGAAATTTTCAAATCCATCCGAGTATTAGGAAGTTCCCACAAGCCACCTAACATAGAATTGAATGGTCGTTTCATAATTAAAAATTCTTTTTTATGCCAAATTATAGCAGCAATGAAATGCTTAGTATTTTTTATACTTTTATTTCTTTTATTTGGATAGCCAAANGGCAATAAAGTATTTTTTGCTTTACAAAATTGTGAAACAGGGCATTTAATACATTCAGTGTTAATTGGAGCACAAATTGATGAACCTAAATCCATTAAAGCTTGATTCACATCGCCAGGTCTTTCNNTATCAATAAATTTNTNCAGCACATTAAAAATTCTTCTTCTNTTATATGGNGTCAAATTTCTTATAGCTAGTATTCTNGATANTACACGTGTNACATTTGCATCAACCGCGGGNGNTGGAANTTTATCGACTATTGAATAAACTGCAGCTGAAATNTAATTACCNACACCGGGTAGNTTAAGAAANTCAGTCATATTATNNGGTAGTTGCGAATTATATTGGGAATATAAAATAATNCANGNCTTATAAAAATTGACACATCGAGAATANTACCCNANGCCTTCCCATAGTTTTAATAAGTCATCTAAATTCGATANAGCTACNGATTCAATAGTAGGATACTTTTTCAACCANCTTTTATAATATGGAATTACGGTTTNAACTTTTGTCTGTTGNAACATTACTTCGGATAGATATACATGATANAGATNATTGTATTTTCTCCATGGTAAGTCNCGNTTNTTTTGATCATACCATTTCAATAAATATGGCGAAATATTATTTGTAGTATACAANTATTTAATTCTTAAAAGNTGTTTTGATAACAACCAATGTAATGATGTTAACATTTCTCTTATATCATTTCGATCTTCAGGNNGNATTGCATTAATAATTTCTATCCCAAATTCATTAATCTTTGTATCAATTTNGCGCCTTATNTCNTCACCTTNTGAGGTAATCTTAACAAATACAACTCTCCTATCATTNTCTCCTTTATATTTTTCAACCCAATCATTTCTTATTAAAACNCCNATTAATCTTGTCATTGTACTATTATCTACACCCANTTGTTTTGANAGAGAAGACATATCAGTGCCTTCAGAAGAAATTGATGACAAAAGAAGGATCTGTGGAAGGGTTAGATCAGGGCTACTTACCCTATAACGAAATATTGACTGAAGGTCAAGGAGGAAAACCTTGAGCAATTCACCAAAATCCATTATTGTATAATACAAATATATTATACTTTTTCAAAGATTTTCTTTATTAGAGTAATGGGAGTGACATTAATCTTTTTGAATGGACATTTAAGACTTTATATATAATTGTAATTGTTTCATCCGAATAATTACCATGTCCCATAAACGCTTTATGATCCATAGTGTATTTCCCCATATATAACCATGCTCCTGTCACTATATCATCTTCATTGTTATATGTAATTATTTTATCTGCTCCGTTTATCCCAGACGTTGGTCCCATCTGGCTTATTGTATTAATTATACCATCATTCTCGTACCATGTTGAATCTGTACAATCNCCCTCAATCCAGCATTGTCTAGTTTTCCCCATCATATATGCATTTGGACGAAGTATTATGCTCATAGAAGTGTTCGGTTTATGATAACCAGTCTTTTCATCATGTTTTGTGTTTCCTGTAGCAAATGAAAAATAATATATATCATTATTGGCTTTTAAATATGTATTTAACTGTCTTGCTCCATCTATACTTACATCCCAAGCGCAAAAATTCTTTGTTTCCCATGCGGGGTGATATCTCAATCTTTCAAAGTACTTATTCCACGGTTCATTAGGATACC
This sequence comes from Fidelibacterota bacterium, assembly GCA_002701785.1. Taxonomy (GTDB): domain Bacteria; phylum Fidelibacterota; class Marinisomatia; order Marinisomatales; family TCS55. The sequence goes on from NZXC01000021.1 coordinate 38,950, forward strand.
TGTTGAATCCCCATTGCTCAAGATCAAAACTATATATTCTATTATCAATGATCGCAGCTAATCCCATTAATTCTTCCATAAAGGGTAAAGTTGTTCNGACAATGTTTGAAAGTGTTGTACCATTATGCGGTGTGCCTATTGTAGTAATAGACCTTATCCACTTTAATTTCTTTTTTCCAAGCAATTCAGTTTCTTCTAAAGTCGTATTTAATGAATCAGCATATATTTGATTCTCAAGTAAGAATTGCAACATCCTTGCCGTTTGCCCACCTAAACTATGACCAATAATATGTATTGGGTTATCACTACCCCATTGTGGATATAGCNCTTCCCAATTTTTATTTTTTGGTTTTTGTATTATACTATACTTATCTGAGTGTTTTTTCCCATAATCAACTTGTCCACCTTTTATTTGATAATAAGTTTCAATTGCTCTATCCCAATTTGATGATATGGGCCCAATTGAAACGGTATACACTTCATACCCCAAAGATTCCAAATATTCTTCAAAATCGTGTTTTCCACCCCAGTATTTATATCCTGCCATCTCCTCTGTGCCCCAGCCCATAAAACCATGGATTAATACAATAGGATATTGATTTTGACCTACTAAATTTGAAAACGATAAAATATTTATGATTATAAAAATGCTAATTCGCATTATTATTTATCCTAACAAACAATTGAAGAAAAGTTAGTCAGTATAGTACTTTGCAAAAACTAGCATCATTTCATCTGTACTCAGAAAACCAAATGAAACATCATAATCACGCCAATTATCATATGTTGCAATTAAACGAAACCCTTCGCCTTGGTTTATTTCAAGCGGAGGGTCTAATTTTAATACCGGAGGATGAGAGTAATCGTATGATANATAAATAAGCTCTCCATCACGTTCACCACCTGCGATTTCAACCGCAAATTCAGTATTTAATTCATGAGCATGACTAAATAATTCAAAAATATACATTTTTTGATCAGAATACCATTCATCGANAANCGTTGTTACTTCGCCTTTTGGTAAGTTAAATCCTTGATCACCAACTTGTAAAGTTCGAGCAACAATCTCAACTTCTGAGGGATCAGCCATGTGAACATTTACAAAAAGTTCCCCTANAATTGTTGTATCAGAATAATTAAAATAATGAGGATTATGATCAAAACCATGCTCGTTGCTATAATACAAAGCAACACCAGGTGGAAGGCTATAGTCTAATCTTCTCCATTGCGTTCCTAGACCAAATACGTGGTATTGCATTGATGCAATTGTACTCAAATTATAATCACCATTTGGATTCCTAATATTCCGNATAACACCCTCAGGAGGTACAANTGCANTNGGCATANAATTTTNAAAACCATACAATATATAATGATGNCTATTGGGCCGCATCATAAGTTCATATCTNGTNATATAAATTGGNCCNGTGGTATCACCATCAGAACGTTGAAAAAACTCTACTTCACTATTTGGNGGAACATCAAAGGGNCCAATATGNTACTGNACTCCNACNTCAGGNGGTTGTAGTGGCTCAAANAAAACATCAACAAACCGAATAGAATCTTGAAGCAATGATGAATCTGCTNCNGNTCCNGTTTCNGGNGCACCNGCTACAATCCACTGGCGGATAAATTCTAATTGTCCATTTGTCAAAAAATCCATTCCCAAAGGCATAATTTCTCCATATTGTGGATGGTCTGCATAAAAATGATCTTTATCAGGAGCATTTATCTTTTCCCATAAATAACTTTTGTAAAGACTAGCCAACCCTTCTGTTCCAAGAAGCTCTAGACCATCATCTTTAGCGGATTGATTGTGAGGTTCTCTATCAATTAGGTTTTCATATGCAACATCCGCAGTTAAAATTAATTCAGACTGATTACCAAATGATGTCCCAACTGAATGACAGCCAGCACAATTATTATCGAGTATTTCCTGTTGGATAATTTTCCAAGAACTCCTACCAGNAATCTCATTTATCGGCTCAACATTAGATGCTGTATCTTTTTCACACCCAACAAAAAATAGCACTAGTATACTTACTATTAAAAAAATTCTATTATTTAACATATCATTACCTCTTAATAAACAAAACTAAGCAATATTTCATAAAAAATAAAATAAAGATTGTTTATATCTTTAACCCAATACCCATAGCAAATATTATTCCGCCCATTCCATAAAAATATGTTCCTAAATCAACTATATACTGTTTTGTTGATATAGAAAAACCAAAACCTGTATCTGCAAATAGATCCCTGAAAAAATCTATATTTGCAGATTGATTTAATCTATTAATTGATGTCCCTAATTTAAAATTAATATCTTTAGTTAAAGTAACAATTCCTGATAGTCTGATATTTTTCAATTTACTTTTAGTGTCAAAATCTGAATCTATTATCATGATCAATGGTAAATATGCCAAATTCTTTGAAGTAGAAACATTAATTAAAATTGGGTTGTAATATTTATTGCTAGAATATGATTTCATTTCTAATGCCAAATTTCTTAATGCTATGCCAACATTCATGTTATATCTATCAATATTTAATGATAAACCGGTGGTCCCAGTTAATAATATTGATGATAAATCGATTATATTGCTATAAAAGTATCCTATGCTAGCCCCTAATTGAATATTTTCTGAATAAAATGATTTTGCTATACTACAAGACACCCATGTATCAGCTGCTGAATAATTTGATGTTGGCATTCCTTGTTCATTATATCCTTTAAATATCCCATAACTAATATGTCTAATTGTTGCTGCTAATACATATTCTTTGTGGGGGTAAAAAACCTGTGCCAGCTGTGATGTGATTTCAGAAGGGTATTTTACAAAACTGAGATTCATTAACTTTTCACTATTAAATATAAATGCAGGGTTTAAACGATCACTTTCTGAATTAATGAAGTTTGATGAAGCGCCAACGATGGATACTGTATGTGGATGGTACCAATAATTAAGTGCTTCTTGCCCGGCAGCATTTAATCGAAAAAACATAAATAAATAAAGATGAATTAAAGCATATCTATTCATAATAAAGAAGTGGGATTAATATCTATAGAGATTTTAGTATCTGAATAATTCATTGAATTCCAATTAGGTAAATTTTCATTTATATATTTATTTAGTTTATCACCATTAGGGTCAACAGATTTATATGATTTTAATACTATCTGCATACGAAATTTGTTTCGCAACCTTTCGTAATAACAATCAACTGGTCCCAATATCTCTAACCCTTTATAAGGGTTTTTTAAATAATCATATACTTTATCTGTAATTTTATTTAAACGTTTTTTATCTTTTGCTGAAAATTCAAGTTTAGCTAACCAGCTATAAGGAGGATAATTAAGTGATTTTCGCTCATCAAGAATCATTTTATAATATGATTCAATGTCCAATGATGAAGCATATTTTATTACGGAATTATCCGGATTATAAGTTTGAATAATAACTTCACCGGGCTTTTTTCTTCTCCCCGATCTTCCAGCAGTTTGATAAATAAGTTGAAACAATCTTTCTCCAGATCGAAAATCTGGCAAAAATAGACCCGTGTCTGCATTAATAATTCCAACCAAAGTTGCATTTTCAAAATCTAAACCTTTTGCAATCATCTGAGTTCCAAGTAAAATATCAATTTCGCCAGAAGCAAAACTGCTGATAGCGTTCTTTAAATTAATAGCTGATCTTGAAGTATCCATATCAATTCGTACTAATGATGCATTGGGAAATGTATTATTAACTATATCCTCAATTTTTTGTGTCCCGGTACCCAGCATGAGTATATTTGAACTTTTACAGACTCTACAATTGGGTGATACAATATCTAAATAAAATCCACAGAAATGGCATTTCAATGGAGGACCTTTTCTATGATAAGCTAAAGGAACATTGCACCGTATACACATTTCTAATTGACCACAATCACCACAAGATATAATAGGTGAAAANCCTCTCCTATTTTGCATTAAAATTATTTGCTCCTTTTTATTTAATGTTTCCTCCATTTTNTTTAAAAGCAACCCAGATAATATTTGCCCTGGTCTNCCAGTTTCATCTTTTTCTGTACCCATATCNACAATTTTAACTTTTGGATATTTTGCTCCACCAAAACGGTTTTTTAATTGGAGATANCTATATTTTAAACGGACTTGGTTAAAATAACTTTCAATGCTTGGCGTAGCGCTTGAAAGTAAAATAGGTATTTTACTAATTTTTGCGCGCATTAACGCAACATCGCGTGCATGATATCTTGGTGTTGATGAATCTTGTTTATACGAATTTTCCTGCTCTTCATCAATAATAATAACTCCAAGATCTTTTGTTGGTGCAAAAATTGCGCTTCTTGCACCTATAACTATCTTATAATCTCCTGACCGTATTTTATTCCATGTCCATGACCGCATAGAATTATTTAATTTTGAATGCCAAATACCAACTGTATCTCCAAATTCTGCGCGAAATCTCCCAGCGATTTGAGGAGTAAGAACTATTTCTGGTAATAATATGATCGCAGATTTTCCCTTTTTTAAGTTATCCCGTACAACATCAATATATATTTCGGTTTTCCCACTACTAGTAACGCCATGCAATAGGAAAGGTGTAAATTTATTTGACGCAACTGCGGACTTTAAATCCTTTAAAACAATTTTTTGCTCATTTGTAAAATTAATATTCTTTTTAATTGGAGGAACAGTATATGCGTCAATATCAGGCTCTACTATCTTTTCATTCCAATATATAAGATCTTTTTTTAATAGAGCCTTACAAACTGAAGATGGGTTTGATATAATTACCTTGAGAGCATCAATTAAAACTGGGGTTTGTTGTTCTCTAATAAAATTCAACGCTTTTTGTTGAGCTGGGGAATTTTTTAATATTTTATTTTCGTTTTTACGATAGCTGACCTCAACGATCTTTTTAGGCTTATAATTTGACGTAAGTGTTTTAGGGAGCGCTACCTGCAAGACCTTTCCCAAGGGGGATATATAATATTTACTTACCCATTTTAATAATAGAAATAAGTTTTTATTCAATCGAATATCATCATCAACTATATCATCTATAAAATATGTCTTTCCTTTATATTTATTTGAATTAGATACTTCAACTACAATGCCGGTGATCCTTCTTTTGTTGAAAGGAGCCTTTACTCTTATTCCAACTCTAATCTGATCACGTAATTTTAATGGAACTTTGTATGTAAAAATTTTATAGCTAGATATAGGAAATGCTATTTCTACATACATAATGGTTTAAAATAGTGGAGCACTAATATTAGTGCAATGAAAAAACCTAAATTATAATTTTTAATCAGATAAACAGTTTTTAGCTAAAAAATATTATTTATGTTTTGATTACGTAGATTTTTATCTCTGTTTTGAGATCGCTGTCAAGCTTTATAGATATATGATATATACCCAAAGCTTTTATTGATTCATCTAAAATAATAGCATTTTTATCTAATAATATCCCCTTTTCTTCTAAAGCGCTATGTATATCTTTTGATGTAACAGCCCCAAACATTTTTTCCTCATCTCCAACCTGCATTTCAAAAGTTAATTCTGTTTTATTTATTTTGTTTGCTAATGATTCATTTGCTTTATCAAGTCGCTTTGATTTTAATTCTTTATTTCTTTTTCTTTCTTCAGCAACTGCTCGATTTTTCTTTGATGAACGGAGAGCAATTCCTCTTGGAAAAAGATAATTACGTGCATAACCAGGTTTTACTCTAACTATTTCCCCAGAAACGCCTAATCCTTCAAAATCTTCAAGTAATATAACTTCCATATAACCCTCTCTTATGAATTAAGATAATAAAATTAATTAATCGCCTTCAATATTTGTATAAGGCATTAATGCAATATTGCGTGCTCTTTTTATTGCCCTTATAAGCTTACGATGCATTTTTGAGCTTGTACCAGTGACTCTTCGCGGCATAATTTTTCCGTGTTCAGTAATAAAACGACGTAAAAGCTTTACATCTTTATAATCAATTTCAGTTATCTTATTTTCTTTGAAATAACAATATTTTCTCTTACTAACAAAAGCCATATATATCCTCTATTTATTAAATTATTTACTGTCTAAATCAGATTCTTCTTCAGTCGAATCTTTAGTTTCACCCTCTGTCTTGGCGTCTACTTCTTCAGTCGAATCTTTAGTTTCACCCTCTGTCTTGGCGTCTAC
>NZXC01000022.1 GCA_002701785.1 Fidelibacterota bacterium
ATCATATCAGGATGATAAAATTGCTTGGTATGAAAATGATGGTGCAGCGAACCCATCCTGGACTGCGGCGGACATTTCCACCAGTGCTGATGGAGCGAGATCAGTATTTGCAGCAGATATGGATAATGATGGAGATATAGATATTGTATCCGCATCAGCAAATGATGATGCCATTTCTTGGTATGAAAATGATGGTGCAGCGAACCCATCCTGGACTGCAGCGGACATTTCCACCAGTGCAGATGGTGCTCAATCTGTATTTGCAGCAGACATGGATAATGATGGCGATATGGATATCGTTTCTGCATCATATCAGGATGATAAAATTGCTTGGTATCAAAATAGTGCCGGAAGAAATGCTCCGCAAATAACATCCGTAACATCTACGCAGGCAAATGGATCCTATGGTATTGGAACAGAAATCCCCATTTTTGTTAATTACAGTGATCAGGTTTTAGTTACAGGTACCCCGCAATTGACTTTGGAGACTGGAGATACGGATGCCGTATTAAGCTATAGCAGTGGAAATGGAACTGGCCAACTACTATTTACGTATACCGTTGCAGCTGGTCATGCCACTGCAGATTTGGATTATCAGAGTTCTAGTGCTCTTTTATTAAATGGTGGTACCATTAAAGATGCCCGAGGAAATAATAATGATGCATCATTAACCCTTCCTGCTCCAGGTGCAGCAAATTCATTAGGCGCAAATAAAGATTTAGTTATTGATACCAATGCACCAATAGTTACCAATGTTACTTCTACCACAGCAGATAGCACCTATGGAGTAGGAGACACGATCAATGTTTCCGTCACTTTTGATGATACAGTGAATGTGACTACCGGTACAATCGGTTGTGGTGATTTTTTAATAAGTAGTTTGCCTTTTACTGCACAATATTCCAATGCTGGTCAACCGAATAATTGGGATGTAAGTGGAAGCGATGGTTCTGATATTGCTTATACGTTGAATTTATCCCAGGCAACAACGATAAGCGTTACTACTTGTGCAGCTTATAGTAATTATGATACCAAACTTCAGATATTTACTGCCAATGATCAATGTACTCCGGTAGCAACAAATTTTTATAATGATGATTATAGCTGTACGTATAGCGGGTTAAGATCTTCCTTGCCTAGTTGCCAATTGGAAGCAGGTCAATACTATGTTGTCGTGGATGGCTATGGAGGTGGAACAGGTAATTATCAAGTAGATATTTCAGTTGTTAGTGGAAGAAATAGTTCTGAAGAAAATACTGTTGATATGAATTTACCAGGAATGGATGATTACCCTCGTTTTGCTAATACCATTGGATATGATAGTGATTATGAAATAACAAAGCTTAGAGCCGATGGATATATGTCTTGGGAGGTAGATGAGTTTTTAAATAATAATAATCTGGATCNTATTTCCACATTACGAACTGGNGGAACTGGAATTCCAAANATTACTTTAGANACNGGNGTAGGNGATAGNGCTGCCTANTATGTAAGTGGNCATGGAACCAATATCATATCATTTGAATATATTATTACAACTGGTGANTCNAGTAGTGATTTGGATTATCTAAGTGTTGATGCATTGGATGCGAATAGTGGTACCATACGAGATGCATCTGGAAACGATGCTACGCTTACACTTCCAACTCCAGGAGCTACAGGTTCATTATCAGCTAATAAAGCGTTGGTTGTTGATGGTTTTGGTCCTCTTGTCTCTTCTGTCTCATCTACAGCAGCAGATAGTGTGTATGATGTGGGCAGTGTGATCCCTATTGCGATTACATTTAATGAAAATGTAGTTATTACAGGGATACCACAGNTAATAATGGAGACGGGAGCTTCTGATGCTATTGCGAATTATGCGTCAGGTTCAGGATCGAATACCATCACGTTTAATTATACTACGTCTGCAGGTGAAAACAGTGCTGATCTGGATTATCNGGATTCCACTGCATTACTTTTAAATGGTGGTGCAATAACAGATACATATGGAAATAGTGCAAATTTAATTTTACCTGTTCCAGGAGCCGCTGGATCTTTGGGTGCGAACAAAGCAATTATTATTGATGGAGGNGCTCCAGTAGTAAATAGTATTACATCTACGTCATCAGATGGAACATATAATTTGAATGACGTCATACCAATTACAGTTTCGTTTAGCGAAGCATTGACAGTTACCGGAACTCCTCAATTAGAAATAAATACAGGTGGAACTAGTTTAAGTTTTGATGGAAATGGTGATTATGTCCGTATGATAGGCTTTAATCCATCCACAATAGATTTTACTCTATCGCTTTGGGTTAAATCCAATGCGTATTCNAATTCCAACAAAAATNTATTTCAGCAAATGGATGTTAGTGGTAATGGACGCAGTATCATATATGTAAGAAATGGATCGAATCAATTTGCAACCTGGCTAGGTGGCGGAGAGCGTTTATCTGGTGTCGTATCGGAAATTAATCATTGGTATAATGTAGTCCTCGTACATAATAACTCTTCAAATACCGTTACTTGGTTTGTGAATGGTGTGCAGGCAAATACAAATAATGCAAACGTAGAAACAACCNTTGGGGATTTTTTACTTGGTGTTCATAAAGGTTTTGGTTCTTCTTCATATTTCAATGGGTTGATGGATGAAGTTGCCATATGGAATAGTCAACTTGATAATACGGAAATANCCGCGTTGTATAATAGCGGTGCTTCTATTTCTGCAGCAACGAACTCTGGAGATTATACATCCGCCTCTGATCTAATACGTTATTATACTATGGATAAAGGTTTGGGAAACGTCGTATTTGATCATTCATCTAGTGGAGTAAATGGTACATTATACAATGGTACGTGGGGCCCTAGTCCATTACGGGGAAATGTAGTGGATTACACCAGTGGTAGCGGTACAAGTAGTTTGACATTTGATTATACTGTTTCCAATGGTCATTATTCAGCTGATTTAGATTATACCCGTTCTCAAGCATTATTATTAAATGGTGGTACGATTAAAGAAGCAAGTGGGAATGATGCTGTATTAACCATGCCTTTACCTGGAACCGAAGGATCACTGGGATATGCGAAAGCTTTTATTATTGATGGTGTAGTACCAGTAGTTACATCGGTAACATCTACAATAAACGATGGTGCCTATAGTCTGGATGAAGATATTGCTATTACTATATCTTTTGATGATGTAGTTACAGTTACAGGTACACCGCAATTAACACTGGAAACAGGATCAAGCGATGCAGTAGCAGATTATTCCAGTGGAACAGGGACAGATTTATTAACCTTTACTTATACTGTTGCAACTGGAGACACAAGCAGCGATCTCGGATATGCTGGTGTAAATGCACTTTCATTAAATAGTGGTACAATGAGAGATGCATCTGGTAATAATGTTAATCTAACGTTACCCTCTCCAGGGGATTCTTTATCATTAAGTGGGTCGAAAGCTTTGGTTGTTGATGGAGTTTTACCTTCTGTTATGAATGTGACTTCCAGTATGAACAATGGCTTTTATAATGTTGGGGACACACTGGATATATCAGTTCAATTTAATGAAAATATGACAGTCGAAACTGCAAGTCTTGGTTGTGGTGATTTTCTAATAACCAGTTTGCCTTATACACATTCATACTATAATACTGGACAAGGAAACAATTGGGATGTGAATGGTAGCGATAATGCAGATGTAGCGTATACATTACATTTATCAGAGGCAACAACAATTTCTGTCACTACTTGTAACAACGGAACAAACTATGATAGCAAATTACAGATATTTACTGCCAATGGTCAGTGTGTAGGTACATCTGCCGGATACTATAATGATGATTACAGCTGCTCATATAATGGCCTGTATGCTACACTTCCTAGTTGCCAGCTTTCTGCAGGTACGTACTATATTATCGTGGATGGCTATTCCTCAAGAAACGGAAATTATACAGTCTCCGTTGAGGACATTAGCGGCCGTGCAACAGCTGAAGCAAGTGATTATGATTCTCAATATGAAATAGATAANTTACTTGAAGATGGTTATCAAGAATGGGAAATCCGTGACATGATTGCGGACCAGGATGTAGATGAGCCAGTTTATTCTTTTTCACGAACCGGAACTGGTATCCCACAATTAACCTTAGAAACAGGATCAATNGATGGAATCGCAACTTATAATTCTGGNGATGGGAGCACATCTCTTTCATTTAGATATGTTGTTGAAATGGGGCAGAATAGTAATGATCTAGATTATGATAGCACAACTGCGTTGAAATTAAATGGTGGAATAATTACTGATGCTGCCGGGAATACAGCAACTCTTACATTACCAACCCCTGGTGGGATTGGATCTTTAGGGGCTAATAAAGATATTGTAATTGATGGTGGTGTGCCACAGGTGACCAGTGTGACTTCATCGGTTGCTGATGGAAATTATATAACGGGTGATCTTATTCCAATAGATCTTGTATTTACGGAAAATGTAACTGTTACGGATACACCGCAGATACAATTATCTACTGGAGGGTACGCATTGGATCTAGATGGTAGCGATGATTACGCATTTATTCCTAATCATAGTTCCCTACAGTTTGGTACAGCTGATTTTAGTGTATCTGTATGGTTTAAGGTGGATGCTATTGGCGCTACTAGACAAATCTTTTGTAAACGAGGTGGATCAGGAAACTATGAAATACAGGTAAATTCTGCAGGCAGACTATCTGCTTGGGCACCATCAGGATTTTCGGGAAGTACTGTCCTTATTGCCAATACTTGGTACAATGTATCTCTTGCACGAGTAAGTGGAACTACCTATTTGTATTTAAATGGTATTCTTGAAGCATCAAGGAGCAATAGTGGATATCAAAATTCTAGCAATGGAATAAGTATAGGAAGAGATTCCTATGGAGGTGAAAGGTTTAATGGTGATATTGATGAATTTGCTGTTTGGAATAGTGGCTTAAGCGCTGAAGAAGCTTTGACGTTATATAATGGTAACGCTTCATTGAATCTAACGTCAAATTCTAGTAATTATACTTCTTCCGCTAATCTTGTAATGTATTTACGGTTAAATGAGGGAACCGGTAATAGTTCTGTTGATGCAACAGGCAATGGACACGATGCAACATTAAATAATGGTGCAACCTGGGCAGTCAGTCAATTAGGTGGAACGGTTGTAGATTACTCTCTTGGATCTGGTACAGATACACTTACGTTTAATTATACGATTTTAGATGGAAATTTTAGTACAGATCTTGATTATACAAGTACAAATGCATTGGTTTTAAATGGTGGCATGATTAGAGATAATGGTGGAAATGACGCTATTTTAATACTTCCCGTACCAGGTTCCACAGGGTCATTATCCGCAAATAAAAATATTGTTGTGGATGGATCAGTACCCACCGTCACAAATGTTACATCTACAAATGTAGATGGTATATATATTGTTAGCGATACACTAGTTATTGGAGTCACATTTAGTGATGTCATTAATGTAACTGGAGTTCCTCAGCTATCTCTTGAAGTAGGGAATGCGAATGGTGTAGCAGAGTATGTAAGTGGTACGGGTTCCACTTTATTGAATTTCCAATATGTGGTTGCAACTGGACATGTTTCCAGTGATTTGGATTATGATAGCACTGCATCACTTATATTAAATAATGGTACAATCAATGATCAATCTGGTAACCGAGCAGTTCTTACCTTGCCGGATCCAGGATCATCTGGATCACTTGCTGCTGCAAAAGCATTTCAAGTTGATGGTATTGTTCCAATAATTGATTCTGTATCTACATATGCGGTAAATGGTATATATAGTACAGGTGATACGATGGATATTTCTGTATCCTTTAGTGAAATTGTAAACGTTACTGGAGTTCCACAGCTATCTCTTGAAACTGGTGGTACAGATGTATTAGTGAATTATAGAAGTGGTAGCGGATCATCTACACTTATGTTCAAGTATATGGTTGGACAAGGAAATACAAGCAATGATTTAGATTATACTGATACGACTGCTTTAACATTAAATGGTGGTTCCATACGAGATATATCTGGCAATAATGCTACATTAATCTTGATTCCTCCTGGATCTGCTGGTTCACTTTCAGCAAATAAGTCATTAGTTATAGATGGTGCTGCGCCTGTTGTTAGTGCTGTAACTAGTACAACGTTAGATTCTGCTTACATTGTTGGAGATACAATAGCAATAAATGTTATTTTTTCAGAGGTAGTAATAGTAACTGGAACTCCAACTATTACTCTAGAAACAGGTCAAAATGATGCTGTATTATATTATAATTCTGGTAGTGGCGCATCCACTTTGGGATTTCAATATGTCGTTGAATCTGGTCATTTTTCTTCTGATCTAAATTATATTGATTCAAGCGCTTTTTCTCTCAATGGGGGAACAATAAGAGATGCCGCAAGAAATAATGCTCAATTATCACTTCCAGAAGCTGACTCTACTAATTCTCTGGCAGGAAACAAGGCCTTAGTAATTGATGGTGTTATTCCAATTATAAATTCTGTTAGTAGCAATGTTAATGATAGCCTATATAGGCTTGGTGATACATTAGGAATTACTATCACGTTTAATGAAGCAGTAAATGTAGTAGGCACACCGCAAATTTCTCTAGAGACAGGAAATCAGGATGCGATAGTAGATTATACAAGAGGTAGTGGTACATCTATATTGACCTTTACATACACCGTATCTGCTGGTGAAGTCGCTAGTGATTTAGATTATGTTGGCTCTATTGCCCTTGGTTTAAATGGAGGAAGCATAAAAGATGCAGCAGGTAATAATGTAATAATGACCTTACCTGAACCAGGCGCTAGTGGATCACTAGGTAATAATAAAGCATTAGTTATAGATGGAATTGTTCCTACCATATTTTCTGTTTCGTCAACTTCAGCTGATTCCGTTTACAAAATTGGTGATGTAATTCCAATTCTTATCACGTTTAGTGAAGCTGCTTTTGTAGATACTACATCTGGTAAACCAAGAATAACTTTAGAGACTGGAACTCAAGATACGTATGCAGAATATAGCAGTGGAAGTGGCACCACAGTTCTCAGATTTTTATATACAGTAGCTAGTGGTAATATTAGTAATGATTTGGATTATTTAAGCGATAGTGCTTTGGTATTTAATAATGGCACAATACTAGATGCTGCAGGAAGCTCTGCTGATCTTTCCCTTGCTTCTCCAGGCGCTGCAGGTTCATTGGCTGCAAATAAAAACTTGTTCATCGATGGATTGTCACCATCGATAACTTCTGTTAGCTCAAATGAAATTGATACAACGTATAGTATATCCGACACATTAGGAATTACGGTAACATTTAGTGAGGCCATTACAGTAAGTGGTACTCCACAATTAACTTTGGAGACAGGTACTTCGGATGCTTTGGCTAATTATTTATCTGGTACAGGTACTAATGTATTGACCTTTCAATTTATTGTTGTAAATGGTCATACATCAGCGGATCTTGATATTGCAAGTTCTTCCGCATTAAGTCTAAATAGCGGATCGATTATTGATGCTGTAGGCAATACGGCTACATTAACTTTACCTAATCCAGGGGCTGCTGGTTCTTTAGGGTATAATAAAGCAATTACATTGGATGCAAATCCCCCATCCGTTTTATTGGCGTCATCAAATAATGGAAATGGAAGTTATAAAATGGGAGACACATTAGATATTTCTATTGTATTTAATGAAGAGGTTATAGTCACTGGCGCACCCCAATTAACATTGGAAACAGGTATAACAGATGCCATTGTGAACTATTTATCAGGTAGTGGTTCCACCACACTTATTTTTAGATATATTATTGCCTCAGGACATGTGAATACAGATCTTGCTTATGTGAGTACAAGCGCGCTTGGATTAAATAATGGATCCATTAAGGATGCTGCTGGAAATTCTGCTCTAATAACCTTACCTACACCAGGAGCAAGTAATTCGCTTAGTTCAAATATGACTTTAAATGTAGAAGGTGTATTGCCAGCAATCCCATCTGGTTTATTTGCAACACCAGGTGGTGAACAAATTCGACTTGATTGGACTGCGAATAGCGATCAAGATCTAGCATCATACAAGATTTATGGTGGAACTTCCAGTAATCCAACAACATTGTTAGCTACTATCTCAACGGGAACGGAAACATATACTCAAACGGGATTAACGAATGGGTCTATATATTATTATCGATTAGCTGCAATGGATAATATTGGAAATATTAGTAATACATCAACTGATATTTCTTCACTTGCCCATGATTTAGATGTAGCTAGCTCCCTAAATTTTGATGGAACGGATGATTTTGCTACATCTACCAATAGTGATGATTTTAATGTTACAGATGAGTTAACTGTTTCATCTTGGTTAAAAGCAGATGTTTTAAAAAATGCTACCATATTAAATCGAATGCCTTATTCAGGAAGCAATGGATACCGGTTAAGTGTACGTTCAAATGGTGAGATATGGGCATTGGTTGGTTCGGGTGAAACCAATGCTAAAGCAAGTACGACAGCTAATTATTATAGTGCAGGGATAAGTTATTTGGTTTCTGGTGTGTATAAAAATGGTCAGTATGTCAAACTATATATAAATGGAAATCTGATTGAGTCAGTTACAACAGATATTGAATTTAGTACTGATGTAGCCTTAGAAGTTGCACGCTGGGTNAATACAGCAGGTGATNATGAGTATTTTGATGGNAACATTGATGAGATTGGAGTCTGGAATAAGGCTTTAACACAGGAAGAGTTACTTCAATTATACAATGGTGGTGGTAGTACAGATTTAAGATCCAATAGTGGAAACTATAGTTCCTCATCAAATCTAAAAGGGTATTGGCGCTTCAGTGAGAGTACTGGGTTTACATTATATGATGTTAGCGGTAAAGGACAACATGCCTCATTTTCAGGAGCTGTATGGAATACAAGTGTGATTGATGTTGCTGGGCCTATTGTAACTTCCGTGAGCGCTTCAGCTGATGATGGAATTTTTGGTATTGGTGATACATTACTAATTAATGTTGGTTTTAATGAAGCTGTAACTGTTACAGGGACACCACAGCTTACTATTGAGACGGGTAATACTGATGCCGTAATTAACTATATTTCAGGTACAGGTACAGGTGCACTAAATTTTCAATATATAATTTCTAATGGACATGTTAATTCTGATCTTGATTATGTTTCAAATAGTTCATTGGCATTAAATAGTGGATCAATAAAAGATGCTGCAAGTAATAATGCAATATTAACATTACCAACCCCTGGTGAATCTGGTTCATTGGCAAATACAAAAGCCATCGTTGTTGATGGAATCCCTGCATCTGTAGTTTCTGTTTCATCTACTTCTGATAACGGTGCATATAAAATTGGAGATGAGGTAGTAATAACAGTACAATTCAATGAAGTTGTTACTGTTACAGGTATTCCTCAATTAACATTAGAAACAGGTAGCAATGATGGTGTGGCTAGTTATTCTATAGGATCAGGTACAAATACACTATCCTTTATTTATACAGTTACAGTTGGTCATGCTAGTTCTGATTTAGAGTACAATAGCAATACTGCATTGGCATTGAATAATGGTGTCGTTCAAGACCTTGCTGGTAATAATGTCAATCTCACTTTACCAACAGTAAGTGAGACAGGATCATTAGCTACAAATAAAGCTCTGATAATTGATGGGGTGTATGCAACGGTGGACTCTGTTTCAGCAATTACCGCGAATGGATATTACAAAGCTGGTGACACACTGGATGTAACTGTACACTTTGATGAAAATGTAAATGTTACTGGTGCACCACAGTTGGTATTGGAAACAGGATCCAATGATGCAACCGTTTATTATACCAGTGGTACAGGAACATCTATCTTAACTTTCCAATATATTGCTGGGGAGGGACATCTAAATACTGATTTAGGATATGTGAATACATCATCACTTTCACTTAACAATGGGTTAATACGTGATATTGCAGGGAATGATGCGACGTTAACTCTTGCTGAGCCTGGAGTTTCTGGCTCTCTATCCGCAAATAAAACATTGGTAGTTGATGCAATTAGTCCTTCGGTAGTTTCCGTTTCATCGTCGGAATTAAATGGAATGTATAATATTGGTGACACATTAGAGATAACTGTTAATTTTTCTGAAGTTGTTGCTGCAAATATAAGTAATGGATCACCACAAATTACTCTTGAAACAGGAGCTGAAAATGCAGTAGTAGATTATTCAAGAGGTAGCGGAACCAATACATTAATTTTTGATTATATTGTTGTACGTGATCATACAAGTGAGGATTTAGATTATATAAATACTGCCGCTCTTTCATTAAATGGCAGTACAATTAGTGATTTATCAGGCAATAGCGCAGTATTAACATTACCTGCTCCAAGTGCATCTGGATCATTAAGTGCAAATAAAAATCTAATTGTTGATGGTATTATACCAACAGTCATTAGTTCTATATCTACAAATTTATTAGATGGAACATATAAGATTGGTGATACTCTTGGTATTGCTGTGAATTTTTCCGAGAGTGTTGCCGTAACTGGAATACCTCAGTTAACCATGGAAACAGGTACCTCAGATGGTATTGCTAACTATGCTAGTGGAAGTGGAGCATCCACATTAATATTCAATTATATTGTCGCCCAAGGTCATTTTTCTGATGATTTAGATTATGTAAGCGCATCAGGACTGTCCCTAAATAATGGTACAATTCTTGATATTGCTGGTAATAATGCTAATCTAAATCTACCAGTTCCTGGAACGGCGTCTTCATTTAGTGCGAACAAGGCTATTGTTATTGATGGTATTGTTCCTAGTATAACAAGTGTTTCATCTCCTGATGAAAACGGGACATTGACTTTTGGTACTATGGTTGGGATTACAGTAACATTTGATGAAGTTGTGATAGTAGCAGGAACGCCTCAGTTGTCAATTGAAACTGGTATAAATGGTGCTACTCTGGACTATTCTAGTGGGTCAGGGAGCCCTACAATAACATTTAATTATACCGTTGCTGCAGGTCATACAAGTACTGATTTAGGATATATTTCCTCTAGTTCATTAACGTTAAATGGTGGTTCAATTAATGATGCTGCTGGTAACAATGCTGGATTAANAATGGCCGANCCNGATTCAGCAGGGTCTCTAAGTGCGAANAAAGCCTTTGTTATAGATGGTATTGTTCCAGTTATGACTTCCGTTACCTCTTCTTTAGCAGATGGGAATTATATGGTTGGAGATACTATACCTGTTGCGATTCTTTTTGACGATAATGTATATGTCATAGGAAATCCCCAAATATCATTAGTAACCTTTAGTGATAATACAAATACAATAGTTGATTATAGTTCTGGCTCTGGTTCATCATCGATTATATTTAACTATATAGTTGGACTAGGTCATCAAAGTGATGATCTTGATTATTCAAATACGACTGCATTAACATTAAATGGCGGTTCCATACGAGATATATCTGGTAATAATGCTACATTAACCTTGATTCCTCCAGGATCTGCTGGTTCACTATCAGCAAACAAGTCATTAGTCGTAGATGGTGGTGCGCCTGTTGTTGATTCTGTGACTAGTTCAACTTTAAACTCTACTTATATTGTTGGTGATACGATAATAATAAATGTTACCTTTTCAGAACCGGTTACAGTAACTGGAGCTCCAACTCTTACCTTAGAAACTGGAGATAATGATGCTGTAAGTAGCTATACTAGAGGTTCTGGTACTAGTGCAATCAAATTTTCATATATTGTTTCAGAAGGGGACTTTACAGATGATCTTGGCTATATTAATCAAAATGCTTTAGAATTAAATCAAGGTTCAATAAATGATGCTGCTGGTAATAATATGGTTTTAGTACTTCCTGAACCTGATTCTACTGGCTCACTATCATTCAATAAAGCATTAATTATTGATGGTATTTTGCCATTTGTTAATTCTGTTACATCTTTGGATTCTAATGGAACTTATATTTTTGGCGATACGATTGATATTGCAATGAATTTTAGCGAACAAGTGAATGTTACACAATCACCGCAGCTGATTCTTGAAACGGGTTCGAATGATGTATCTATTCCCTATCTAAGTGGAACTGGAAGTACAACATTAGTTTTTCGTTACATCGTTGAAAGTGGACATAGCTCTCTTGATTTAGGTTATGAAACTGATAGTTCTTTGGTTTTAAACGGAGGTTCAATTACTGACTNTGCTGGGAATAGATCATTGCTTAATCTACCTGAAATAGGATCAACATTTTCTATAAGTGGTAGTAGTGATATATATGTAGATGGAGATGTTCCTAGCGCCCCAACTAACTTAATTGCCACACCTGGATTAGGAAAAGTTGATTTAACATGGATAGAAAATACGGAAACTGATTTGGCCTATTATAAGGTTTATGCCGATACGGTAACTAATCCTAGTATCTATATTGGAAATGGCTTTGTTGGGCAACAGAAATACAGCCATAGTGGTATATCAGATGGGTCCATAAGGTATTATCGTATTTCTGCTGTTGATCTAGCAGGGAATGAAAGTGAAAAAACTAGCACTGTGTTTGCGATGCCTCATGATCCTGTCAATGAGCAATGTCTCAGCTTTGATGGTGATAATGATTATATAGATACTCCACTTGCTAGTAATTTACTCCCTCTCTCTATTTCCGTTTTATTTAAGCCGGATGTTAATTCTGGGGAACAATCTATTGTAGATAGTGATATTGGTGGAAGTTATGGACAGTCTGTTATTTTGGGTTATGTGGATGGGGATAACAGTGTTGATGTTCAATATCATAATGGATACTATAATTCACCCTTTACTTATAGTCCGGATAAATGGTACCACGCAGTAGCTGTTTTTGATACGGGCATAGTATTACTTTATATGAATGGTGAATTAGTAGGGAATAATACTTTTACTCAATCAAGCCCTGATGGAAGCAACTTTAGAATAGGACGACATAATAGCGGGGATCCACAGTGGTTTGATGGAAAAATTGATGAGGTGATTATTTGGAATGACACACTAAGTCTTACTGAAATTCAGGCGATTAATAGTAATCCATTAAATATTGATTTGAATGAGAACTCAGATCAGTATCAGTCTTCCACTTCATTATTAGGTTATTGGAAGTTTGGTGAAAGCTTGGGAAGAACAGTTTATGATATAAGTGGTAATGGAAATCATGCAACAATTAGTGGAGCTACGTGGGATTCAGAAGCAGTTGATATGGTTCCACCGGAAATGCCGGAAGCGCTTGTTGCTGATGCGGGAAATAGACAAATAACATTATCTTGGAATAAGAATCAAGAAGAGGATCTTTATCAATATTTAATTTATGGTGGTACGGAACAGTTCCCATCCAATATTATCGCAAGAAATTCAAATCCAAATGATACTACAGTTGTTATTGATAGTCTTGAAAATGGCACAACCTACTATTATCGCATATCTGCGTTAGATTATTCTGGTTTAGAAAGTCAAAAATCGTTGGATGTGTATGCGATNCCAACNCCNCAGAAATATGAAATTAATCAAAATGGTGCTGGAGATTTTATTTCTATTCAAAGTGCAATTAATCAATCGTTTGATGATGATACATTAATTGTGTTNAGTGGTATTTATTATGAAAATATTGANTTGCTTGGCAAAGCACTAATTATTGCTTCTGAATATTTTATTTCTGGTGATACTTCTCATATNTCAAGTACTATAATNGATGGNCAATCAAATGGTTCTGTTATCACAATATCAAATGTAAATNGTTNGCANATAAAGTTAGTAGGGTTAACNATTCGAAACGGANATGCTCAATATGGNGGTGCTATTTATTCAACTAATTCAAGTCCTCTACTAGAGAGCTTAATTATTTTAAANAATAATTCTACTNCGAATGGNGGNGCCCTTTATCTNAATGGAGGTAATCCAAATCTCTCTAATATTACAATTACTAATAATTCAGCAANAGCATATGGTGGCGCTATTTATATGCAAAACAACTCTAGTGCGATATTAAATAAGTTAACCATTGACAACAATTCTGCAAAAAATGGTGCAGGTATAGCTATGAGTTCATCTAATCCTACAATAACAAATTTAGTTCTATCAAATAATAATGCAGATTCTACAGGTGGTGCTTTTGCTATGTATAGTAATTCGAATCCAGGGTTATACAATATGGTAATAAATAATAACTATGCAGGACAATATGGTGGTGCTATTTATTCAACTAACTCAAGTCCAACAATTGGAAATTCTACAATTGTTGATAATCAAGCAGAATTTCATGGAGGCGCCCTCATTCTTTCAGGTGGATCAAATGTAGAAGCTATGAANTCAATTCTNTATAATAATATTCCAGATCAAATGTATATATCTGATATAAATGATTTTTTAAGTATTTCACACTCGAATATAGATGCAGGTATTTATGGAATTGGTTATTCTCATGAAACTAGTAGTGCAAGTGCATCACTGGTNTCTTGGGATAGTTCAAATATCGATGTGGAGCCTCTTTTTAATAATANCAACAATCATGATTATCGTTTATCAGATTATTCCATGGCAATNGGAGTAGGAGATATTTCCAGCAGTTTTAGTGTGGATTTGAATGGTGTTAATAGACCCGCTCCTCAGGGTACTGCACCTGATTTGGGNGCTTATGAAAATCTTAGATCAGTTCCAGATGTTTGGTTAACACTTGTCAATGATCAATTCTTTATGAATGAAGATTCTGATCTATTATTTAATCCTGTGTCAAATGATAGTATAGTTAATATTCACTTANTNAATCTCGCCATACTTGATTCTGCNGATCATGGCAGTNTCGAGATAATGAGTGACTCTACTATTATCTATCAACCTAATGAGAATTATTTTGGTAAAGATACAATCGTATATGNATTTGATAATGNAGAACGCCGTGATTCTGCCTTAACGATTATAACCATTTATATGTTAGATGATGATCCTCCTGTTATAACATCATCTTCTACATCTTTTGCTGTTGAGGATCAAATATATAATTATTCATATGATGGATATGATCCTGATATTGGTACTAATCGTTGGAGNATTGNAAATGAACCGGAATGGCTTACTATGAGTAATGATTCCATTTATGGAACACCTTTAGAAGGGGATTTAGATACTAGTTTTCTATTAATTTATTCTGATTCCTATTTTTCNGATACACTTGATGTTGGGATTTTTGTTACGACAGTTAATGATCCTCCTGTAATAAAATCTNCTGATTCTATTATTGTTGATGAATCNGAATATTATGTATATCGTGCTTTTGCGGAAGACCCAGAAGATTCTACATTACTATGGACATTTAACAACCTTCCTTCATGGATGAACACTNCNGGTGATAGTACATTTGGTTCTCCAAATGAAGGTGCTCAAGATACAACTTTTANAATCATTGTTTCCGATGGTGAGTACTTGGATACNGTTTCNGTATTCGTAGAAGTNATTCCATANAACGATTTACCTGTAATTACATCTTCAGATTCGTTATTAGCTACAGAAGATGAATTTGTATCCTTTAATTTTGCAGGATACGACCCAGAAGGACTNCCTATCTCCTGGTNAGTGGATCATTTGCCAAGTTGGCTATCAATGGAAGGCGATGATGTTTCTGGAATTCCTCTTGAAGGTGATCTNGATACAATNTTTACANTGTTTGCTTCTGATGGACTGCTTAATGATTCATTAGAAATTNATGTGTATGTTAANCCAGTCAATGATTTGCCAATGATTACTTCACATGAAATTGATACAGCTTTNGTAGATGAATATTTTGTTTATTATCCATNAGCAACTGATCCNGAAGATTCAACTTTGACATGGGAGTTATATGATGGACCACCTTGGATGATTCTAGCAGGAGATAGTATTTATGGAATNGTATCNAGGGGGAGCGATGATACATTTTTCACTATTATAGTTTCGGATGGGGAACTCGCAGATACAATGATAGTAGATCTTGAAGTTATAGATATTAATTATCCTCCGGAGATTACATTTGTNCCTCTACAAGGTGAATACCATAANAATATTAACCTTTCATTGCATTTATATGATTTTGATGATGATGAATTAGATTACCAAATTAGTTTTACTACTGATGGTGTTCAGTGGAACGNGGCCACTACTATTGAGCAAAGTGGTGATATTGGATTGGACACCATGTCGATAATCTGGTATTCTATGAATGATCTTAATGGAAGTTTTCATCCTAATGTCCAGTTAAAAGTTTTTGCATATGATTTACAATCTGATACTTTNCAAACGCCNNATGACACTTCTTCAACATNTATTTCTGATGTATTTGCTATTGATAACCATATTGGTTCTGCGANAGGANTAATGAGTCNAGCTCAAGATGAATATTATGGAGATATAAGACTTACTTATTCGATAACAGACACGACCAATGATTATTATACAGTTGTTCTTCGATATTCTCTTAATGNTGGAAATTCTTGGCATTTAGCCACACTTCAAGATAGTCTATATAATATAGGTAGTTTAGAATATTCTGANACACTTATATGGAAATCTGATGATGACTTATTTAANCTTGATACAAATTTATTGCTTNNATTATCNATATCTGATGGNTGGCAATCATNCACNTCAGAACNGATTNTTATTCATTTCGATAACCAGATATTACCTTTATTAACAGAAATTTCTCCTGATACTGGTGAGTATATGTATTGGTATGATCATATCATNCTNACATTTACTGGNCAAATGAATCTTAATTCATATTCTAATGGAATAATGCTAAGAAGNAATCAAAGAGGGGAGCTTGATTATACTGNTCAGTTTNTTCAAGAAGGAGAAATAGCTCATTTAACTATTTATCCGCAAGAAAATTATTATGCGGAAGAACAAATACAAGTTTCCATTAATCAACAATTACGCGATATATGGAATAATCCATTTGATGGAAATAACAATGGTGACCCTGATGGTNCCGCAGATCACGATTCTCTTTCATTTTCTATTAATATATTAGGGGATTATGATCGTTCAGGCTTAGTTGATTTTGAAGATTTAGTTTCATTACAACAAAACTGGTGGTCTGATACAACCATGTTATCTCATGAAGTTGGTCCTGCATTAGGTAATCCTCCTTATATGCAACTGCAGCCAGATACTTTAATGAACTTTGAAGATTTAATGGTGTTTGTTCAAATGTGGAATTGGTCAAANGGGTTTGAAAATGATGATGGTAGACTTGCTAAGAGTATGATCTATGATAGATACGATGCAAATTTGTCTGTTGTATATCCAGATAGAAAAATAGGGCAAGAGAATGACTATCTGCTCTTGAATTTTAATTTAGATTCAATACGNTCCATTGGATCNATTGGAATAGAATTTTCTTATGATCCNGAGGTNATTCAATTTATTGATCATTNTTCAAGATTAGATCAAAGNTGGACTTCATTATTNCANCATGATTCAATCAATCATAGAATTANNTTNCAAGTTNCAGATTTAGATGAAGAANTACGGATTCANCCTCTTAATAAGCAATTTANGTTTACGTTTAAAAAATTAATGGATGCAGATACGGAAGTTGAATGGATGATTGATATGCGNAATCGTTTGGGTCANGTAACTCAGATCTTCACTCAATCTTATNAATTTAATACAATCGCGCCATTGCCTGAAGTATATGCGTTGCACCAAAATTATCCAAATCCATTNAATCCAACTACAACAATTCGTTATGATTTACCAGAAGATAGTAATGTTCGNATATCTATCTATAATTTACTGGGACAAGAAGTAAAATTGCTGTCAAATAAATTTGAGGCTGCAGGATATAGATCAATACGTTGGCATGGTAAAGATAATTTTAATCAAGATGTAAGTGCTGGTATATATTTCCTTCTTATGGAAACAAATAATTTTACTACTACAAGAAAATTGATTTTATTAAAGTAATTTACTAATCATTTATTCTGATTTTTTACTCATTTCATTAATTTCTAGTATCTAAATATGGATAATTCACGTGGAAAAATTCTATGGGTAGATGATGAGATAGATCATCTAAAACCTCATATTCTATTTCTAGAAGATAAAGGTTTTAGCATCTCTACAGCTTCAAATGGTGCTGATGCAGTTACATTGATCAAAGAAAGTAATTTTCAATTAATTCTTATGGATCAGTTTATGCCTGGACAAGATGGTATTCAGACCATTCAGCAATTCAGCGAATTACGTCCAAATTTACCTGTAATTATGATAACTAAAAGTGAAGAAGAATGGTTGATGGACGAAGCTATTTCACAAAAAATATCACAATTTCTTATCAAGCCTGTCAGCCCTTCACAGATATTTATGGCATGTAAACAAGTTCTTGAAAATTTTAAAATACGTGAGGAGAAAATAACAACTGGTTACCTAAAAGAGTTTCAAGAAATAGAAGAGTTAATTCGTAGCGATTTAAATGCAGATGAGTGGTGGAATATTTATAATCGTCTAAGTAAATGGCAAATAGATTTTGATGAACATAAGGATATTGGTTTAGGTAATATACTTATTGAACAAATCCATACATGCAATCGCGAATTTGTAAAGTTTTTTCAGAGTAATTATTCTAATTGGCTTTATAATTCTGAACGCCCAAATCTATCTATAGATGTTGTCCCAAAATTTGTAATACCAAATTTAAAGAAAGATTCTAAAGTATGTCTTATCGTTATAGATGCTTTGAGGCATGATCAGTTTTTATCTATCTTGCCTGAATTAGGGCAGTATTTTAATATAGAAATTGATTATCAAATGTCATTGTTACCATCAGCNACTCCTTTTAGTAGGAATGCNATTTTTTCAGGNCTTTTTCCTGATGAACTATGTGTAAAATATCCACAACAGNTAGAATTAATGAAAAGTGATGCNNCAAGNTTGAATAANTATGAATCCATATTTCTTGAAGATCAATTAAAAAGGATTGGTTTTGGNAATAAAAAAATAATTTATAANAAAATTAATGTTGCAGATCAAGGAGAACGTTTATTGCGAAACATATCGGATTACAAACAAACNAGNTTGCTGTCAATTGTGGTGAATTTTGTTGATATGCTTGCNCATAAGAGNGCCGAGTCTGATNTATTAAAAGAAATTGTTCCTGATGAAGCTGGATATCGTATGGCTATTCGAACTTGGTTTNAAAATTCCTGGNTNTATAGGATGATGCGTGAATTAAGTGAAAATNATTTTACTGTAATAATTACTAGCGATCATGGGACAGTCCGTGTCCAGCGAGGAGTTCTTGTTGGGGCTGATCGAGAAACATCTAGTGGCGTTCGATATAAATACGGTCGAAACCTAAATTCTAAAGAAAANAATGCNTTAATTATTCGTAANCCATCAGATTACAGGTTGCCAGAATTAGTACATCAAACTAATTATTTAATCGCAAANGATGATGTATTTTTTCTTTATCCTAATCAACNACATCGTTTNGAGGGTAAGTTAAAAGAAAGTTTCCAACATGGGGGTATTTCCATGGAAGAAATAATGGTTCCGGTTGTTACGATGAAGGGAAATTAGTGGCATCAGAACAAATTCTTACTAGATCTGCTATCGAAACTAAAAATTTTGCAAAAAATTTTGCAAAAGANTTACCTGTTGGAACAATAGTTGCATTAATTGGCGATCTTGGATCNGGAAAGACCACTTTTGCNCAAGGTTTTGCAGAAGGACTTGATATTTTTGAATCGATTNNTTCTCCAACCTTTAAGTTNGTTAGTGAGTATGATGGTGAAAAATGCAAACTAATCCATGTAGATACATATCGTCTTGATGGCATTGAGGATTTTCTAAATATTTGCGGTGAGGATATCATTAGAACGCCCGGTGCGATCATCTTAATTGAGTGGGCAGATAAAATTATTGATATATTACCNCCAGAAACTGTACAAATTAATTTTCAAAGAGTTTTAAATACNGAGAATGATAGAGAATTAATNATTAATGCTTTAAGTGAATGAAAATAATTGCAATAGATACAGCTACTGATGTTTGTGGGGTAACATATTTAGATAATGGAGAGATTATTCATACAATTGAGGATAATATTCCAAGACAACATGCGAAATCACTACCACTATTTTATGAAAAGTTGTGTTNNGAAACTGGATTAGNGCTAAAGAANATTGATGGAATAGCAGTATCGATTGGACCAGGNTCNTTTACAGGATTGCGAATAGGATTAAGTTATAGTAAAGGTTTGGCTTTTGGATGTGGTCTTCCCATTATACCTGTCTCCACATTAACAGCAATTATGAAATCTGGAGGAAAATTTAATGGATCTGCACAAGCTCTACTTTATTCCCATCGTGATATTGTATATGCACAAAGATTTAAGATGAATGATAATTTGAATCCAGATAATGAAATCGCTGCCTACCCATGGGAAAAAATTAAGCTTTTGTTACAAGGATTAGATCTTGTGGTTCAAGTTGGATGCAATGACTTAATCAGTGAAGAACAAAATATTCAACCAGGTTATACTTCATCATCCATTATTGCTGAATTAGCAAATGAAAATTTTGATAAATGGGTCGTTGACAAGCCATACGGTTTAGTTCCTAATTATATCTCACCATTTAATATTGGAGTTAAAAAATCCTGATTCGTCCTGCAACAGAAGAGGATCTTTTAACTATCAGTTTAATTGAAAAAAGAGTTTTTCGGTTTCCGTGGTCAAAAGAGCAAATAAAGTGGGAATTAAGTTCTCAGCATATAGCATCAAATTATGTTATGTCATTACAAGGTAATATAATTGGGTATATATTTACTCATAAAATAGATAAAGATGTGCAAATACTAAATATTGCGATTGACACCGCTTATCAACACAAAGGGTATGGTGAAAGATTGTTGTCATATTATATGGATCAACTTGATGAAGATATTAGTATTGTTTTGGAAGTAAGAAAAAGTAACTTTCCAGCCATAAATCTTTACCTAAAGTTTGGTTTCTCAGAACTTGGAATCAGAGAGAAATATTATAATGATGGAGAAGATGCAATTGTTATGAAAATGGAGTTTTTAACTCATGGCGTGGTTTAAGCGTAAAAAACAAAAGATAGCCCCTATAGAAAAAAAGGGAGTGCCTGACGGTTTATGGGTAAAGTGTCCTACCTGTAGTGAATTCCTTTATAAACCAGAATTAGATAAATCACTTTCAGTATGCCGTCATTGTTCACATCATTTTCGTATAGATCCAAAGACATATCATGATTTATTACTTGATAAAGGATCTTCTAAAGAGATGTTTACAAATATTCTTTCTAAAGATTTTTTGAATTTTAAAGCAGAAAAAAAATATAAGGATCAATTAGATACAGCAACAAAGAAGACTGGACAGAATGATGCTATAAATACATATATTGGAACGATAAATAGTAAACAAGTAATTCTTGGCATAATGAATTTTGCATTTATTGGTGGAAGTATGGGTTCAGTTGTTGGAGAAAAAGTTTCTAGAATGATTGATTATGCTCATGAAAATAAACTACCAATGGTTTTAGTATGCGCTTCTGGTGGTGCACGTATGCAAGAAGGTGCGATATCATTAATGCAGTTAGCAAAAACAAGCGCAAAGTTAGCTCAGTTCTCAGAAGGGGGTGGATTGTATATTCCTATACTGACTGACCCAACGACAGGGGGTGTAACAGCAAGTTATGGTATGCTTGGAGATCTTATCTTAGCGGAACCGGGTGCTCTTATTGGNTTTGCTGGCCCAAGAGTTATTAANCAAACTATTGGNCAGGATNTNCCTGAAGGATTTCAACGAACNGAGTTCTTAAAAGAAAAAGGTTTTATTGATCATATAGTTACTAGGGAAAAAATGAAATTAACTTTATATAATATAATATCGATTTTACATGAATAATAAAAAGCCANGGATTTTACATGAATAATAAAAAGCCAAGAATATTACTGACAAATGATGATGGAATTTATTCCAAAGGCATTTATGCTCTGTGGGAGGCGATGAACGAAATTGGTGAAGTTACTGTTCTGGCGCCCAATACGGAAAAAAGTGCGGTTGGGCATTCTATTACTATTTCAGATCCAATCAGAATAGAACCTTGTGCTCGACATGGAGATTTTAAAGGGTATGCTGTAAATGGNACACCTGCTGACTGTGTTAAAATTGCAATTGGTTCTTTTTTAGATAAGGAGCCAAATATTGTTGTTTCNGGTATTAATGTTGGGGCCAATGTAGGAGCCAACATTNTGTATTCTGGAACAGTCTCTGCAGCAGCAGAAGGAACAATGCTAGGCATTCCTAGCATTGCCTTTAGCTTAAACACTTTNAAAGCAAATAATTATGAATTATCAAAANAAGTTGTGGTGAAAATGACAAAGAATGTTTTAGATCATGGTTTGCCAAAAGGAACATTGTTAAACGTTAATATCCCAAATTGTGAAATTTCTGAATGTAATGGCTATAAGGTTACTTCTCAAGGNAAGGAATATTTTCTTGATGATCTTGAAAAAAGAGAAGATCCTAGAGGGCGTATATATTATTGGATGAATGGTGAAATAGTAAATAATGATACATCTGATGANCAGGATGGATATGCAATTGCNAATAATTGGATAAGCGTAACACCAATCCAGTATAAACTAACTGATCATAAATTTTTAGATAAATTAAAAAGTTGGAAATTATAAATGAGTGATTATAAAAATGGAGGAGTCATTATCCTCGATTTTGGATCACAATANACNCAACTTATNGCTAGGAAAATTCGAGAGCTNANNGTNTTCTCNNGTATNTTATCGCATGATTCNACNTTGGATGATATTATGATGTATNANCCAAATGCAATCATATTATCTGGAGGNCCATCCAGCGTATATGAACAAAACNCTCCTGATTATGATAATGAAATACTAAAAGTAGATATACCCATACTCGGTATATGTTATGGGCTACATATTCTAGCTCATCATAGTGGGGGTTCCGTAAAATCCACAGGTCAAGGAGAGTATGGATTTGCTAAAATTTCTATTACTAAAGAAACAGACTTTTTACAATCAGATTTAAATGGATCACAAGTCTGGATGTCTCATATGGATCAAGTGACAAAAGTACCAGATTCATGGTCTGTTATTGCAGAATCTTCAAATGGAGTTATAGCTGCCATGGCAAATAGTGATTTGAGTCGGTTAGCAACGCAGTTTCATCCAGAAGTTTCTCACACAGAATATGGCACAGATATGTTAGAAAACTTCTTGTTCAAGATTGCCTCGTGTAATGCTAATTGGACTCCAGATAATTTTATTAATCAACAAGTAAATTTGATCCGAGAAGAGGTTGGAAATAGTAATGTCCTTATTGGAGTTAGTGGAGGGGTAGATTCTTCAGTTGTTGCAGCTATAATAAATAAAGCAATAGGAGATAAAGCAAGAGCAGTACTTATTGATCATGGATTGATGCGAAAAAATGAAGCTTCAGATTGTATTCATGCTTTAAAAGATGGATTAGGTGTAAATATTTATCTCGAAGATGAATCAGATATTTTTTTTGAAAAACTATCTGGCATTACTGATCCAGAACAAAAACGTAAGATTATTGGAAATCAGTTTATCCATTCTTTTGAATCTGTAGCTTCGAGATTTGACAATATGGAATATTTAGCGCAAGGTACATTATATCCTGATGTAATTGAAAGCGGTATAAGTCATGGAAAAGCTGCACACCTGATTAAGAGTCATCATAATGTAGGTGGCTTACCTGAGAATATGAAATTTAAGCTCATTGAGCCATTGCGAGAGTTATTTAAGGATGAAGTTAGAAATGTAGGAAAAGAATTAGGATTGCCAGAAAAATTAATTAATCGACATCCTTTCCCTGGGCCAGGTCTTGGAGTTAGGATTATTGGGAAAATTACACCAGAAAGAGTATCCATTTTACAGGAGGCAGATAAAATTTATTTAGATACGTTAGAAAAAGAAGATTTATATGATGAAATTTGGCAGGCATTTGCAATTCTAATACCAGTCCAAACAGTTGGTGTAATGGGCGATCAAAGAACATACGAGAATTTACTGGGTCTACGTGCTGTAACAAGTACTGATGGCATGACTGCTGATTGGTATAGAATGCCCCCAGAAGTTTTATCAAAAATATCAAATAATATTGTTAATTCAGTTAAAGGTATAAATCGAGTTACTTATGATGTTACTTCTAAGCCCCCTGGTACAATTGAATGGGAATAGTACTTCTCATTATAATAATGCGTAGAATATCAATTTTTGTATTTATTATAAATTATATATTAAATTTCCACCGAAGTGAAAAATTTACTTAATAAAATATTTATAATTTCTTTCCTTTTCCTTCTTGCTAACTGTGGGGCAAAAATATCATATGAAGGAGCAAAAAACGCGAATGGGGATTATCATGGTCAGGGTGTAATAACTTTTCTTAATGGAGAGGTCTGGGAGGGTCAATTCAAGAATGGAGAGCCATATACAGGAAAAGGAACATTTATATGGTCAGATAGTTCGCGATATGAAGGAGAGATCATAAAAGGACAATATCAAGGTCAAGGAACATATACATACCCTAACGGAAAGAAATGGAATGGGGATTGGAAAGATGATGAACGTTTTACTGGTAAAGGAATTATCCGTTATGATAGTGCGGAAGAGTGGGAAGGTGAATGGAAAGAAGGTTTAAAAATTAATGGAAAAGGTACGATTATTTATGAAGATGGTTCCAAGTATGTAGGTGCATTTAGAGATAGTGCCTATAATGGAAGAGGAGCATTTACATATGCAGATGGTGATGAATGGACGGGTGAATGGCAGGATGGAAAAAATATTAATGGTGAAGGAATTATTAAGTATGATAATGGAGAGATATGGAAAGGTGAATACAAGGATGGCAAAAGGAATGGACAAGGTACATACACTTATCCTGATCAGAAGGTATATGTTGGACAATATTTTGATGATGAACGCAATGGACAGGGAACTTTGACCTATCCTGATGGAAAAAAATATGTTGGTGAATGGAAAGATGGGACCTATCATGGCCAGGGAACATATATATACTCTGATGAGAGTGAATATATAGGTCAATTTAGCAATGGGCTTTTTGATGGTGATGGTTTATTCCTTTATCCAGATAGCTCAAAATATCTTGGAAGATTTGCAAATGGAAAAAGAAATGGCCAAGGCACATATACTTACCCAGACAGTAGTGAATGGGAAGGTGAATGGAAGGACAGCGAGCGTTTTACTGGTAATGGGATAATTAAGTTTAATCATGGAGAGATATGGGAAGGTGAAT
>NZXC01000023.1 GCA_002701785.1 Fidelibacterota bacterium
AAGAAAGGAAAAAGATTAAAATTAAAATTTTATTCATTTTTATTTATATAAAAAGAGATCCAAGTGCAGCAAAAATGCTAATCTGAAATAACCAATAAATAAAAATAGCTATTATAAACGGTTTGGCAGATTTTTTATAATAAACACTTAACCCTATTCCAATGAGTATTATGCGCCACACACTAAAAAGATCCATTGCAGCAAATAAATTATTAATAAATGTCCCTTTTTCACCTATATCAAGCAAGCCTAGCCCTGTATAGACATCAATAGACCACTTATTAATCATTAATGGTATTTTAATTACTGTTTCAAGAACAGTAATTAGATAAGAGAATGAAACATAAGGCAATAAATTTGAATATCTTATGGATTCACCAAAGAAAAACTTAACTATCATTAAAACGATTAATGTCGTCATTATTATTCTTAGAGGCCCTGCAAAAACATTTGTTAACCACATTATTAAAATAGAAAATGGTCTAGGGTTTTCTAAAGATTCATATACGCTCTTTAATGCATCTTCTTTTTGATCATCAGGTATCTGCGAACTATTCTCTATCCATTTAACAGATTGTTCAAGTTGCACATCATAATAAAGTTCTTTCAATAATAGAAGGCTTACTGCTCCTAAAAGCATTAACACTATTAATGGCATAAAAGATGTTTTCCAATCATTTATTTTCTTCAATTCCTGAAAAGAAACAATTGGATCTGTAAAAATATTTATAAATAAAGCTAAATATTTCATATAGCTAATACTACCTCGGTTAATAAAATAAATTACGAAATAAATTTATCTTTTATTTGATATAAATAGCTTAGTGCATCATCATGATTATTATCAATCTTACCATCCAAAATAGCTTCCTCAATTTCCTTTTTAAGTTCACCTATCTTCTTTCCTTCTTTTAAATTACATATTTCCATTATTTCAGTTCCTCTAATAGGTGATTGAAACTGGCTAAATAAGTCTCGTTCTTTTACATCTTTCATCAAACTATCAACCCGTTCAAAATTTTTCATATATTTATTTACTTTATTTGGGTTTTTTGTAGTTATATCTGCTCTACATAGTATCATCAAATCATCAATATCATCACCGGCTGCAACCATAAGTCTTCGAACTGCAGAATCAGTTACACCTTTCTTTGCTAATGCAATTGGGCGTAAATGCAATAAAGTCATTTTTTTTAAGAATTCACCAAGATTATTAGATAATTTCATTCTTTTAATAACTTTATTTAGTATTTTTTCTCCCACAGCGTCATGTCCATGAAAGGTATAACCTTTTTTCTTATCTACTCTCCTAGTAACTGGCTTTGCAATATCATGTACTAATGCAGCAAATCTGATTTCCATTTTTTGAGTTAATTTTGCAGCATTGTCTACCACTTGCATGGTATGAAAAAAAATATCTTTGTGATGCCATTCAGGTGTTTGATCAATTCCATACATTTCATCAATTTCTGGAAAGATTAATTTCATTAAACCCGTATCTTGTAAAATAATTAGACCAATAGATGGTATTGGTGAAGATAAAATTTTGCATAATTCAATCGTGATTCGTTCTTGTGATACAATTGAAATACGTTTTTTTTGACGAATAATTGAATCATAACATTTTTTATCAATTTCAAACTCAAATTTTGATGCAAAATAAGCAGCTCTTAGCATACGTAATGGATCTTCAGAAAACGTATCATCTGGGTTTAATGGAGTAATAATTCTTTTAGATTGTAAATCACTTATACCACTATAAGGATCATATAAATCTCCATAATTTTCTGGTAACAAATCAACTGCCATAGAATTAATAGTAAAATCTCTTCTTATTAAATCACCTTTTAAATCTGTGTAGATCACTTCTTTCGGCTTCCGTGATTTACTATCATATTTTTCTAATCTTGCGGCTGCTACCTCAATAAATATTTTTTTATATGGTATTTTTGCAGTAGAAAATTGCTTGAAGGGAACGACTTTTTTTACTTCCAAATCCTTTGCTAATATCTCAGCGAATTCTATTCCATCACCAATAATCATTAAATCTATTTCCACTGGTTTTTTTTGAATGAAAAGATCACGCACAAATCCACCAACAACATATATCTGTTTATTATTTTCTGATGCAATTTTACCTGCTCGCTTCAGAACATATTCCGCATCAGGATACTGAGATATTAATTCTTTAATATTACTCATATGAAAAATTAGCTATTTATGTCTAAAAAATGAACTAGTGTTAAATTATGAAATATACTTGCCAGTATTAAGTGCTTGGTCTATTTTCTAATATAATGGAAAAAACAAAAAAAGAATTAATCTTTTTTATTATTTTATTAGTATCATTACTGAATGCTCAATTTTCAAAAGTAGATATTACAATGGACGATAGATTATTAAAAAATGATGATAGACAAATTTTGATTAATCTAAAGAATGAAGTTTCAAGATTTTTTGTTAATAATACATGGGATGAGGAATGGACTAATTTAGAAATTAAATTAAATATTCAAATTATATTTGAAGGCACAACTACTAAAAATGGAAAGAAAAATTTTCTTGCCCAGGCTCTCATATCAACAAATCAAGATCAGCGCTTTTTTGATAACTCTCTACAATTTCCTTTTAATCCAGGATCAAGTTTATATTATGACCCTGTTATGTTTGAACCCCTTCCAAGCTTTCTATCATATTATGCAAATATGATTTTAGCTGGTGAAATAGATACCTATGAACCAAATGAGGGATCAAAGCAGTATGAAATAGCTAGATCAATCGCTCTTCGTGGTACTTCAAGCAATTTTCCTAAGGGATGGTCAAAACGCGTCCAACTTGCTGATGATATGTCATCAAATTATGGATTAAGGAAAGCTCGTTTTGCTTATTACTATGCATTAGATTTATTCAAAGATGGAGAAATTGAAGAATCAATTAACCAATTTAATTCAATGATAAAAGGCATNGATGAAGTATATGATAGAATCCCTAGGGAACATTATACTCTATATTTTTTAAAATCACATGCTACCGAATTATCAAAAATATTACAAATATTAAGACAGAATGATATACTTCAAAGCCTTATGGACCTTGATCCCTCTAATAGAGATATTTACGAAGATGGGCTGAAAAAAATATCCCGATAAGTTTTCTTTCTTCTTATATAATAATCCCAAACAATACTTCCTTTATACATTGACTTCATCATTTCATAATCATCAATTGTACGCAGACGATTAATCTTCCTTCTTCGAATAAAAATGATGTGGATATGAAACAAAATCCATACATGTGCCTGTATTACACCAAACATATGTTTAAAATCTAATTTTGTTAGAGCATAAATTATAGCAACCAACTCAAGAGCATATCGTATAGGAAACAAATAAAGAGTTGTAAATAACTTATAATTACTTAATAGCATGATAATTGAATTTCTATGATTTAACATAAATTTCTTTAATGATGTCATTGGCAATGAAACAGCATTTTTATGATAAATGACCGATCCTGGATGCGCATAAATACTATAACCTTTAAGTTGAAGCTTCCAGCATAAATCAATTTCTTCCATATGTGCGAAAAAATTTTCATCAAATTTTTCGACTTTAAGAAAATATTTTTTTCTTACCATAATTGCTGTCCCTGATGCCCAAAAGCAATGCGTATCATCATCATATTGTTTATTATCATTCTCTTGTTCTAAAAACAATCTTCCTCGTGCAAAAGGATAACATAAAACATCTATATACCCACCAGATCCTCCAGCATAATCAAATCTATCTCTTTCATAATAATTTAATATTTTAGGTTGAACAGCCGCACAATCAGGATGGCTATGCATAAAAGAAACTAAATTATTAAGCCAATCTTTTTCATGTATTGTGTCATTATTCAAAAAAACAATATAATCACCTTTAGATATTCCTATACCCCGATTACATCCTCCTGCATAACCATAATTTTGATCATTTTCTACAACATTAATTTTGGGGTGATTAGTTTTTAGCCAATTAACGCTATCATCAGATGAGGCATTATCAACAACGATAATTTCAAAATTAGAATATTCTGTATTATTTAAGGAATCAATACATTCTGATAAAACATCAATGCCATTCCAATGAGGTATTATTATGGAAACTAGCGTATCCATAGCTAAATGCCCTAAAAACTAGGGTAAAGTACCTTTTAATTCATCAAGTAATTTTTTAGCTTGGCGATCAGTTGGGTTTCGTTCCAACCAACCAGTTAAAACCATTTCTGCCTCTGTATTCATTTCAAGTTTTTGATAAGCAATAACTAAATGAGAAACAATATTTGAATAATTATTTTGCCATTGTCTCCATGATTTTGAAGATAAACCTGCTGATTCTAATCCTCTGGTCTGGACTATCCTTTCAGTATTATTGAAAGAATTATATAATGTCTCATAAATATTCTTTGCAATACCGGGCTCATCTAATTCAACAAGATATGATTGTCCATAATCTAATCTATCTTTGATGGAGATATCATCTCTCAGTAATAAATTATCCAGCACATCTCGTAATTTTTCTTCGTGACCTACTCCATAATATAATCTACCCATTTGATAATAGAGTTCTTTTGAATCCATGCGAATTGTATTATCAGGAATATTTTCATTCATTTCATCGAGTATAAGCATCACTTTTGCTTTTAAAGATTTTCCTTTATCACCTTCTTTTTGATCTTTGGAAATCTTTTGGTAATCCATAAAATAATGTACAGCTAACTGCATATATGCACTTCTATAATTTTGAAGCAATCGAATTATTTGTTCATTATAATAAACATTTTCATTTCCTAAATGTCTAAATAAATACTTGGGATCATAATCTTTAAACCAAACGCGACCCTCATCATCTTTCCACTCACTACTATTATATGACTTTGACCATTCATCTTGTCCAAAATCAGTAATCAAGTGTTTTGACATATTTTCAGGATTTATTCCTTTAGTCTTATAGGGACGTAAACGATATGCCAATCCATCCATTTCTAAATAGGGCTCAAGACCTAGTCGATTACTTGGTGAGACAGTAACGGCAAAGTAAATCGGTGATGTCCATTTAGAATCATTAATAATTTGCATAATCATCATATCTTGAATTTTTAATGCTTGTCCAGCATATGTAGGTTTCACTGACCATGTGATTTTATCTTTTGTATCAACAGGTAACGTTACTTCTCGTTTTTGCCAAGGAGTTAACCCTCGTGTAAGATCTCTTATCTGCCGATCAGATAATTTGATAATCTGATTTGAAGAACGGTTTATTTCATTTTCACTTTCTGAAAAAGAAATAAACCTTTCAGTTTCAAATTCCCTAATTTCTCTAAGTTGCCTTATATACCAGGGAGTATTGAGTAAACTTAGGTTTGCAACCGTTACATCTTGTCTTATACCTTCCACTTCCTGCAGATACCATAATGGGAAAGTATCATTATCACCATTNGTAAAAAGCACGGCATTAGGTTCGCATGATTGCAATAGATTATAACTATAATCCCAAGCGACTAAATTTCCCGAACGATTGTGTTCATGGTAATTTGCTTTGAGCATCATACCTGGAACAGCTAATAATTGAAAGACGACTAGAAAAGAAACAATTCGTATTCCAAATTTCTTTTCTTTGAAAAATTTTGCTGCCCACTCTAATATAGATGCGCTACCAATACCAATCCATATTGAAAANGCCAGAAANCTACCAACATACGAGTAATCTCTTTCCCTTGGCTGTGGATTATCCTGATTAAGATATAGTATTACAGCAATACCGGTCATTAAGAATAGGGTTAAAACAGAAAATGCATGTTCACCATCTTTATTAAAATGATAAAATATACCAACTAATCCTAATAATAGCGCTAAAGGTAAACCAAAATGGAACCAGTATACACCATCTTGAGGCGATGGATGAGCAGGAGAATTGGCACCAAAAGAACTTACTCCTGGATCACCTGAAGGCCCCCGTCCAGCAAATTGCCAAAGAAAATAGCGCCAATACATTTTTTTCATTTGATAGCCCCAGAAAAAGTCCCACTGCGTACTAAAATTATGAAACATGTATTTTCGATTTTGTCTACTAGAGAATTCTCGATATGATTTGCCATTGTTAGTTTTTACTGTTTCAGGGTTACCTACAATTTTTGCTTTATGAGATGGTGTCCCAACTTTATTTTTTATATACTTTCTGGGTAGTTGCCCTATTGTACCATACTGCTCTCTCTCTAAATAAGAAATTGCTCTTGAAATTGTTTCTGGATCATTTTCATCAATCATTGGGTCTTGTCCAGAACGAATAAATATAGTAGCATAACTTGAATAGCCAACTAGAATAAGAACTACCGAAGTAAAGATAAGAGATAATATTTGTTGCTTATTTTTTATTGCCCAAATAGCGATTGCAAAAGTGATAATGACCAATAATCCTACACCCTCCAAACCAATTAACTTGCTCATTCTTGGCAAGCCTTTGATTATCCCATTATGAATAACTAGAAAAACAACTGCGGTTAATCCCATGGTAATAAAAAATGTTTTCCATTCAAAATCTGTCTTTCTGAAATAAATAATTAGAGCCAAAAATGGGAGTGTTAATAAATTTAAAATGTGGACTCCTATTGCTAAACCAAACATATAAGCAATAATTAATAAATATCTTTCACTGCCGTCATTATCTGCATTCTCTGACCATAACAAGATTAACCAAACTACTATTGCAGTAAAAAATGTACTCATTGCATATACTTCCGCTTCAACTGCATTAAACCACTGACTATCAGTAAATGTAAAAGTAAGAGATCCTACCAATGCTCCACCAAATGCAATGAGTATATCTGTATTATCTTTTATTTTTCCTCTCCAATGCAAAATTATTTTTACAATCGATAAATATAACAACATACATGCAATGGCGCTTACTAAAGGAGAAATAATAGTTACTCTAAATGCAATATCAGGATTTGTTGGGATCATAGAAAAAATTCTACCAAGAAGTAGATAAAGAGGACTTCCNGGAGGATGAGGTACTCCCAAAATATATGATGTTGCTATAAATTCACCACAATCCCAATACGATACTGTGGGTGCCATTGTAAAAAAATAAACCATAAAAGAAAAGGCTAATACAATAGAAGCAATAACTCGATTTAGTTTCATATGATCAGTGGAGTAATTCAAGATTTTTTTTCCTTATGATTATTATTTGAGTTGATACCATTTTTTTCATTTGGATTATTTTTCTGTTCTACATAATTCATTTTTAACGCGTGAATATTTTCACTAAAAAACTTTTCTTCATCCTGAGATAAATTTCCTGTCATTCTTTTATATATCATATCAAGCATGTCTATTTGTATAGAAGCTTGTTCTAAATCCTTTTCAAGCTTGTCATTCATTGGATTCTTCATTGTCCCAAGATAGACCCAAGCGCTATGAACCAGCGATGAAACTAGCTGGTCAAATAATTGTTGTTCAGTTAATTTGCTTTCAAGTGCCATAAATAATACAATTTAATCCAAATAAAGTCAGCAAATATAGAATTATTGAATATAAAATGCGTTATGGATTCTATTTTATAATAAATATAAGCGAACTGCATTTATTTATAGAAAAAATAGATGACAGCCATGAATTAAACCCATTAATTAATCCATATATCACAGATTTACCCATATGCCTTGCGCTTAATATTGAAACATAAAATGGATCGAAGTTCATTCTATATATTGATCTTATATTAAATCCATGAGGATATACAATTTTATTTATTGATTCTTTTGTAAAGTGATATAAATGACGTGGTGTATCATAAGCTGCCCAAAATTCTTTATATATTTTAGCATCTGTTGAGTGATAATTAGGCAATGCTACAATTAATATTCCATCAGGATTAAGACTCTTTTTTATTTTATCTAAATACATCCAGGGTTCATGAACGTGTTCTAAGCTATGCCAACAAGTAATTACATCATATTGTGTATCGCTTTTTATCCAACTATCAGGGTCCATCACTTCAATATTTAACTTATTATTAACTATTCCTCTCGCTTTTTCAGATGTATCAACACCATTAATATCCCAATGACCTTTTTTCATAACATCCAAGAAATCACCTGCACCACATCCAATATCAAGAATTTTTCCATTAATTTTATCACAATATTTTTCAATTAATTTTTTTTTCTTATTTAATTGATATGACCGAACAAAACCATAAATATGATCAAATATTCCCGATGCATTATCATTGTGAGATATATAATCATTAGATGAATAGTAATTACCAATGTTTTGTTCATTGGGGAATGGATTTGTAATTCTCAGAAAACATGAATCACATTCAATAATATCAAAAGATTCACCAGAGACTAAATAATCTTTTGTTGAGAATATAAATTTCATTTCACTCTTACAGATTGGGCAGCAATTCATCATCATTAAGTTATATTTATTGTATCAAAATATTGAGAATAATCATTTAACAATCTTTGTTTCATTATTAAATGATTTTCCAATTTTGAATCATTATCAACTATTCTCTGTGCACAATTTCGAGCTTTTCTTATAAGTGCCCCATCATTAATCATATCTGCTAGTTTATAATTAAAAAAACCACTCTGCTCAGTGCTAAAAAATTTACCTGGTCCACGCATTTTTAAATCCTCATCAGCAATAATGAAACCATCACTAGTTTTTTCCAAAACTTCTAAACGCTTCTTTGAATTTGGTGTTACATTTCTCTCCACAAGAATACAATAACTTTTAGCAGTGCCTCTTCCAACTCGACCACGCAATTGATGTAGTTGAGTTAAACCAAAGCGTTCAGAATGTTCAATTAGAATAACGGAAGCATTTGGTATATCAATTCCTACTTCTATCACTGTGGTTGATACTAAAATATTTATAGTATTATTAACAAATTGACCCATAATTGTATCTTTTTCTATCTTTTTCATTTTTCCATGAATCAGGCCTAGGTTTGTATTTCTGAAGGCTTTCTTTAACTTTTCAAATCCCTCTGTAGCAGCCGCTAAATCAGATTTTTTAGTTTCCTCTACCAAAGGATATACAACGATACATTGTCTCCCGGTACTTATTTCCTGTTTCATAAAATCATATACTTTTAATAATCTTTTTTCATTAACAACTTTAGTTGTAATCTTTTTTCTATTTTTTGGCATTTCGTCAATTATTGAAAGATCCATGTCACCATGATATGTAATCGCCATTGTTCGTGGAATAGGTGTAGCAGTCATTGCTAATAAATGTGGTTGNACNCCTTTATTAAGCAAATTTCCTCGCTGAAGNACTCCAAAACGGTGTTGTTCATCCACCACAATCAANCCTANATTACTAAACTTCACTTTTTTTTGTATTAAAGCGTGNGTNCCAATAATGATATNNATTTTTCCATCATTTAATGCTGATAAAATATTTTCTTTTTCAGTATTTTTTTGCTTACCAACGATTAACGCACAACTTATTTGTACCATATCTAAATATTTAATAAATGATTGATAATGTTGATTGGCCAATATTTCTGTTGGAGCCATTATAGCTACCTGCATGTTATTTTCAACGGCAACTATTGATGTTATAATAGAAATAATTGTCTTACCAGAACCAACATCTCCCTGTAATAACCGATTCATAGCGCTATTATCAGCTATATCATTATTAATTTCTTTAATTACGTTTTTTTGTGCATTTGTAAGTTCAAAACCTAAACTATCAATTATTCTTTTTTCTTTTTTTCCGCCAATTTTAAACGGTTTGGTATTTATTCTCTTTAAAGAAGATCTACGTAAAACCATTAACAGTTGAAGAAAAAAATGTTCATCAAACTTTAATCTTTTAATTGATAGCTCAAGATCATTAAGCGAATCTGGGAAATGAATATTTTTTATTGCCTTTCTTAATGATATTAATTTTTCNTTNTCTAAGAATTNTCTATCATAATAATCATATATTTTTTCTATNTATGGTTCAGTTTCTCTCATTAATCGACGAAAGAAACGATGTTCAATCTTTACTTTTTTAAACTCATTAGTAAGCGGATATAACGCTACTATAGAACCAGTATTTATTGGATCAATATCTGAATGAATTTTATCATAATCTGGATGTAAAATCTGGTATCCATTAAAAAATTCAATCTTCCCATGTACAGCTAATCGATCATCTTTCTTTATTAACTTTTTAATATACTTAGCTCCATTGAACCAAATTAGTTTTACAAAACCTGTNCCATCTGAGATAATAGCTTCAAACAATGCTCTATTTCTTGTTCTTCTTATCCCACATACTTCAATATTTCCTAAAATTGTTACGCTATCATGNATCTTTAAATCTTTAATTAATTTCACAGTACTTCGATCTAAGTAACGACGAGGATAATAATTCAATAAATCAATTACAGAATAAATAGAAGAATTATTAAAAGCCTGTAATTTTTTNGGCCCTACACCCTTAAGATTTTTTATAGATGTATTTAAACTATAATCGGTTTCTGACACAAGGTATTAATTCCATTCCTTGCGATAAGTATAAGTTACTATTGCTTTTTTACCCTTTGATACAGATAATGGAAAATGTATTGTTGTAAAATCTTTTTTTATATAATTATTTGAAGCTTCCTTGATTACCCAGTCTCCAANTATTTTTTCCTCTAACCTTATATTAATTTCTTCATTTTTTGTATTGNTAATTATTATTTCAATAGAAGCTTCCTCACTCTTTCTTTGTCTATCAAAGTTAACAACTCTTCTTTTTCCAATAACATCGAATGATCTTCCCGCACGGAAGGTAAGTGTTTCTCCTTTAGGTGTTTGTTTTATATTGTCCTCGCCAGTGAATTCTAANACTGTATCTGAGTATTCATATAATGATATACGNCCTTGTGGAAGNGGTATGTTAAGATTGTTATCAATTGTGTTTTTTACTTGAAATTCTATTTCTAGAGGTTCTTCTTTTTGTTTTCTTTCACTATTTTGAAAAACATAAATTTTTGAATAGTTGATTTGTCTAGATTCATATAATCTTACTGAAATATGTTCATTGCTTCCAAAAGATAGTCTTTCAGGATAATTATATATATGATAATCTCCAAGGGATGATTCATNACCAATCTGCGTTCCCATTTCGTTATCTCTAGATACAGAAGATAATCTCCTATTTGATCGTATTGAATTTTTTATGTTATTNCCTAAAGAACCTTCAACTAACTTAATTTTTAATCTATTAAATGCCACACTACTATTATTAGAAATATATGCTTCAGGAATCAATGTTGCTANACCATCTTCAAGCAGCTCCATCCTATACACAGCTTTCCATTCAAAACCACTTGTCATATATACTAGGTTCCCAGATACATTATTGCTTTCTGAAAAAATATCCCATTGGAGCACAGGTCTNATCCTTGGATTATTTATGATTTTTCTTAATGAGATTTGCTTCACATGATCTTTTTTAATATAAATCACATCACGTCGNGTCTGAAGNGTATAACCTTCAGGGGAAATAGAAATTAATGTACCAAATTGATCTTCATCNTCTATAGTTGTTATAGTTACAGAAGAACCTAAAGANTTTTTNAAAAGTNTATTTTCNGAAAATAAATTTTTGTTNAACTTCTGATTTAGTACTTTTCCATTTGATANATTAAGGTATGGAGTGCTTTCCCTGATTCCTTCAGGNAGTNTTCCATANTCAATTTCACTAGATTCTTTGTCAATCGACCAAGAGACAGGTTGNTTTATTAAAGCAAATCCGTTTTTATAAATAGTCATTGNNGCATCAATAGACTGACTATATATAATTACACAAGTAAAAAATAATAGTACAATTTTCTTCATTGGATCATTTCAAGGTTTTTTGTGATCTTATCTAGCTCTAAAATCATATTCTCTTTTTTTTCTTTCTCATGNNGAATTACATTTTCAGGAGCACGATTTAAAAAATCTTTGTTTTCCANTTTTTTCTTAACATTTACTAAATGNATTTTTAATTCATTTATTCGTTTTTGCAATCGATCTTTTTCTANATCAAAATCAATAATTCCNTCNAATGGAATAAANATCTCCATATTATCTACAATTGCAGTGGCAGATTGAGATGGTTTCTTAGCATCTTCTGTCATTTCTATATTGTCTATTTTAGCTAATGATTCGATTATTAAACTATAAGAATTTAAAATTGATTTTTGTTTTGTATTNCATTNCACAANCATATTGCAAAGTTTGTTTGGAGGGACATTCATTTGNGAACGGATTGTTCTAACAGANGAAATTAAATTTTTTAATATTTCCATTTCATNATCAGANGATNTATTAATCCATTTCTTATCTACACTTGGCCAACTTGNAATTATAAGATCAGAGTCACCCTGCTTTTTTATCTTTGACCAAATTTCTTCTGTAACAAATGGTGCATAAGGATGAAGTANAATAATNATATTTCTAAGCACATATTTGGAAATAATCTTAACCGTATTAGTATAAGACTCATTNTTTNTATTAAAACTGGTTTTTGCAATTTCAATATACCAATCACAATAATCGCTCCATGTAAATTCATAAATAACTTTTGCAGCTTCATTAAAATTGAAGTTNTCTAAATGTTTATTAACTCGTTCAATTGCAATTTGTAAACGATTTAGAATCCATAACTCAGGAAGCTTAAAATTATTTTCTAATAATTCATCACTTATATCATCTTCAATGTTCATTAATACAAATCTTGAAGCATTCCATAGCTTATTAATGAAATTGCGTCCAACCTCAAGACCTTTAGATGAAAATAATACATCTAGACCCTGTGGTGCCATTAACATAATTCCAAATCGAACTCCATCTGTACCATATTCATCAAAAAGAGTAAAAGGATCTGGTGAGTTTCCTAATGATTTACTAAATTTTTTGCCATTTTCATCTCTTAAAATGCTAGTAAAATAAACATCTTTAAATGGTAAATCTCCCATAAACTCAAAACCAGACATAATCATTCTTGCAACCCAGAA
Organism: Fidelibacterota bacterium; assembly: GCA_002701785.1. Lineage (GTDB taxonomy): Bacteria > Fidelibacterota > Marinisomatia > Marinisomatales > TCS55. The sequence goes on from NZXC01000023.1 coordinate 13,050, forward strand.
AAATATAATATCAGGTCCGGTCACTAGCGATGCTGTCGGATAGTAATATGATAAATCTTGATTATTTTCCGGCCATTTATGAACTGCAAATGGCCATAACCAAGAGGAAGCCCAAGTATCAAGAACATCCTCATCTTGTGTCCAATTTTCAGGGTCAGGTGGTCCATCAAGAGATACATGAATCTTATCATTATCATCATTATGATACCATACTGGTATTCGATGACCCCACCATAATTGACGACTTATACACCAATCATTAATATTTTCCATCCAATGATTATATGTTTTAACCCAATGTTCTGGGTGGAATTTAATTGATCCATCATTAACGGCTTGTGAAGCAGGTTTTGACAATTCATTCATTTTCAAAAACCACTGACTTGACATATAATATTCAATCGGGATATTACCTCTTTCAGAAAAACCAACTTTATGAATATGTTCTTCAGTTTTTTCTAATAGACTTATAGATTTTAAATCATGAAGAATTTTCTCTCTAGCAGATTCTCTCGATAAATTTCTATATTTCTCTGGGACATTTGAGTTGAGTGAAGCATCTTCATTCATAATATTTATAAACTCAAGATCATGACGTTTGCCTATATCAAAATCATTTGGATCATGTGCAGGTGTTACTTTAATACAGCCAGTTCCAAATTCCATATCAACAAACTCATCTCCAATAACAGGAATTTCACGATCAGTTAATGGTAAAATAACTGTCTTACCAATTAAATGTTTAAATCTTTTATCTTTGGGATGTACGGCAACAGCTGTATCTCCTAACATTGTTTCTGGACGCGTTGTTGCGACAATCAATTCCTCATCAGAATCTTTAATTGGATAGCGAAAATGCCATAAATTCCCGTTTACTTCTTCATGCATTACCTCTTCATCGCTAATCGCTGATTGTGATACTGGACACCAGTTTACCAAACGGAACCCTTTATAGATCAGACCTTTATTATATAAAACAATAAAAGATTCTAATACTGCATTATTATAATTGTCATCCATAGTAAATCGTTCTTTATCCCAGTCGCAAGAACAACCTAGTCTTTTAAGTTGTTGTATTATAATACCTCCATATTTTTCTTTCCACTCCCATGAATACTTTAAAAATTCATCCCGGGATAAAGATTCTTTTTTTATTCCCTTATCCTCTAACATTTCTACTACTTTAGTTTCTGTCGCAATAGATGCATGATCAGTTCCTGGAATCCAACAAGCTTCTTTCCCTTCCATTCTTGCTTTTCTAATTAATATATCCTGGATAGTGTTATTTAATACATGCCCCATAGTGAGCATACCGGTAACATTCGGCGGAGGGATTACAATTGTATACGGTTCTTTATCAGGATCTGGTTTAGAATGGAAATAATTATTATCCATCCAATATTGGTACCATTTATCTTCTATATTGATTGGATTGTAAACTTTATCTAGTTGAGATGTAGACATGTAATAGGTTAATCCAATAAAAAGACTGTATTATCTTTCTAATACAAGACTAAAAGCGGTTGTCAATTTCAATACATTTTGATTGGTCTCTATTACTTTTCTAGAAAGAATCTTGGACAGATTCTTCATCACTTTATACCCTATATCTGTATTTTTATCACAAATTGAAAATAAATCATCTTTCATTAATTGACCTAATTGACACTCTGTAATTGCTATAACGCTAGCGCTACGACGATCTTCTTTATCGAATAAGGACATTTCACCAAATAATGGTTTTATATTTGCAGATAAATTGATAATAGCTTTTTCACGATTATCAAGCCCTCCCTTATGCATAGAAAGAGTAAGAGCCTGATTAATTCTTACATTACCTTTTAATAAAAGATATATCGAATCTCCAACATCTCCCTCAACAATAAAATTCTCACCTTCTGCTATAGTAATTTTCTTCATTTTTTCTTTAAATAATGATACTTCTTTGTCATTTAAGTTTTTAAATATCTCAAATTGTTTTAATTCATTAATATCCATATGCACCTCAAGGAATTACTATGGCTCGTTGGCCTTCTTCAATTAAAAAATTACTTTTTGGATTAATTACAGTAGTAACTTTGCTCTCTTCTTGCAAAGAAATCCCTCCCTCATTTAACTTTCTTTCAATAAATGCATCTAATGCAGACGAGTCTGCAGATAAAACCTCACCGATTCCTAAATTCTCTTGTTCAGAATACAATCCAACAAGAATCCATCCGTTTGTAGAGCGGAAATAATCAAATAAATCATCAAATGGTCGTCCAACAAATTGTGATGGGATATCAACACGTCTCAGCCTCTCTTCAGAATTAGCATTAAGCAAACCTTTTGTAGTTTGTGGAATTCCAGGATCCATAACATGAGAAGCTAACATATAGGCACCAAAATCATCACTTAATACCACTTCATCTACATTCGCTCTCCGAATATGAGTTAAGTTTTCTCTTTGCATGAGATAGGCAACAACGCGAACGCTTGATGTCATACTTTTTATGGTTAGTGTTGCAAAAATCGTTTTTTCATCTGGTGAACCAATTTTTTCATCATCTATATTGGGAATAATAATTACTGTATGAGCCTCTTCAATACTAGCTCTTTTCAATATCTCTTCACTAGTAAAATCACCAGCTACAAAATATATATCTACACCTTTATATTTATTTCTAAGATGATTAACTATGTCTTCATGAATTTCATTTACAAGTACTAAATGTAATGAATCACTTTCAGATAGATTTCTTAATGAATCAATAATTGATTCAGCATTTTTATTCCAACCACATAAAACAATATGATCACTTATATTTACTTTTTCCAAACCTTTATCCTCCCGAATTCTTTTTGCTACATATATAGATGAAATAGATGCAGTTAATAGAGATACTAGCGCTATGCCTGCAAACATAATAAAAACAGCAAATAATCTTCCTTCTGATGTGGTAGGAGAGAAATCACCATACCCCACAGTTGTCATAGTAACAATTGCCCACCAAAAAGGAGTTTCTTTTTCTGTAATAGAACCAGTTTCTAAATACATAATTATAAATCCACCAATCATCATAACTATAAATAAACCAGCTCCAACCTGGAAGAAACTGTTCCGTATTAGTTTTCTAAACCATCGTCTCATAGATAAAAATTTAAGTCTAGAATAATTAAGATATAAAGGATGGATTTATATTAATTATTTTTTTAATAATGCAACTGTTTCAATATGCGGTGTGTGAGGGAACATATCAACTAGGGTCATTGATTGTAATTTCCAACCCCAATGAATTAATCGAACTATATCCCGAGCCTGAGTAGTTGGATTGCAAGAAACATATACTATTTTATTTGCTTTAAATTTTGGTAATGATTTTAACATATTTTTATGGACACCTGATCTTGGTGGATCAATAATTAAGGCATCTGGAGTAGGATAATCTTCTATATTCCTCCCTTTTTTAAAATAAGTATCAAGATTAACCTTATGAAATTTGGCATTTCCTATACCATTAATTACTGAGTTTCTAGTTGCATCTTCTATCGCACTTTTAATTACATCAAATCCATATATTTCTTTAGTTAATTTTGCTAAAAATAATGATATAGATCCAGTTCCACAAAAAAGATCAAAAATAATTTCATCTCCTTTAAGATCAAGATAATGCTGTACTGTTTCAAATAATTTCACAGCTTGTTCACTATTTGTTTGAAAAAAAGAGTTGGCTGAAATCTCATAAGTAATATCTCCCAATCTCTCTCTTATAAAGGAATCTCCATGCAAATTAATTTCTTTTTCACCGTAAGCAACATCTGCCTTACGAGTATTTATATTATTAACTATAGATTGTATATTGGGAAAGTGATTTATTATTGAATTTATTATTGGTTTTAGCTTACTTGGATTTTCATAGCTTGTAACAATATTGACCATTAATTCTTCAGTGTAATATCCCTTTCTAAGCATTAAATGACGTAAATACCCATTATTTGTTTTATTATCGTATGGTTTAATTTCATTTTTAATTGCTTCCGTTCGAACTAAATCTAAAATTTTATTAAAGTCTTTATCTTGTATATGGCACTCTTCAATATCTACAATTTTATCATAACGCCTAGGGACATGAAGCCCAAGTGCAAATTTTGGATTGTTCTTTTCTTCTCCATCTAAATACCAAGGTCGATTACTAAATGAAAATTCCATTTTATTTCGATAATGATACTGGTTTTCAGCATGAACTACGTTTTCAATTATAAAATTATCAATACCTGCTTGCCTAATATAGATATCCTCTACTTGTTTAATTTTTTGTTTTATCTGCTCATCATATTCAAGATTTTGTGTGCTACATCCTCCACAAACGCTAAAATGATTGCATTTAGGATTAACATTATATGGTGATTCTGATAATGTTTCAATTACTCTAGCTTCAGCATATCCACTTCGTATTTTATAAATAAATACGAGCACATATTCACCTGGTAGAGCATTGTTTACGAATATAACAAAATTCTGATGCCTAGCTACCCCTTTTCCACCATAGGCCAAAGACTCAATTTTGAGTTTAAGCTCAGAACCTTTTACTACCGATTGAGACATCAAGTAATATTATATCTTAATAACCTATNGGGTGCCAAGTTGTTTTAATTTCTTGACAATCCATTATAAAATAAGGNTCTTGAGAATCATGTTTCATCCAATCAATAGTTCCATAATCAATAACTCTTTTAACATTAACGGCAGAATTTTTTTGAATTAATTCTGTATCCTTCGAATNTAATCCACAATTAATTANAGCATTTACATCCATATGAGATGAAAAATGGTCAATTAGTTCTTTTGTATATCCACTTAAAATATTAATTACACCATTAGGTACATCTGATGAATGCAATACTTCTGAAAAAGATATTGCGCATAAAGGATTATTTTCAGAAGCAAGCACTACAATAGTATTCCCTCCAATAATAGCAGGTACAATAACTGATATAAAACCTAAAAGATATGAATCTTTTGGTGCAATTATTGAAACGACACCAGAAGGCTCAGGTGTAGAGAAGTTATAATGNGGGGTTGATACTGGATTTACTCTACTAAAAATTTGCTGAAATTTATCAGACCAACCAGCATAATATACTAGACGATCAATTGACATTGAAACTTCTTGCTTTGATTGTTTTTTACTTTTCCCTTGAACCATTAACTCAGATATAAATTGCTCTTTTCTACTATCTAACATTTCAGCAATTCGNTATAATATTTGTCCCNTATTATACCCTGAAAAATTGTTCCACTTATTAAATGCATTTCTGGAAGCCTGTACAGCATTTCGATAATCTTTTCTTGACGAACGACAAAAATTNATANTTTGATCATTATTTGGATTNACCCATTTCATATATCTGCCAGATTCAGTCCGTGAAAATTTTCCATCTATATATAACTTATAGGTTTTNTTAATATGTANNGATGTATTCATCTATCAAGTCCTATTAAGANAATTAACATAAGGTGACATAAGGTGANATACCTTCTAATCCACCTTCTCTACCAATNCCACTTTCTTTATAGCCTCCAAAAGGAGATGNTGGATCAAATTTATTAAAGGTATTTGCCCAAATTACTCCTGCTCGAATTTCTTTAGATACCTGAAATATTTTTGAACCTTTTTCTGTCCAAATACCTCCAGATAATCCATATGGGGTATTATTAGCTTTGGCTATTACTTCATCAATTGTACGAAAAGTTTGAATAGCTAAAACTGGTCCAAAAATTTCTTCTTGTACAATCCTATGAGACTGACTGATATCAGTAAAAAGAGTGGGAGCACACCAATAACCCCTTTTTGGGATAGAATGTTTTGATTGATAAATAATACCACCTTCATTTTTACCAAGATCTAAATACATTTTGATTTTTTTTAGTTGGGCATTAGAATTAATAGCACCTATATCAGTATTCTTATCTAGTGGATCTCCCAAGATTAAGTGATCCATTCTATTCTTCAATTTTGATAGTATTTGATTAGATATACTCTCTTGAACATATAATCTTGAACCAGCGCAGCAAACATGNCCTTGGTTAAAAAATATACTATTAATTATTCCTTCGACTGCTTGATCAATAGCTGCATCNTCACAAATAATATTTGCAGCTTTTCCTCCTAACTCTAAAGAGTACTTCTTTTTNGAACCAGCTANAGATTTAATTATCATTTTACCTACTTCTGTTGATCCGGTGAACGCAANTTTATCTACTTTAGGATTATTTACTAATAACTCACCTGTAGTGCCGTCTCCAGTAATAATATTCACCACTCCTGGGGGTAAATCAGACTCTTGAATAATTTCTGCAAGCTTAAGAGCTGTTAAAGATGTGCTTTCTGCAGGTTTTAAAACAACAGTATTACCCGAAGCAAGTGCAGGTGCTATTTTCCATGCAGCCATTAATAGGGGAAAGTTCCATGGTATAATTTGTCCAGCGACTCCNATTGATGAAGTTCTTCTTNCGGGNAAANCATAATCTAGTTTATCNGCCCATCCTGCATAGTAAAAAAAATGTGCTGCTGCCAAAGGGATATCNATATCCCTNGATTCTCTTATTGGTTTTCCGCCATCTAGAGATTCGATGATTGCTAATTCTCTTGATTTTTCCTGAATTAATCTTGCAATACGGTATATATATTTTCCTCTTTCTGCAGGATCCATTATACGCCATACATTATCATAAGCTGNTCTTGCAGCCAATACAGCTTTATTAACATCAGATNTCCCAGCTANTGCTATTTCGGNNAGTTTTTTCTCATTAGCTGGATTAATAGAATTANAATATTTTTTNGTTAATGGTTTGACAAATTTTCCACCAATATACAAATTGTAAATTGGNGAAATAGAAATATGATCNANANTNTCTAATGCATTACTATATTGCCAAGTTGTTGNTGAATTTTTTTTNGCTTTACTATTTTTAGACATAACTTAATCTAAGGAAAAATAATTAGAGGATTGATAATTACCTTGGTCCTGCTTAATTATTTGCATCAAAACATCGTTTGCAAGNGAACTTGCTCCAAATCGAAATAGATCAGGTGTGAGCCANTCATTGCCAAGTGTTTCACGAACCATAACTAAATATTGTATAGCAAGTTTTGATTTACTTATCCCCCCTGCTGGCTTCATTCCAATCTTTTTACCTGTAATATGATAATAATCTCGTATTGCTTCTAACATTGTTAATACTACAATAGGNGTAGCACTTTCAGTAATTTTACCTGTAGAAGTTTTGATAAAATCTGCCCCTGAATTCATTGCCAAATCACTTGCTTTTCTTACGTTATCTAATGTGCAAAGCTCTCCCGTTTCAAGAATAACCTTTAGTTTCGCATTACCACAAGCTTCTTTAACCTTTGCTATTTCATCAGAAACATAATTCAATTCACCGCTTAAAAAATGTCCTCTAGATATTACCATATCAACTTCTTCCGCTCCTTCATTTACTACATATTCAACTTCATCTAATTTTGCTCTTAAATTAGTCATTCCACTCGGAAATCCTGTNGCTACAGATGCNGTCTTTATATTTGTCCCNTTCAAAGATTCTTGAGCTATTGATACCATATTGGGATAAACACATATTGCAGCAACNNNTGGTAATCCAGGATNCTTATCATGTAAATGTGCAGCTTTGTAGCATAANTGTTTTACTTTTCCAGGAGAGTCATTTCCTTCTAAAGTAGTAAGATCTANCATNCTTAGAATCTTCTTTAAAGCCCACATTTTAGACTCTTTTTTAATACTTCTTGAAAATATTCTATTAACTCTTTCAGAACATCCAACTTGATCTATTGTAGTATTATATATNATNATACAATTAATTATTCATAAATGATTTGACTTTATTNATTAAATCTTNAGCTGTTTCTTCATCTTNTGCCTCAGCATATATACGTACGATTGGCTCGGTATTTGACTTGCGCAAATGAATCCATTTATTATTCCATGTAAATTTTGTTCCATCTTCAATATTTATATTTGCATCCCCAAAAATTCTTTTTGAATGCATAATTAATTTGTTTAGAGCGTTACTAGAAATTTCAATTTTATCCTTAAGAATTATAAATTGAGGCAAACCTAGATAAATATCATGTAAACTATCGNTAGTTTGAGCCAAACGGTTTAATACCATTGCACAACCAACAAGTGAATCGCGGCCAAAATGNGATTCTTTTAATATAATGCCTCCATTTCCTTCTCCTCCTAATTCAGCGCCTATTTCTATCATTTTTTCCACAACATTAATTTCGCCTACAGCTGTTCTAATCACTTTACAATTATTCTTATTTGCTATTTCTTCTAATACCATTGATGTCGATAAATTTATCACAAATGTCTCTTCTGATTGTTTCCCCCTTATATATCCATCAGCAGCTAAAGCCAAAGTATATTCATCGCCGATTGGTGTTCCTTTATTTGANACTACTGCTAAACGATCAGCATCTGGATCAAGAGCAAGTCCAATATCTGCTTTTGTTTTTAAAACNGTTTCACTCAATATATNTAGATTTTTTGGTAGAGGCTCTGCTCCTCTAATAAAATCACCNCTAGGATCNCAATTAATAGCAATTACATTGCAGTTTAAGGCTTCAAGNAGCTTAGGCAAAGCATNATANCCCGCACCGTTTACCGCATCNATAACCACATTAAATCTNCTCTTACGGATTTGACTAATATCAANACAGCTTAATCCAAGGATATTAATAATGTGTTTTTGTACAGCATTAACATCCTGCATAATCTCACCTAAATCATTTTCATGTTTTGTAAAATTATTTTTATCCATTATTGAAAAAAGATTTTGACATTCATTAGGTCTAAAAAATGTACCGTNATTTCTAATGAATTTAAATCCATTCCANTCTATTGGATTATGGCTAGCAGTAATAACTATACCNCCCTGAGCTTCAGTATTTTGTACCATATATTGAATTGTAGGAGTTGGAACAATACCTAATGTAATAACATTTCTACCGCAATNGAGCAATTGATTAGAGACATTTTCCAATAATACCTCACCAGATGGGCGCGTATCTCTACCAATCATAATGACACCATCCGGAATTATTTCATGAATTGCATTAGCAAAATTATGACAAGATTGTTTTGTCAAATCAGAGCTGACTAAACCTCGTATTCCAGAAATACTACGAATCAACATATATTAAAATAAAAAAGGTTCAGGAATAACACCCGAACCTTTTCACGAANTTTCATAATTAAATCATTAGATTTAATAATGGGATATTCTAGTCATTCTTCTTGCTGCTTTTTTTCTCTCAGCACGNTTTTTTTCGCTAGGTTTTACATAATACGCTTTTTGCCTTACTTCTCGTAAGATTCCAGCTCTTTCCCATTTCTTTTTAAAACGCCTTAACGCACGCTCTAAAGGCTCACCATCTCTAACNGTTACTTCAACCAATTNACATTCACCTCCTTAGAAGAATTATCCTAAATAGTTTCTTAACGTTTTACTACGAGAACGATGNCTTAAACGACGAATCGCTTTTTCTTTAATTTGCCTAACACGCTCACGTGTAAGATTAAACTCTTCACCTATTTCATTTAATGTAAGAGCATANTCNCGTTCAATTCCAAAATACATTTTGATCACCATTCGNTCTCTATCNTTAAGNGTATCGAGAGANTTGCGAATTTCATCTTTCAAAGAATCATTCATNAAAGGAGTNTCTGGCTCCAATTGATTNTCATCTTTGATTATATCAATAAGAGAATTTTTATCACCATCTCTAAATGGCGCATTTAACGATTGATGTCTTCTTGATATTCTCATAGCATCTATAACTTCATCAGGTGTCATATTTANTTGTCTACCAATTTCTTTTTCATTTGGTGAGCGTTCAATTTCAGCTTCAAGTTTTTCNGCTGTTTTAGTAATCTTACTAATTGTCCCAACTCGNTTTAGAGGTAAACGAACAATNCTAGAATGCTCTGCAAGTGCTTGAAGAATTGATTGTCTNATCCACCAAACTGCATAAGAAATAAATTTAAATCCTCTTGTCTCATCAAATCTACCTGCAGCTTTAATTAACCCAAGGTTACCTTCATTAATTAAATCTGTTAAAGGCAATCCTTGCCCTTGATAATCTTTAGCTACTGATACAACAAAACGTAAATTAGCCTTTACAAGCTCTTCCAAAGCATTATGATTCCCTTGTTTGATTCGAATCGCAAGCTCTACTTCTCTATCGGGATTTAACGGTTCAAAATCACCAATTTCCTCCAAATATCTACTCAAGCTCCGATTAGACTCATTTACGGTTCTTCCAGTTTTTGCCATTAATACCTCGTAATTATTATTCTAGATTAGCCAACAAATTTACACTATTTAATATATACGACTCAAGCTTCCTGTTAACAAGTTTTTTTNATTCAATTAATGATGCAAATTCTTTTATGGATAGAGTTTCCGGTCGACGTGAAAAATCAATTCTTTCAATTATTTGATCTGAAAAATCCAAACTTTTCATTGAATTTTTAAGCATTTTACGCCTCTGATTAAATGCTGTTGATACAATTTTATTAAACTTAATATAATTTTTATCTTCAATAAGTGGTTTTGATTTTTTTTTCAAATGAATAAATGCAGAGTCTACTTTGGGCTTAGGGATAAAAACATCAGGAGGAATCGTAAATTTGGATTTTATATCTAAATAAGCTCCCACAACTACGGTTAATTTTCCATAAGATTTTGTTGATGCTTGAGCAACTAATCGATTTGCTACTTCCTTTTGTACCATTAAAAATGCATCATCCCAATAATCCAATTGCTCAATTAACCAAAATATTATTGGAGTTGTAATATTATACGGAATATTTCCAATAACTCTTACTGGATTAGATATTGGCAATTTATCTATCTCATATAGTAATACGTCACCTTTAATGATACTTAAATCTTTTAGTTTATCATGTTTTTTTAATTTTTCAATTAGTAAAGGATCTATTTCAACACCTACCATTTCTTTAACAATAGGGAATATTTTTTCACTTAGGGCCCCTTCTCCTGGCCCAATCTCTAAAATACAGTTATCAGATTTTGGATTAATAGTGTGTGCAATTTTTTTTAATAGATTACTATCTACTAGAAAATTTTGCCCCCATCTTTTTCTAAATGGGTGGTTCATCAAATAGAAAACAACTTGTTTATATTTTTCGTAGTTTGATTAGCAATAGATTCAAAAGAAATATTATGAATTTCAGCTAATTTTTCTGCAACATATCGAGTTCTACCAGGCTCGTTAGATTTTCCACGGAAAGGTTCAGGGCTCAAGTATGGAGAATCGGTTTCAACTAATAATCTATTAAGTGGTAAATATTTTGCTACACTTGGTAACGTACTATTTTTAAATGTTAGATTACCAGAAAATGAAATATAATATCCCATATCTAATAATTTTTTAGCTGTAGAAAGTGTTGAGGAAAAACAATGAGATACACCAATAACATTTGGATAACAAGATAAGGTGTCAATTATATCCTTATCTGCATCTCGATTATGAAATATAATTGGCTTTTTAATATTATCTGCAAGTTGTAAAAGTTCGTGAAATACTTTTATCTGGATCTTTTTAGAAGAAATATTTCTAAAATAATCCAGCCCAATTTCGCCAATAGCAATCATTTTTTTTGATTTCATCATTAATTCTATTTGCTGTAAATAGTCTTTATCAACATTTTGAGAATCATGAGGATGTACACCGGCAGAACAAAAAACATTTTCAAATTTCTTGGAAATATCTAATGATAATAAGGAATCATTTATATTTGTTCCCACACAAATATACCGATTAACTCCTAATTTTTTTGAACGAACAAAAACATTATCAATATCTTGAAGTATTTCATCATAGAATAGATGGCAGTGGCTATCGGTTAACATAAGAAAACTTTATTAATTATTGAATACGAGGAAAAAGAGTGTTATGATCATTCAACTTGGATCCTGATTTTAACCCTCCCCACTTTGTTGATTTTCCTGAATTAAATGCATGCAAAACTTCAGCGCATCTATTTGGCATCACAGGAGATAATAAAACTGCTGCAATCCGAATTGATTCCCCAGCTGTATACAATACTCTACTAGCCATATTTTTATCTTCTTTAACAAGAACCCATGGCTTTTGATCTTCCATATATTTATTAATGCTCCTTACAAACTGCATAATTTCTTCAATAGAATCATTAATCTTCATTTGCTTAATTTGTTTATCCATATTATTAACTAATTTTTCTGCTGATTCTATAACAACTTCTTCATCAGGAGTTTTGCTTCCTTGCTCTGGGATTAACCCTTCATAATTTTTCTTAATAAGAGTAGATATACGATTTAATAAATTTCCAAAATCATTTGCCAAATCACTATTATAACGCTTAATAAAAGACTCCATAGTAAAATTAGCATCTTGCCCCAATACCATCTCCCTCATTAAATAATAGCGAACAGGGTCAACTCCATATTTTTCTATCAAATCAAGAGGATTAACTACATTTCCAATAGATTTACTCATTTTAGATGACCCACTTAACCACCATCCATGTGCAAATATTGTCTTTGGAAGCGGAATCTCTGCTGAAAGCAACATTGTTGGCCAATAAACAGCATGAGTGGTTAAAATATCTTTACCAATAAGATGATAATCAGCTGGCCACCATTTATTGTACGATATATCATCATTTCCATATCCAGTCGCGGTTAAGTAATTAATCAAGGCATCAAACCAGACATAAGTAACATAATTAGTATCAAATGGTAATTCAATTCCCCAATTTAATCTTGATTTAGGTCGTGAAATGCATAAGTCAGATAAGGGCTTCCTTAAAAAACCAAGAATTTCATTTCTTCGATGCGCAGGTTGAATAAAATTTTCATTATTTTCGATGTATGCGACCAATTGAGATTGAAAATTGCTCATTTTAAAGAAATAATTAATTTCTTTTAATTCTTTTATATCACGAAAGTTCTCACTTTCAGCTTCTTTTTCAGTAATAAATCTCTCCTCAGATACAGAGTATAACCCCGTATACTCGTCTTTATAGATATCTCCCTTATCAAATACCAACTGCAAAAAATCTTGGACAACTTTTTTATGTCTTTGCTCTGTAGTTCTAATAAAATCATCATTTGAAATATGTAGCTTATCCCATAATTCTATAAATCTAGGCGCCATTTCATCACAATGAACTTGCGGTTCAACCTTACGATTACTAGCTGCTTCCTGCACTTTTTGACCATGTTCATCTAAACCAGTTAAGAAAAAAGTATCATAATCAAGCTGTCGATAAAAACGTGCTATTACATCAGCTAATATTGTTGTATAAGCATGACCAATATGTGGTTTATCATTTACATAATAAATAGGTGTTGTTATATAAAAACTATCGGTCATGATATAAATTATTNTTAATTNNACAATCTTTTTTGNANGCCAATTAAGAAATTGGTTAATTGTATTGGCATAAAAAAGTTTTTCTTTGGGGCATTAATNATTTCTTCAACCATAAGATTTATTTGATCCAATCTTGCATCAGGAAANNTGGAATTAAAATTTTCAATATTTTCATTTATTTGCTCGAATAAAGGTTNTCCATATAAGTCATTACGTTTTTTTCGAGCTTGCTTCAGCCAACATTGAAATAAAAAAAGATGAAATTCATACTCAGTAAAATTATTTTGAGCCATTCTAGTATAGTCTTGAATAAATATTCTCCAGCTTTTTTCATTATATACTATTAATGTACTAGTGAACTTTTCTATTAATTGCTTTATACCCTCTATTCCATTTTTACATATTCTTTGGGCATAATTCATATTACCCTCAGACATNNCAGCAGCAAATTCAGCTAGAGAACTATCAACCCCACTTAAAGATAAATAACTAATAATTTCATCATTTTGCAGAGGGGGNAAATTTATAATTTGACACCTGGACAAAATTGTAGGTAGTAATTCTCCTTTATGATCAGAAACCAAAATAAATGTAGTATTATTAGGAGGTTCTTCTAATATTTTTAATATTGCATTTGCAGATGAAGCATCTCNAACGCACAGCATATGNGCATCGAAAATCAGTACAATTTTTCTACCTGAATCAATTGATTTTAAGAATAATTCTTTTTTCAAATTTCTAATTAAACTTATAGGTATCGTTTTTGCTTTGGGGATAGAAATCTTATGAAAAGGATTGTTAGATTTTAATTTCATTTCTGATAATAGTGTATTCTTTTTATCGGAANNAGATAGTTGTTTATCGCTTGGTATAGGAACTATTAAATGACAGTTTTCATGCTGGAAAGCTAATGTCCTTTTGCATGAACTGCAGATGCCGCATGGATTAATAGTGGCTTCATTACAATTTAAATACGCAGAAAGTTTTAAAGCTAATGCCTCCTTTGCAGATCCATTTGGTCCTAAGAATAAATATGCACTACCAACNCGATTATTTTTTTTTGAAAGAATCATCCTTTCCCATAAAGTATTTTGCATTTTAATATTTATAAAGTTCATCGTTTCATTAACCATTTTTCTGGATTTAATTTTTGACCATTCCCCCATACCTCAAAATGCAATTTTGAACCTTCAATTGAACCAGCATCGCCCATATAAGCAATCACATCTCCAGCCCGAACTTCTTCACCTTCATTAGCTTCTACGTTAGTAACATGACTATAAACGGTATAAAANCCTCCTCCATGATCAATAATTAATGTAGTTCCATATCCTCGAATATATGTTATCGTTGTTACAATACCCCCGATAATAGATCTTACTGGAGACCCAGGTTTTCCTTTAATATCTATACCTGGGTTTTCTGTGGTAGTTTTTCTTTCAGAATTCCAAGATCGGCCAAACTTTTTTACTACTCTACCGCTTGCAGGCCAAGGTAACTGACCTTTAAGCTTACCAAACACTTGTGTCTTTAATGCAGCTTGTTGCTTTCTGATACGATCTGCTCTATCATAACTTGATTTATCTTGACGAATTTTCTTTAGTAAAGCTTCTAATTCCTGCATACCCGCCTGCTTTTCTTCAAGATATTTTGTTAACTCGGATTGATTTTTTTTAATCTTATCTAGTTCTTTTTGGCGTTTTTTTCTACTGGCCCTTAATGACACCTTGCTTTCTTCTTGATCCTTTTTTAATCGAACTTTATTTCTATAATTTGACTCTAGAGAAATTCTCTGTTTCCCTATGTCAATTAATAATGATTTAATTTTGTTTTGAGTTCTTTGATCAATATCTGATATAATACCCATGTATTTTGCACGATATATTGCCTGTCTCCAGGAAGAAGAACTCAAAATCTTCTCAATATCTGAAAGTGTTCCCTTTTTATACATTTGAGTTATTCTTTGTGAATATCTATATCGCAATTTTGATAATTGCTGCTCATTAGCTTTTATACCTTTTGATAACTTATCAATTTCTACTTCTGTGTTATTTAATTCGTTTTTGAGCTGATTATATAACTTATTTGTTAATGAAATTTCTTTATCAATATTTGATAAACGCCGGGATGTAGTCTTTTCTTTTTGCTTTTGCGATTTAATCTTTCTTCTTGTCTCTTCAATTTCTTTCTTTACCTTATCAATTGCTCCCGATTGATAATTTAATTCAGCATCAAAATCTCGTCGATCATCTTGAGCATGGATATTATAATTGATAATTACATTAATAATTAATAAAAAACGTAAAAGCATAGTGTGTGAAGGTACCTAGTAGAGTAAAATCTATCCAAAAGGTTTTAATGATCAATTAAAGAGTAATCTTGACAACACTAAAGATCCTGTCTATTTTTATCTAATCATTAATATTATGAGGTAAAGAATTTGAAAAACGCATATTGGAAAAATATTTTTAAAAACTGGGGTAAAGAAGAAAGTGAAACTGTTACAATAATCAAAAGAATACCNATTTTTTCNAATCTAAATCATAAAGAATTGGAAGANGTCAGAAAGTTGCTCCATGATAGAATCTATAAACCAGATGAATATGTATTTAAACGTCATGCTCCTGGAGAAGGGATGTTTATTATTCATTCAGGCAAAGTAAATATTATAGTTGGAGAGGCAAGTGGAAATTCTCAAGTATTAGCAGAACTTTCCAATGGGGATTTTTTTGGAGAAATGGCTNTAATGGAAGATGAAGTTCGTTCGGCCGCTGCTTTAGCACAAGATCATACAAGACTATTAGGGTTTTTTAGACCAGACTTAGAAGCTCTAATTGAAATAAATCCTTCATTAGGTAACAAAATTTTACAAAATCTTTCCAAAGTAGTATGTACAAGACTTAGAAAAACAAATGAATTACTAATGCAACACCAATTGAAAAAGAAGAATAAATAAATGAATAATAATGATAAAAATTATATTCAATTAATATATAGATTAATTGTAATAGTAATTTCATTTGGTTTCTTAATAATTATATGGCCATATATTTCATCTGTGATAACAATGCTAATTTTTGCATTCCTATTTACTACAATTTTGCTACCATTAGTTGATCAATTAGAAAGTAAAATAAAATCAAGGGGAATCAGTATAGTAATTGTTACGATTAGTTTAATAATGACATTTGTTGTATTCTTAAAAAGCTTCGCATCTGGAATGTTAAGTCAGGCTCGTGAGTTTTCTAAACAGATTGGAACTAAAGGGTATGATGATAATTTAAATTCTTTAGCCACAAATCTTGAATCATATTTAAATAAATATATCAATATACCAGATATAGATTCCTCAAATTTTGTATCAAAGCTTAATGTTATGGTAGGTGAAATAATCCAAAACTTAATGTCCCTAGCTGGCGCTATTGGAAGTTTTATTTTTACTACTATTATGGTTTTAATATTTACAATTATTCTGCTATCAAACTACTATGAATTCAAAAAATCAATCGTTCAGTTCATTCCTAACAAATATTTCGAAATGGGTCTACGCGTAATATTTAATATTGAACGACAAGTTTCTAAATATCTTCAAGGGCAATTATTAGCAGCTTCTAGCGTTGCTTTAATGTCTTTTATTGGTTTATCTATATTAAATCTAATGGGGGCAAATTTGACTCTTGTAGTTTTTATAGCAATTATTGCTGGTCTTGCAAATCTTATCCCTCTTGTAGGACCATTTGCTGGTATGTTACCTGCAATCTTAGTAGCGATTATGAATAATATTGGGTCTGATGTTGCAATAAACCATCAAATATTTAATACAATACCATCGCCTTTTTATATCTTGGACATTATCATTATGTTCCTAATCGTACAACAAATTGATAATAATATTGTAACTCCTATATTAGTAGGAGAAAGTGTGGGGATACATCCCTTAATTGTTATGATTTCTTTACTGATCGGAGGAACACTCATTGGACCAATTGGTATGCTACTTGCTGTTCCTGCAGCTGGAATTCTTAAAGTTATTGGTGTAGAAATTATGTTTTTAAGAAAAAATGCCCATTTATTATAAGTTATTCAATCTTAAATAATTTATAATCAAAAAAAGATAATTCTAAATTTTTATTATTACTTAAATTATATAACCAAAGCTGGGCATCCTTTCCATAAAGATCCTGTTCATGAATAATCTCAATTGGTTTTCCAATAATATCCATTACTTCAGGTATGGTCATACCAATCTTAATTGTAGCGCTATTTAATCTAATGCGACGATATCTTTCCTCTTCCATTCTTTTATCNATTCCATANCGAATAGATAAATTTTCAATAATAGTTAATCGTTTTTTTAATTCTTGATATATTTTTTCATTTACGGGGCCTAAACCACTTAATTGTTTTGCCTCTTCAAGACTAACCATTGCTAACTTTATTTCGCCTGAATCATTAATGTCCTTAATATCATTTACCATCATAGCAGCAATCTGAAAACGGTATGCATTTATCTGTCTATTAAATATTGGATATTTTTTGGATGCGTCATTAAATAGCTGAAGAGCTTTATCGTAAAAACGATATGTTAAGGCAATTTCTCCTTTTCCCATCATTATTAGCGCTTCAAATCTTGGCATTTCTTTCTCTGCTTTTTTTGAAAAGATTACTGTTTTATTTAATAATGCTTTAGCTTCATTATATTTTCCCTTACTGATCAAGACTTCAGCATCCTGCATTCTTAAACTAGCTATTTTTTTAAGATGTGCATTTATTTNAAGAGATAAAGTTGAATCNGCATTTTGCAAAGATGACATATATCTATCAACTGCTTTATCTATCATTCCNCTAGNTTCAAATTGCAACCCTTCTTTAAATAATTGATATGGAATNTTTTTTAATGAAAGTTGATGATANATCTTTGCTCTATATAGGTTGCTATGAGTTGGATTNTCATTAATAAACTNTTCNAATATNTTTTTTGATTCAATANAATCNCCTCTATAATAGTACTCTTTGGCATTATCACCGCTGGATAAGNCCCCTCCATAAAANGCTCCAATAGTAAGATANATTCCATANTCTTGCAGATCAAATCGATTGATTGGGGTNATATCNTTAGGGTCATCAATATTTTTTATTTTTACATAAGAATGCTTTAAATCTAGTCCAACTGCAAACCTATAATTTTTTTCCGNTTCGAAAATATATCTTAAACCTATTGAATATGAAGTAGACGGTCCCCAGCCAATTGGATTATCATCACTCGAATTAGAATTTAAATAAAATTTTGACCTTGCTATTCCCCATGTGTACCTCATATTTAAATAAAATTGTTCAAACCATTGAAATATCAAGGCATGGCTTAAACTAAATTCAGAAAGTTTTGGTGAAAATTTTCTATTTATATTCCAATTAGGATTAATATTTCCCCATTGANTCATGGGGATNGTATCTGGGAAAAANAGATTTGAATAACGANAGTTAATTCCTGTATTCATATCTAACCAGCTTGTATTTAAAATCAAATTAGAGAGATTTAATTTTAACATATCAATATCAAGTTGGTGNCCAAACTTGGCAATCTTTTTCCCCGCATTAAAATGACTTCCTCCAAAATCTTCATCATATTTTATCCAACTTGTCGGCATATTTTGTCCATAATCNCCAGCTCCACCGGTAAAGCTTAATCCATAACGCAATTCNAGAGGANTAAAGGTGATGGGATGATGAAATTCTCGNGGATGANNAATGCGATCNTTCCAATATCCCGGTTCATATTGGATTTTTGGTTTAGGATTAATTTTAATTAAACCCCACATATAGGATTTAACTGAATCCTCAACNGCCGGGCCAGCATAGACTAGTGATATGTGGCTGCANATTAGAATNATGGNATAAATTCGTAATTGCATCTAATGAAAAATAAACGTTAGATACACTTGATTGCAAGTGTAAGCTATCAAANNTATATAAAATATATTATATANACAATTTTGTTCTAATTTTTATGTGGATATGGCAATTATATGATGGAACATAATTTATTTACGACCATTGAAAAATATATTTAGAGTATTAGATTTAGTGTTATGAAATATTTATACACCAANTTAATAATGATATTTCTTCTGAATATCTTATATNGTCAAACTTTTTCNATATCGCGCGTACACTATGGNGGNGGTGGNGATTGGTATAGNGATCCATCTAGCATACCAAACTTNCTTAAGTTTTTAACCANCAATACAAAAATAAAAGCTGAACATGAAGAAAATAGAATTAAGCTGTCAGATCAAGAGCTCCCTTCTCATCCATATTTATACTTAACTGGACACGGAAATATTAGATTAAATGATGAAGAAATTATTGCACTTAGAGATCACTTATTAAATGGGGGTTTCTTACATNCCGATGATAATTATGGATTAAACCAATCATTTCGTCGTGAAATGAAACGCGTCTTCCCAAATAAAGATTTTGTAGAGATTCCACATTATCATAAAGTGTTTCATTCATATTATGACATGCCTAATGGACTTCCTAAAATACATNAACANGATGGTAAACCCCCTCAATTATTNGGCTTATTTAATGGANATAGGATTATGGTNTTATACTCTTTTGAATCTGATTTAGGGGATGGTTGGGAAGATGAAGAAGTGCATAATAATCCCAAGGAAATCAGATTAAATGCTCTACAGATGGGTGTTAATATTGTTTATTTTGCTTTAACTCAATAATATGCGCTCTATCACAGACCACTTAAAACGAATTCGAAAAGAAGCAGTGCAGAATGACTTCATAACATTTGNNTGGTTATTATACTCTATTCTTCTAATAATATTTTTTGTAGGAATTNGCTATGAAGCTATTTTTTATNTATCTAGTTCAATTCGNTTATTCATATTAAAAACTNTTCTTNTTTNAGGTCTTCTTATTATNNTATTTGTATTTATAATTAATGTATTAATAGAACAAAATAAAATTAAACGTTATTCGTGGTCCNAACTTGCCCGTTCTGCTGGTAANCTAGCATTCCCAAAAAGTGATGTTNTAATTAANGCATTCCAATTAGAAAAGTCTAATAGNNNTATTGAATCAAATTCATTAAGNAATTCTTACATTGATGGAATATCAAANAAACTAAATAGGTTNAATCTTAAAAAACTATTTCCAACTANACTTNCAGAATTTTGGAAANTNATTAATTTGTTAATTCTTTCATTAGGNATNATAATGATTGTGTTATTTTGGAATTCNACNTCAAATGCNATGATCCGATGGGGCCATCCATATCATGAATTTGAAGTTCCAAAACCTTTTTATATTGAAGGTATTACGAGAAATATTCACTTGCTTGGAGGAGAATCAAGTCCTTTGAATTTTAAAGCTTTTGGACAAGTGCCTGATTCACTTTATCTAGAATTAATTCCTAGTTCAAATGACACATCAATTTTATTTATTATGAATAAGGATTCTAATGGTTTATATACTTATGAAGTGGAAGAAGTATATGAGGATTATAGATATCGAGCATATTCACCAGCAGAATATTTTTGGCAAGCATGGGATAAAATTATTACACCCTACTATTATATATCAGTTACAGACAGACCAATTATGGAAGAGTTTACAATAAAGATCTCTCCCCCTGATTATTCTGGTTTACCAATAAGTATTCAAAAGGCAAATCAATCGGATGTAAATGCATTAATAGGTACATCAATTAGAATTGATTTAAAAAGTAATAGAAAATTAAAAAAAGGATATTTAAGTCTAAATAAGCAAAAAACGCCTTTAAAAATCAAAGGAAAACGGGCAGCTGGTGGGTTTATATTTAAAGAAGATGCTTTGCTAACAATATTATTAGAGGATCATCGTGGTATAACTAACCAGAACCCTATACCATATCATTTGCAAATAATTCCTGATCTAAAACCAGAAATGAGCATAATTCAACCGCAACCATTATTAGAGCTGGGAACTGAACAACAGATTCCTATTCAAATTAAAATTGAAGATGATTTTGGATTTAGCACTCTTCAAATCGGATATGAAATAAAACGACCAAGTTATATAGAGAACCAATCTCAAATATCTATATTTCCGATTTATATTTCTGATCCAAAAGTCCTTTCTCAGGAAATAAAGAGTATTTGGAAGCTAAATGAATATAATCTAATGCCGGAAGATGAAGTCCATTATCATTTTGAATTATATGATAATGATAAAGTTTCTGGACCAAAAAAGTCTATTTCAAATACATATATCGCAAGGCTTCCCTCTTTGGGTGATTTATTTGCATCAATTGAAGAAAAAGAAGATAAGATGGTAGATGATTTGATTATGAGTTCAAATGAAATAGATAAAATACAAGATCAATTAAAGAATCTCGAATTAGAAATGCTAAAATCAGATAAAATTGATTGGGCTCAAAAGCAACAAATAGAAGAAACATTATCAAAAATACAAGAGGAAACCGAAGCCTTAAAAAATATAGCTGAATCTATGGAAGCAATTAATCAAGCAGCAGAAAAACATGAATTATTCTCTAATGAGCTTATGCTGAAATTTTCTGAACTTCGTGAATTAGTAAATGAAATTTTAGATCCTGAATTAATGAATGATTTAGATGAGATCAAAAAGGCTTTAGATAAAATGAATACAAAAGAACTAATGAAAGCGATGGAAAACTTATCATCAAATCTTGATAACGTTGAACAGCAACTTGATCGTTTTCTTGATATATTTAAAAGAATAAAAGCAGAACAGAAATTAAATGAAACAGTACAAAGATTAGATAAACTTGTTGAACAACAAGAGCAAANAAACGATAAAATTCAAGAGCTTAATTCTNAATCTGANAAAANNTTATTAGAACAGTTAAGCTTTGATGAAAAACGAAATAGNAATGAATTTTCTAATATNCGCGAAATAATGGAAGAAGCCGCTAANGCNATGGNTGAATTTGATAAAGAATCATCGCAAGCATTAGANGATCTTGNGAGAAGTCGCGCTGCAAATGAAACTGAATCATTGATGAATCAAACNATAAGACAGCTTCAAAAGAATCGTAAAGAGATGGCAAAACAAAAGAGNNCATCTGCATTAGNCAACATAAAGAATATTCAATCAGAGATGAATGAAATTAAAAATCAATTTGAAAAGAATACCACTCAAGAAATGNCTTTAAAATTCCAAAANATTATGAAAGATCTACTTGAACTNTCAAAAAATCAAGAATCACTTGAAAAAATAACAANATCTATNCCTAGAAATTCACAAAGATTAGGTGAAATGGCAGGAAAACAGCAATTTATACAANNCCAACTAACAAAAATTGTTTCTGAAATAATTGAACTTTCAAAANAGACATTTGCAGTTACNCCAAAAATTGGCCAAGGAATGGGAATGGCAAATAATCATATGGAAGAAGCGAAAAAAAGATTGGCAGAAAGAAACGGGAGAGGGGCAGCAAACAATCAAAAATCTGCAATGGAAGGATTAAACTCAGCTATTTTAGCAGTTTCTCAATCAATGAATCAAATGCAATCAACNGGNTCAGCAAGTGGATTTGAACAATTTTTAAAACGTATGCAACAAATGTCTGGCCAGCAACANGGAATAAATAATGAAAGCATGCAATTAGCACTAGGTCAGCTATCCTCTTCTATTAAAGAAGGGCTTATGGGAAGACTATTAAGTCAACAGCAACAAGTTCAAAAGAATCTTCAGCAATTAATGAATGAAAGTAAAAAATCAGGCGAGGATGGCTTNGGTGATTTGCAAGGTATTTCCAAAGAAATAGAAGATGTGATTAATGATTTTCAAAAAAGAAGATATAATCAACAAACGAAGGAGCGNCAGCANCGAATATTATCTCGGATGCTTGATAGTCAAAAATCGATGACACAAAGAGGATTTAAAGAAGAACGGAAAGCAGAAACTGCAAACGAAATNATTTATGAAGGNCCATCNGGGCTTCCATTGGACTATGGNCAAAGAAGAAATCTTGCTATGGAAGCCCTNAATCAATCATTAAAAGCTGGTTATTCCCGTGATTATCAAACAATGATTAGAAGATATTTTAATTCGTTAAGTAAAATTGAACAAATTAACACTAAAATAGACTCGACAATTAATGAATAGANTATTCCCTTTATTTATCACAGGTATATTATTCTCACAAATAAANGTAATGACTCAGAGAATGAGTAATATACAAGATGCTTTATTTATGGAACGCAAGGGCGAGCTAGAAAAAGCAAAAATAATATATGAAGAATTGCTTGATAAAAATCCTAAAAATAGACAGGCATATCAGCGATTGAAGGATATTCTTAAAAGAACTGAAGAACTATCTAAAGCTACGCTACTAATTGAGGATTGGATTAAATCACATCCTAATGATTTACAGGCCCATATAGAACTTGGGGAAATATTATATCTAAATAATGATAGGTTAAATGCAGATAAGGTTTGGGAAAAGTTTGAAAATAATTATGGGAAAAACCAAAGCACATATAGGATGCTTTTACACACATATAGCCGACTTAGTTTAACTCAAAAAATGAAGAAATTAGTTTATAGAGGAAGANGAAAATTAAATAAAAAAGATTTATTATCACTTGATTTANCAAATTACTATTATTCTAGACAAACATACGATCTCTCTTTGGATGAGTTATTAATATATATTAAATCAAATCCAGCTCATGAAAAACTTGTTATGGATAAGATATTACTTATTAGTGATGATCCAGAAAATTACCTATTAATAGAAAAAAAATTAGTTTCCAATCTAGAANAGAATGATTTTAGAATTAACAAACTATTAGCAGGATTTTATTTTAAAACTGAAAAATATAATGATGCATTTAATACGCATCTATCTATGGGATTGCAAAATAATTCTGATTTTCAGCGATGGTTAAACCTCGCAGAGAATTTGAGAAAAGAAAGTCAGTATAGATTATCAATTGATAGTTATCAAAAACTATTAGATATTAAATCAACCCTTAACAAATCTATTATTGGAGATGCACTACTAGGACTCGGTAAAACATATGAAGCCCAATTACTAGAAAATAATTATCAAAATAGATTAGTCAATTTCTATCCAGATAATATATTCTTTATTAATCAAGTGTATGAATTTCGAAAGGATTCATTAAAATATATTGAATCAACATTTAATCTATATCAACGAATACTAAAAGAATTACCTGCATCTACTTTTTCTTCGAGAGCCCATTATCGACTTGGAGAATTACAATTAAATGTCATGCATGATTTTGAAGGAGCTAGAAATTCATTTTTTTCTGCCTTTAAATCCAGACCAAATAATGATCTTCGAAATAATATTATCTTAAAAATAGGAGATACATATTTAGCTGAAGGAAACCTAAAGAATGCTAAAAATCATAATGAACAATACTATCAACAAGATCACTCAATAAAATATATTAATTCGTTTACCATGAAAAAGATTCATTTAACATTTTTATCAGGTGATATTGATACAACAAAAATATTAATCGATTCACTTATTGCAAATACAAGTCCAAGCGATAAATATTTTAATGATCTAATGGAATTGCAAGGTATCATATCTCAACATTTTTCTTATGGTAATAAGCATGATAAGGAAGCTTTCTTATTTTATGTTAAAGCTGAAAAATATTTACAAGAATTTAAATTTATTGAAGCCGCCGAAATGTTGTCATTTTTACGAGAAAAATATCCAAATACATCTATAATTCCCACAGCTATGCTAAGAGAATGCTTGTTAAGAATGATAATTGACGATGCTAGTATATCACTTAATATAGCAAAATTATTACAGGAAACATCATTAGCTCCTGAGGGGATTACTGCACAAGGAGAGATATATGAAAAATCATATAATGATATAGGAAAAGCTATGGAGATGTATAATTTACTACTAGAAGAATATCCTATGTCTATGCTTGCAGAGCCGGTTAGAATAAAAATTAGAAAACTAAATACTATAGATAAAAGTTAAATGAAAATATTAATAACTCTTTTTCTATTAATAAAATTTTTATCTGGTGCAGATAAATTATTAATTCCTATGGATCAAATTCAAAAGGATCATTTAAAAGCTTACGGTATTGCGTTTTGGATTTTGGAAAAAAATATAAATATCGAATGGCTATTAAATTATAGGGGGGGTTCATTTCTTATTGATTATTATTCCCCTATTGCACAAGAATGTAGAATTAGAGGTGTAAGCTTTANAAAGATATCTGCGAATGATCTTATAGATATTTATTCAGAAGTTGAAAAAAATAATATGGANATTGTNCTTTTAGAAAAAGCNCCTAAAATTGCNATATATACACCTGAAAATAAACAGCCNTGGGATGANGCTGTTACTCTTGCATTAACTTATGCAGAAGTACCATATAAAACTTTGTGGGATAGAGAAGTTTTTGAAGGAGATTTACAAAAATATGATTGGCTACATTTGCATCACGAAGATTTCACTGGTCAGTATGGTAAGTTTTATAGGAATTATCATACAGCTCAATGGTATNTAGAGCAACAAAAGAAATNTGAATCGATGGCTAAAGAACTAGGTTTTCTAACAGTACACGAACAAAAAAAGGCNCTCNCACGNCTAATAAGAANATATGTNGGTAATGGTGGTTTCCTTTTTGCTATGTGTTCCGCAACAGATACATACGATATAGCNCTGGCNGAAGAAGGNTTAGATGCAGNGCACCATGTCTTTGATGGGACCCCNATCACACCTAATNTAAATTCAAAACTTAATTACAAGAATACTTTTGCATTCACTGATTTTTCATTAATGACNGATCCAATGGTATATGAATTTTCNGATATTGACTTTCCACCAAGNCATAATCCTATNACGCGTGGNGCGGAAGCAGATTATTTTACTTTATTTGAATTCTCAGCAAANTATGATCCANTCCCAACTATGTTAACACAAAATCATGTTTCAGTAATTAANGGATTCATGGGTCAAACTACAGGTTTCAATCGNGGTAAAATAAAAAAACATGTAGTTATAATGGGTGAAGATCCAGTCTCGCCNCAAGTAAAGTATCTTCATGGAAATTATGGTCAGGGNACTTATACTTTTCTNGGAGGACATGATCCAGAAGATTATCAACATTTTGTTGGAGATCCNCCAACTGATTTATCTTTACATAGAAATTCTCCTGGTTATAGATTGATTCTTAATAATATTTTATTTCCTGCTGCAAGAAAAAAAGAAAGAAAAACATAATTGAATAATTAAAAATGTGGTTTCAAAAAGAAATTTCTATTNCACCAAAACCTAGGGGATTTCACCTNATAACTAATGATATAATTAATAATATAAATGTTATTAGTACNNTGAAAAATGGAANCCTAAATCTTTTTATAAAACATACATCTGCTTCATTNACAATTAATGANAANNCAGACCCAACNGTTAGNGCCGATTTTGAATCTCATTTTAATCATATTGTTCCAGAAAAACAGGGATATTATTCTCACACAATGGAAGGGCCGGATGATATGCCAGCACATTTGAAATCTTCAATACTTGGAGCCTCAATTAATATACCAATAACAAATGGAAATCTTAATCTTGGTATATGGCAAGGTATATATTTATGTGAACATAGGAATCGAGGAGGAAGTAGAAAGATAATTGCAACTATAAATGGTGATGGTNTTTAAGAATTATTATTCTTTTTTATAGTATTCCATATATCATCCATTTCATTTAAGGAAGATTTTTCAATATTTTTACCTCTCCTANTTAACTCATTTTCAATCATTTTGAANCNANCAATAAATTTNTTGTTNGATTTCCTAAGAGCATCATCTGCAGATANACCTANAAATCTAGCNAGNTTAATTAAAGAAAAAATNGNATCACCAAGNTCNTCTAATATTTNNTCNTTATTATTTTTNTCTNGNGCATTTTTTAATTCTTCNATTTCCTCTNATATTTTTTCCCAAATGTCNTCTTCNTTTTGAAAATCAAATCCAACATGGGAAGCTTTCTCTTGTATTCTTTGNGCNCGAATAAGCCCAGGTAAACTTTGAGGAANTCCNTCTAANCGNGAATTNCNTTTCTTCTCTTTATGNTTTNGTAATTCCCAACTTGGTTTAATATTATCTTTAACNAAGTTTTTTTTATCAAAAACATNNGGATGTCTTCTNACTAATTTNTCATTAATATTTTTTAANGATTCNGANATATTAAANANTNCATTATCATTTGCAATNGNTGCNTGAAAAACAATATGAANCATCAAATCTCCNAATTCTTCTTTTAAACCNTCCCAATNTTTTTCATCAATAGCTTCAATAACTTCATATGTCTCNTCAAGCATATATGATATTAANGATTCAGATGTTTGCTCCTTATCCCAAGGACANCCNTCNGGCCCTNTTAATCTNTGAACNATNTTNATTAATTCTTCAAATTGATCTCCTATNGATGAATTACTCATAATTATTAAAATATTTTATTCCAATCNAAATCTTTCAAATATTTATTTTCTAATTNTGTCATAATNAATTTTTCATCATCTGTANTATCNTTATAATTCAATAAATGNANTGTNCCATGTATTATAAGNCTTGCCAGTTCCTTTGATANNTCTTCNNCATANNNTTTTGCATTATCAATNGCTCTTTCTAAACTAANATAGATNTCACCTTCTACTTCTGTATNNGTATAATCATTAATTCTAAATGCTATNACATCAGTTAGATGNTCTTTTTGAAAATATTCTATCTTTAAATTATTTAGNAATTCATCCTTAGCAAATATCAGATTGATTTTTGCTTTACTAATCAGCTCTTTNTCTAAAGTGGATTTTAAAATATTAATTGATTTTTTTTCATCTATGCCTAATAAATCAGGNTCTATTTCAACATTAATATCAATCATNNATTATCGGTAGAAGTATCACTTTCGGGATATTCTATTCTAATATGATAAATACCCCTAAGTACTGGTATCATACCTGAGTTTCCATCAACAGTACCTTTAATTTTTCGTAAATCATCAAGAGTTAGTGGGCACTCATCCAATTGCCCATCTGATACACGTCCTTTTATAACNTTATCTACCATAGCATCAATTTTTAAAATATCAGGGTTTTTTATTGATCTTACAGCGGCTTCAACAGCNTCNCATATCATTAAAATTCCTGTTTCTTTTGTATTNGGNTTTGGTCCTGGATATCGATATGCACTATCATCAACTTTTTCGTCTGTATCTTTAACTGCNTNTAAAGCCATTCGATAAAAATATTCTACTCTTGATGTNCCGTGATGCATTGGNATAAAGTCNCTNACAATTTTAGGNAATCCATAATCATTTGCTAGTTTCAATCCATCAACTACATGTTTCCTAATAATTTTAGCACTCATGGNTGGTGTNANNGAATCATGTTTATTTTCTCCCATAAACTGATTTTCAATATAGTACTCAGGTCTCTCCATTTTCCCCAGNTCATGATAATAGGCGCCAACTCTACACAGCAAGGATCTTGCATTAATTGCATCAGCACAAGCCTCNGCCAGATTTCCTACTACTACACTATGATTGAAGGTTCCATTGGCCTCTTGCTGTAACCNTTTTAATAATGGATGATTAAAATCAAGAAGNTCAATTAATGATAGATTAGTNGNAATCCCAAAAGAAACCTCNAGNATNATNATTANACCATAGGTNATNATNGGAGAAAAAATACTATTTACNANTAAATANANTAAATCAACACCCATCGAACTAAAACTATGACCAATAAAAAGGCCATGACCCAAGATAACAATTANACTTGCTCCTATAAGTGAAAATATNGCAGTGATAAATGTGCTTCTTGTTCGAATTCTTCTTACTGTGTATATAGCTATTGATGACATGAATAAACCAGTAACAATGAACTCCAGATCATTACCAATCATAATTCCTACTAATAGGACTATTGATGTCGTACCCATAAACCCTATACGTGCATCAAATAAAATTGTTAATAACATTGCAGCAACAGTAACGGGTATTAAGAATTCAGAAAATTCAAGTTCGTAAACAAATAAATTGGCTATTACAATTATAAAGACATAAATAAGAGCAATGACTAATAACATTTGCCATTTCGCAAAAATATGTTTTCGGAATATTGATAAAAATGTAAAGAAATATGAAATTATAATACCTATGACTAATAAACGACCCACGTAGGTTATAAATGTATCTTTTAAACCAAGCGTGCGATTTTCTTTGCTTATTTCCACTGCCAAAGATTGTAGTTTTTGCAAATCCTCTTCATTTATTCTTTGATTAGCATTTACAATCATTTCATCTTTTAATACTATTCCTTTACTTCTAGGCACACGGTCTAAACTAGCGCCTTGCCTTCTTTCTGTTGTCTCCTTATCATAAATCAAATTTGGTATCATAAATTCAACAATTAAGTCATAGCCCAATTCTCGTCTTATATCACCCTCATCATTATATATACTAGTAATCTCTTTCCTGGCTTCAGTCCATGCTTCATTAAGATCATCTAATTCGCTTAAACTATACAATGTTGGTATATCACCATTATCTACAGCCAATTGATTACTAACAATAATCGATTCATTAATATCTAAAATTCCAATTGCCCATCTATTCCGACATATTTGTAATATATCTTTTTGGAATTCTTTTAAAGAATATTGTGGGCCCCCTTGAAATACTGGCATTAAAAATTTATTCCAGTCTTCTTTATCCTTTGCAAAAGAATATAGTTTATAAAATTCAATCACTTTTTGTGATAAAGAAGCGCTATCAGATGACGCAATGGATTTTGCCTCTTGAAATTTATCTGTATATCGATAATCATAAACAAGATTTCTTGAGTTTAGTAAATCTTTATTTGTTAGACGAATTTCATTAGCAAGCAGAAAAAAAGAAGATAAATTTGATGATTGGTTATCAACAATTTCTTGTTTTCGATTAATAATAAAGGGTTCTGCTTTTAATGCGTTATTTAAATCTTCCTCAAGTTTTTCTTTGGTTTTTAGAATAGGAAAATTATAAGGGGCAATAATTGGCTCTCGAGCTATATCATCAATATTATAACTATATTGCAAAGATCTTCCTCTTTGAAAAAATAAAGATAGGATAATCGTTAAAGATATAAGAATTGAAATCTGTTTATAATAATTACTAAGAAATATTCTTATTTTATCTACAAAAGATTGACTATTCTTTTTCCTAATCAAATTAACGACTCAACTTTTTTTAAAATTTGCTTTAAAATAATTAAACGCTGAACCTCACTTGTTCCTTCTCCTATTTCAAGAATTTTTGCATCTCTAAAATATCGTTCTACATCATAATCTTTAACATACCCATATCCTCCATGAATCTGAATTGCATCTGTAGTGATCTTCATAGCAGCTTCACTTGCAAATAATTTTGCCATTGCAGCTTCTTTTATAATGTCATGCCCATTATCTTTTTTCCATGCTGCGTGATAAGTTAACAGTTTCGCAGCTTCTATTTGTGTAGCCATATCTGATAGTTTAAATCCAATCGATTGAAATTTGTTGATTTTTTTTCCAAAGGCTTCTCGATCAGCAGAATATTTTAATGCTCTTTCATACGCTACTTGAGCAGTCCCTACTGCTAATGCAGCAATTGAAATCCTCCCTCCGGTTAAAATTTTCAAAAATATTTTGAATCCCTCTCCTGGTTCTGCAATCATATTTGATTCACTTATTAACATATTATTAAAAAATAATTGCCTGGTGTCACTTGCCTTCCATCCCATCTTTTTTTCTGGTTCAGATATAGTTAATCCATGAATATCTGTAGGTACTATAAATGCACCAATTCCTTTGTTTTTTCCATCTTCAATTATTTGTGCAGTAAAACTTAATAAACCAGCAACTCCCGCATTNGTAATAAATATNTTCCCTCCATTAACAATAAAATCTTTTCCNTTTTTNTCTGCAGTTGTTTTGGTTGCACCAGCATCACTGCCAGCTTCTGGTTCTGTTAGNCCAAATGCACCAAGAATNTCTCCAGAAGCTAATTTTGGTACATATTCTTTCTTTTGCTCTTCAGTNCCAGAAAGCACTATAGGCATTGTCCCTAAAGANGTATGTGCTGCTACTGTAATTGCAATAGAGGCATCNGCCTTTGCTAATTCCATAATTGCTGCTGCATAAGCAACATTATCCATGCCNGATCCACCNTATNTCTTTGGCACTGGTATGCNCAATATNCCNAGATCGCCTAATTTGCTTATTACTTCAGATGGNAATCTACTNGTTTGATCAATTTCTTTTGCTATAGGTANAATTTCAGATTTAGCAAAATCNGAAATCATTTCTATTAACATATTATGTTCATCTGTAAAGAAAAGTNTATCCATANATGAAATATTATTATACTATATCATTAATAATATAGCTACCAACGGATAGCGGTAGATGCCCAAGTAAATCCTGCTCCAAATGCAGCTAAAATAATTATATCATCAGAAGAAAATAGTCCTTTTTCTCTTGCGTCACACATTGCAATAGGAATTGATGCTGCAGTAGTATTGCCATAATTTTTTATATTACTAAATACTTTATCCATTCCAACCCCCATGCGCTTGGCAACCGCTTTACTTATACGGTGGTTAGCTTGATGTGGTATAATTTGGACAATATCATCTATGGTCAATTTATTTGCATCCAATGCTTCATTTATAACTTCAGGAAATCTTCTGACTGCATTCTTGAAAACTTCTCTACCATTCATATAGGGGAGGTGTTTTCCTTCATCTAAAATATCCTTTGTGAGGCGAGGATTATTTGAGGTTCCTGGAGCTTCACACCATAAATCTTTTAAAAATTTACCATCTGAATGTAAATGAGTAGATAAAATTCCTTTATTACTATCGGTTGCTTGCAAAATAGCTGCTCCAGCTCCATCAGCAAAAAGAACAGAAATATTTCTGCCTTCATCTGAAAGATCTAAAGCCGTGGATTGAACCTCCGCACCAACAACTAAAATGGTTTTACATTGTTCAGTCCGAATAAATTGATCTCCAATTGAAAGAGAATAAATAAAAGCTGAGCATGCAGCCTTAATATCGAAAGCTCCAACTTTTCTCATCCCAAGTGCATACTGTATTTGATTGCTTATACCAGGAAAAAAATAATCGGATGTAAGTGTAGCACATATTACTAAATCAATATCATTCGCATCTATTTTTGCATCTAATATCGCATTTTTTGCAGCCTCAATTGCCAAAATTGATGCATTACTTTCTTCNCCAACCCAGTGTCTTTGAGTTATACCAGATCTTTCTTGAATCCACTGATCATTTGTATCCATAATCTTTTCTAAGTCTTGATTGGTTACAATTCTTTCAGGAACATTAAAACCTATACCTGTAATTTGTGCTTTTTTCATAACTTTTTAACTAGGTTTAATATCAGTTTACTATAATTCTTCTACAAGAGTTTTTAATATTTAGATAAATATAAATTATTGATAGTCTGAAAAAATCTATAAGCCGAGTTTTGTCTCCTTTGAAATACAAAGGTCAGTGATCATTCCTCTGGGATAATCGTTNCCGGTTACCTCAAGCGACCTACCCGCTTCTCATAGTGATACGAACAATATCTGGAAGCTTATTCGATCTTGCACCAAGTGGGGTTTACAAGCTCTCTTAGTCACCTAAGAGACTGGTGGTCTCTTACACCACCCTTTCAGCCTTGCTTGAAATTTGCCAAAACAAATCCATTAGCGGTTTACTTTCTGCTGCACTTTCCATATCTAAAAGACTCCTCCCGTTAGGAGGCACTCTGTTCTGCGGTGCTCGGACTTTCCTCTCTGAATTTCAGAGTAATCACTCAATTTTCTCAGACTATCAAAAATCTGAGGAGATTAAAAGGGTTATAGAAGAAAATCAAGTAAGAAATTTTAAATATAGTTTATTTTTTATAATAAATAAAACGACTACATATGTCGCAATTATAAAAATTATCTTTATCACGAATATCAGTAACATCTTGAGGGGGAATAACAAATCCGCAACCACCACAAGCACTTCCTTCAAGATTAACTACAGCAAGGCCTTCTCTTGCTGTACTAATCCGCATATATCTACTTAAAACAGATTCATCTATATGCACCAATTTTTTGTCACGTTCCTTTTCTAATGCAGATTTATTTTCTGCTGATTCAGACATTAATTGCTCTAGCTTTACCCGTCTGACTGATAAATCATTGCTTAATGATTCAAGATTTTCTTCTTTTTCATTAATATCATTACTTAATGTTTCTTTTTCTTCTTCAAATTCAAGATCTTTAAGCTCAACTTCATCTAATTCTTGTTTTAAATATTCTATCTCCTGAGTAAGCGCATCATACTGCTTATTTGATGTGACTAAAGATAATTGATCTTTTAACTTATTAATCTTTTCTTTAAGGTCAGCCATCTGGTGTTCTGCTTTATTTAAAGATAATTCAATTTCTTTAAGACGAACTTTTCCTTCTTTTACATCATTTATTAATCCTTCTTCTTCAAAACGTAATTTGTCAACTTTCTTTGGTAAATCACCTAACAGTTCATTTATATCTCTTAACTGGGTATCTAAATCTTGAAGTTCGATTAAAGGTAAAATTTTACTCATCTAGTTAACATCTCCATAAAAAAAAAGCACCTGATTAGGTGCATTTATATTATTTTTTTTTGTGCCTTTAATTCTTAATAAAATTTTCAGCATTCTATTCATTCGAAATAAATCGATTTTTTGGACTAAATTGGTTCATTGCGGGGCAGAATATACATTAAATTCCNCAAGAAGAATGAATATTATAGATAAAAAATTATTTTANATCATAATTGTATATTCCCTTCTANCTGCACAACAGGTAGATCATATTGAATTACCTATGGATATTAGTGAAACTACNTTTAATAAATCTATACCGAAGCCAATCGATGTATTTAATCATTATTTAGGAGAACAGCACACTCGAACTGATCAAATCATTGAATACTTTTATGCAGTTGCGAATAA
Organism: Fidelibacterota bacterium; assembly: GCA_002701785.1. Taxonomy (GTDB): domain Bacteria; phylum Fidelibacterota; class Marinisomatia; order Marinisomatales; family TCS55. Next base: position 47,573 of record NZXC01000023.1, read on the forward strand.
AAGCAATAGAGTTGTAGTAGAAAATCACGGCACTACACATGAAGGCCGTAAATTAATTCATGCGATAATTACTAGCGTTGAAAATCAAAATAATTTAGATGAAATATTAAAAAATAATAGAAATCTATTTTTGAACCCGAATAAAGTTTCAAAAAAAACAATTAAGAAAATGCCTGTGGTTGCATATTTCGGATATTCANTCCATGGTGATGAGGCGAGTGGTAGCGAAGCNGCTATGTTATTATTATATCATTTAAGTGCAGGNTCAAGNATNGGTATTAGAAATTATTTAAATAANATNGTATTAATTATAGATCCTATGCTNAATCCTGATGGTAGAGATCGNTTTGTAAACTGGGTAAATGGTAATCGGGGNCATNTACCNACGCTNGANATNAATGATAGAGAGCACAATCAACCNTGGCCANNAGGAAGAACAAACCATTATTTATTTGANTTAAACCGTGATTGGCTCCCTGCTACNCANCCAGANTCAAANGCANGNCTTGNTNTATANTATAANTGGCGNCCCCAAATTGTAGTGGATTTTCATGAAATGGGGANAAATAGAACATATTTCTTTCANCCAGGNATCCCTAGNAGAAANAATCCAAACACACCAAAAAATGTTTTTTATTTAACTAATCAACTTGCAGAATATCACGCAGAAGCTCTGAATAATATTGGATCATTATATTATTCAAANGAAAGCTNNGATGATTTTTATTATGGGAAAGGTTCCACCTTCCCTGATATCACTGGTGCGATAGGTATATTATTTGAACAAGCATCTTCGCGAGCATTAAAAACAACCACANCNAGTGGTGAANTAANCTATGCNTTTACAATTAAAAANCATTTTANTNCATCTNTNGGNACANTAGAAGGTNTNTGGAAAATGAAAGATAAATTTCTAACACATCAAAGAAACTTTTACCGCGATGCATCAAAAGCATCCATTCAGTTTTCTACAAAGGCCTATTTAATTAACACTGAATACAAAAAAACTAACGTTCGATTATTGCTAGANAATCTTTCCCACCATCAAATCAAAGTATATTCATTAAAAAAACCTTATGCTNCAAATAATATAAAATTTGATCCAGGTAAAGCTGTNCTTATTCCTGTAGATCAACCACAGTCTCGATTAATTAAATCCATAATGGAAAAAGTCACTGATTTTAATGATTCATTATTTTATGATGTTTCATCATGGTCTCTTCCCTTATCTGCAGGTGTTGAATATATTGAATTAAAGCAAAACCCCAGTGCTATTATAGGTGATGAATTNCCAGATAATTTTTTTACTNCTGGTGCAAAAAATNGGNGGNCGTGCAACATATGCNTATATTATGGAATGGGGCGATTACTATGCTCCTAGAGCATTATATAGAATTTTGGATNNTGGAATNNNACCNNNTNTGGCAATGAANCCATTNTCAATTACNATTAATGGNNAAAANGAAGAGTTTNAAAGAGGNTCAATNATTGTTCCACTAGTTCAAAGAGATGACAACTCAAATGTATCCAAAGATGATGTGCATGAAATTATCCGCAAAATTGCAGTGGAGGAATTTATTGATATTTATGCNGTGAATACNGGACTGTCTAATGATGGACCTGATCTAGGGGGGTTACATGCAGTTATTAATTTACCAAAAGTAGCTATCTTAGCTGGAAAGGGTTCAAGCGCCTATAGCGTAGGACAAGTTTGGCATTTACTTAATGAAAAAATGCATATCCCTGTTTCATTAATCAATTCAAATAACGTAAATAGAACTCTATTAGATAACTATANTGTGTTGATTATGACAGATGGTAACTACAGCCAAATTGATTCTAGCAATGTTAAATCTATCAAATCATGGATAAATAGAGGGGGATGTTTTATATCAACAGCAAGTGGATCAGAGTGGACTATAAACAATAATATTATTAAGGAAAAAATTAAGGAAATAAAAAAAGACACTCTAGATATAGCCTATGAAAACATTCAAGCAAAAAAAGGNGCACAACGTATTGGAGGAGCAATTTTTCAAATTAATTTAGATAATACNCATCCTATTGCGTATGGTTATAAAACGACTCTTCCTGTATTTAGAAATAATGAGACATTTTATGAACTATCCACTGCTGATGCAGCAAATGTTGGACGTTACAATACAACACCTCTTATTAGTGGCTATATATCAGATGTAATGAATGAAGAAATCAAAAATTCAGCTTCTATAATTGCCCGAAATGTAGGTAGCGGAAGCGTAATACTCTTTGCAGATAATCCACACTTTAGAGCTTTTTGGTTTGGNACAGANGGNTTATTNTTAAATGCANTATTATTTGGTAANGCNTTTTAGNNTAATATNTNATTTATAAAAAAGAATCTACTNTNCTATATGCATCNATTACNGCTANTTCTCCAGNTTTNCCTGNNTTAGANTTNCCNTGTTCCATTCCTANNANACCTTTATATCCTTTTTCATAAATNTGNTTAAAAATATTCNTATAATTNATTTCTCCAGTTGTTGGTTCTTTTCTNCCNGGATTATCNCCNATTTGAAAATAAGCAATTTCTTCCCATGCTTTATCTATATTTGGAATAATATTCCCTTCTGAAATCTGTTGATGATAAATATCAAATAAAATTTTACATGATGGGCTGTTTACCGATCGACAAATTTCATATGCTTGAGGAATTTCACGCAAAAATTGTCCAGCATGATTTGACCACCAATTTAGTGGTTCTAATACCATNATTAAATCATGGGGCTCTAGTACTTCACTTGCTCTTCTTAAAGCTTCTATAACATTTGCAGTTTGATAAGCTGATTCTTTTCCTAAATCCACATGCCCTGGAACAACGGTCATCCATTTAGCGTTGACGCGCTTTGCAACATCTATTGAATCTTTAATATCTTTTATAAATTGATCCCGGTAATTTTTATCACCACTAGTGAGATTTGGAAAGTCCCAATAAATTTTATGGGCAACAAAAACACCCATTGTCATACCCAATTTGTTCATTGTTTTTGCGATACGGTTTTGGTCTGAAACTGAACGATCTTTCATCCCATTATCCTCAAGGGAAAGGAACCCCATATCATACATGAATTGAATTTGATCAACCAAATCACTTCCACTATGTTTACTAAACATTCCAAAATGTGGTGCGTAAAGAAGATTAAATGGTTGATTTTTTCTATTTGTTTTGGGCCCACCATAAAGAAGTCCACCTATAGTTGGAATCATGGTAGCTAAAAAACTATTTTTTATAAATTTTCTTCTTTTCATTAATCTATCCTTTCAAATTAAATAAATTTTGTTACACCAGGAATAGGAATAGGGTATTTACCTTGTTTATCTGGATAAACAGGTGCATTATCTTCAAATGAAGTTAAATTATTGGGTACAATATCTAAATTAGATAATAATGCTTCATCCCAGGTAATTTTCTGCCCTGAATAAGTAGCCATTCTTCCTAATATTGCTGTCAGAGTACTATTTACTCCCCTTTGAAAATCTTTATATAAATATTTACCTTCCTTTATTGCTGCAAAAAGCTCATTGTGCTCCTGCTGATATGGATTAATATCATTTTCACCATCATGTAAATATAATTTTCTACCACGATGAGATTGTATTAAACCGTAATTAGCGCTATGTACATGAACATTCCCTTGCGATCCTTGGAAAACTTCATCTACTCTATTCATGCATCCAGGTTGATGACGGCATTGGCTAGAAATTACTTGTCCTTTTGGATATGTAAATTCCACAAAATGATGATCAAAAATTTGTCCATGATCTTTTCCATTCCTTATTTCTCTTCCTCCCATTCCTTGAGCAGAAATAGGTGTAGTTCCAATAAACCAATTAGCAACATCTAGATTGTGAATGTGCTGTTCTACAATATGATCTCCGCATAACCAATTAAAATAATACCAATTACGCATCTGGTATTCTAATTCAGTTTGTTGTGGATTACGTGGTTTTACCCAAACACCTGCTCCATTCCAGTAAACTTGACCAGAAATAATTCTTCCAACAGATCCTCTATCAATAAGTTTTTTAACCTTACGATACGAACGTTGATAGTGTCTTTGTAAACCAACAACTACATTCAATTTTTTCTTTATAGCAAGTTTACCTGCATCTATGACTTTCTTTATGCCAACAATATCAGTTGCTACAGGTTTTTCCATGAACACATGTTTATTATTTTCTACAGCATACGTAAAATGTTGCGGTCGAAAACCTGGAGGTGTTGTTAGAATAACAACATCAGCCAAATCTATTGCTTTCTTATATGCATCAAATCCTATAAAAATTGTTTCTTTTAATACGGATAGCTGCTCAGAATCGCCATATTTTTCTATTAGTGAATCCAAACATGATTGTGCCTGATCTTTGAAAACATCTGCTATCGCTACTAATCTAACATCTCGATCCGAAGCAATAGCCTGTATAGCTGCTCCTGTACCTCTTCCTCCACATCCAACCAGTGCTACTCTTATTTCTCCATCCCATGAATTATACTTTTTTGTAGTCGCAGATAGTTTATTAAATATAATTCCTGCAGCTGCAATTTTAGCTGAGTTTCCCAAAAATGTTCTCCTATTAATTATATGATTTTGTTGTTTTTTCATATTTTAATATTCCTTTATAGGTTTAATCCAATATTTTTCTAAGTCATTTTTATTGGGTATAAATTTGGGTCTAACAATTCTAAATCCTACATGTACAGCATCTGTATGCCACCATAAGCTCTTTGGGGACTGGGGATCTCTTCTTTTCCA
>NZXC01000024.1 GCA_002701785.1 Fidelibacterota bacterium
AGATATAAAAAATGGAAAAACCCCTGCTTTTGTTTGTGCTACTATTGGAACCACATCAAGCACAGCAATTGATCCATTAAATGAGATTGGAAAAATATGTGATGAATTTGGGGTATGGCTACATGTTGATGCTGCTATGGCGGGATCTGCATCAATATGTCCTGAATATCAGTTTATTCATGATGGTATTGAATATGCTGATAGTTATTGCTTTAACCCACATAAGTTTTTACTAACCAATTTTGACTGTAGTTGTTTATACGTTTCTAATAGAGAGGCACTTATTAAGTCTCTAACAATTAATCCAGAATATTTAAAGACAGAGGTAAGTCGGTCAGATACGGTATTTGATTATAGAGATTGGCAAGTACCCCTAGGAAGGAGATTTAGAGCTTTAAAACTATGGAGCGTTATTAGATATTATGGAATTAATGGAATACANTCACATATTAGAGGACACATTAAATCAGCNAAGCTCTTATCGGATCTAATTACTGAGGATAANAGATTTGAGATAATGGCTCCAACGATACTTAATTTAGTTTGTTTTCGATATAAAGCATCTGATCAGTTTAATACACTGCTTTTAAACGAATTAAATAAAAGTGGAGNATTGTATTTAGTCCATACAAAATTAAATAATAAATACACCATAAGATTTTCTATTGGACAAACAAATACGACTGAAAAACATGTANTAAATGCCTGGAAATTTATCTTGAAAAAAACTGAAGAACTGGAAAANGATGGTATTAAGTAGCNTTTTCAGCTAATTCAACTAAGACGCCCCCTGTACTTTTTGGATGAATAAACACTATNTTATATCCCTCAGCACCAATTGATGGTTTTTCAGAAACTATAGAAATATTTTTTTCTTTAAGTTCANNTATTGCTTGNTCTATATCATCNACCTGAAAACATACATGATGTATTCCTTCGCCCTTTTTATTCAAGAATTTTTCTATTGTTGAATCATCTGATATTGATTTTAATAGTTCTACTTTTCCCCTGCCTGTATCATAAATATCTGTTTTAACACCTTCATGCTCTACTATTTCAGTTGTGGTGTGTTTTATCCCTAAAATATGTTCCCAAAAAGGCGAACGATTTTCAATGTCTTTAACTGCTATTCCAAGATGTTCAATGCTCAATATTTTCATCTTAAATTATTGAAATCTTTTTTGTGTTCAGGGTTTAAGGTGAGGCCTAATCCATCACCTGATGGTAGTTTCAATTTGCCATCAATTACTTCAACTCCAATATAAGGATCATTATTGATTAAAAGATTACCATCTAAATCTGCAAAATCTACTTGAGGTGANANATTNGACATNGCTGTNATACCAATNGAAGANTCTACCATACATCCNANCATAATTTTCATATCGTATTNATGCGCTACNTCAATCATCTTTTTAGCCTCAAATANAGAACCACACTTCATCAATTTAATATTTATTCCATCGAATGCATGAGCAATATCAGGAATATTTGATGACTTTATGCTGTTTTCATCAGCAATTAAGGGCAANGGAGATACATCTCTTAATTTAGCNGTATCTCNCAAGTTTTGAGCCTTAAACGGTTGTTCTACAAATTCAACGTTATGATCTGCGAGCCATTTACACATTTTTTTCCCGGTATCTAGATCCCAACCTTCATTTGCATCTACTCGTATTACCTTATCTGTTTCGTTCCGTATTAATTTGATTATGTTTTTATCATGCTCTTCATTAACGCCTAATTTTATTTTTAAAATATTATATGTTTTAGCCTCTTCTATTTTCTTTGGAATTAAATCCAAATCTCCAATTGATATAGTAAATGAAGTATCTAACATATTGTTGCCTGATTTAAAAAAGNCAGATATAGATCTTTGTTTCTTTANNGACCATAAATCTAACCAGGCTGTACTTAACGCTGCTTCTAATGAGCTAATNTNATTNGCATTNTTTTTACACCATAATATTCCTTCATCTAAAGTCATATTNTTNAAACTATCTATAGATTCTAATTGGCGTATTACTTTATCTGTTGATTCNTTATATCGTAGAGANGGTGCTGCTTCTCCTCTACCAAGATATTCTCCATCNGANATATATACGTACACAATGTCATAAAAATCATGTGTNCTTCTTGANATCCCAAANGGNTGNGAACAAATNATTCGATATGTTGTATAATTTAAATTCATCAATAATNATAAATTATTTTTATATAGTTATTGACGAAATTTTGGGTCTCGTTTTTCTATAAAAGCAGTTAAACCTTCCATTCGTTCCTCATGGCGAAATAACTCGCTGAATTCTTCTACTTCAATCTCCATCCCTTTTTCAACATTCATCGTTAATCCGTCGTTAATGCAGCGAAGAGAAGAGCTAATTGCTCTAGGTCCATTATTTAATATTTCTACAGCTAACTTTTTTGATTCATTCATCAGTTGATCTCTAGAACATATTTTATTTGCTAATCCAATTCTATAAGCCTCTTCAGCATTAATTATTTTCCCTGTAGTTATTAATTCAACAGCTTTTCCAACCCCAACAATTTTTGGTAATCTCTGCGTTCCTCCCCATCCTGGGAGAAGCCCTAATTTTACTTCAGGTTGCCCAAAACTTGCATTTTCAGAAACAACCCGCATATGACAGGCCATAGCTAATTCACATCCACCCCCTAATGCAAATCCATTTACTGCTGCAATAACAGGCTTTGGTGATGATTCTATAATCATGGTCAATTTTTGACCAGCTTTCCCATAACGTAATGCCTCTTCAGCATTCATTTGNTGCATNGCTTTAATATCTGCGCCTGCGATGAAAGCTTTATCACCCTCGCCAGTAATGATGATAACCCCAGTATTTTCATCTAATATGACTTTTTGCACTGCATCAGTCAACTCTGATAACACATCAGGATTCATTGCATTTAATGCTTCTGGACGATCTATAATTACTTCTGATATTAGATTATCATTTTTTATTTTTATGTATGACATAAATAATCCCTATTATTTCCAAAAAACCTTGCTAAAAATCACCATGACTGTAAAAATTTCCAATCTTCCTAAAAGCATACAAAATGTTAACATCCATTTNCCTACAGGATGAAGTAATGCATAATTATCTGTTGGGCCAAATGCTCCAAAAGCAGGTCCTANATTACCAATTGCTGAAGCAGCTGCACCAACCGCAGATTGAAAATCTAAATTAAACGCAGATAACACGAAGGCAGTTAAAACAAAAATTGAAAGATATATTAAAGAGAAACCTANAGTATTTCGGACGATTTCATCGCTAATAGTTCTATTTCCAATTTTNATAGGTATAATTGCACGTGCATGCAACATTCTNCGTGTTTCAGTTACAGCATATTTAATTAATANAATAATTCTGGCTATCTTCATTCCACCGCTAGTTGATCCACCCATTGCGCCGAAAAACATCAAAATTAAAAGTAAATGCTGACTTAAATAGGGCCAGAGTTCATAATTCGCATTTGAATAACCTGTACTTGTAAGTATAGTTAAAGATTGAAATAGTGATTTTAGAAAACTATCGTGTGACCAATCAGAATTTGTCGATGATATATTGAAAAAGATTATGAGTGTAGAAATAAATATAATTGTTAAATAAACTCTAAATTCATAATCCTTTACATGCGCTTTGAAGTTGCCGGTGAGAGCCCGAAAATGAAGGGTAAAATTAACCCCTGCTACAAACATNAAAAAAATGATAATATAATGAATTACAGGGTTAGAGTAAGCAGCAATACTAGCATTTTGTGTGCTAAATCCCCCCGTTGGCATTGTAGTNAATCCATGACANACTGAATCAAACCATGGCATTCCAGCTAAACNTAAAAGCAAAATTTGAAGTAATGTAAAACCAACATAAACCATCCATAGAATTTTCGCTGTTTCATTGATTCTAGGCCTAATTTTATCTGCTACAGGCCCTGGAACTTCTGCTTTAAAAAGCTGAACTCCTCCCACACCTAGTAAAGGTAAAATAGCAATGGTAAATAAAATGATACCCATTCCCCCAATCCATTGCAAAAAAGATCTCCAAAATAATATTCCATGAGGCATGCTTTCAATGCCATTTANTAAATTTGGAAGGGTCGTTGAATTACCAATAATTGTAGCGCCCGTTGTTGTTACACCAGACATGGATTCAAACCAAGCATCCGTAAAATTTGGTATGACTCCGCTAAGATAGAATGGCAATGCCCCAGCTAGGGCTGTTATAATCCATGAAAATGTCACGATGGCAAAACCATCTCTATTACGTAGGGCGCGGCTTTTTCTTGTGAAAAACCAGATTGGAAAACCAACAGACACTGTCATGCCAGAAGAATAGAGAAAAGACGAAAGATCAGGTTCATTGAATAACCATGAAATAAAAGCAGGAAACAACATACTTAGNCCCATGATTGTTAATAAAGCACTAAGGATATTTAAAATTGTCTTAACGTTCATTAGGCAATGAAAAGTTTCCGAACTTTTTCAGTTACGGAATTTTTTGAAAAAACNAGANCAGTATCTTCTTCTGTTAATTGAGATGAACCTCTTGCAATTGTCAAATGACCATGATGGTTTATNACCCCAACTATACTTGCTTTCGGAAAAGAAACTTCTGATAAAGGNTNNCCACANACTGGNCTTNCTTTATCTGGNNTNAGTTCTAANACATCNACNTCTAACTCATCAAAAGTAACAATTTGAGTTTCAGANANATCACTTCTTATTTTACGNAANATAGAATTTACNGTNGACATATTCTTACTAATTACAGATCCAATACCAGTTTCTTGNATAATAGGCAAAAATTCTGTNGTTCCAATATGNATAATTGTCTGTTCAACACCAAAATGGTGCGATAGTAANCCTGAAATCAGATTTGTTTGCTCATTTTCNGTNACAGCNATAAAACTATCAACAGAATCTATATTTTCAGATTTTAATAATTCAAGATCAGTNCCGTCCCCTTCAATAACCATAGTNTTTTCTAATTCATTGGCAATCCATTCACATTTATGTCTATTATAATCTACCAATCGCACATTCATTTCATNTTGTAGNCCATCAGCAACAGAACGTCCAATTTTACTCCCACCCAAGATCATCACACGATCATTACGATAAAAATCTTTTCCTAACATTTCCATNAGTTTACCTACATGTTCAGTTTGAAGAATAAAATATGGTGTATCACCATTCTGAAATACAAAATCTGACCAAGGAACAATAGTTTTTCCATCTCTTAAAACAGCAATTATTCCAAATTTAAAATCAGGGTTTGAATCGCAAATTTCACCTACNCTTTTCCCTANCAAATCNCCATTATCACCATTAATTCGTATACCTATCATTTCTAACCTACCACCTTCAAAATCCATTACTTGAACAGCGTAGGGATGCTTAACTAAACGGATGATTTCATCACATGCAGCCTTTTCAGGATGGATTACTAAATCAACTCCGAATTGTTCAGGCTTAATAATTGAATTACGAGCAGTGTATTGTTGATTCCTTAACCTAGCAATAATTTTTTTTGCGCCCAACTCATGGGCTTGTTGTGCAGCAATAAGATTTACTTCATCAACTCTAGTAAGACATAAAACATAATCAGCATTTTCAACATTAGCTTGGTGAAGAATTCTTGGGCTAGCACCATTTCCTTCAACAACGATTACATCAAGATTTTCTGAAAGACGAGAACATTTTTCTGGGAGGATATCAACTGCAGTAATATCATGGTTACCTTCACTCAATGCTTTTGCAGCGTGAAAGCCAACCTCACCAGCGCCAATTATTACGATTTGCATAATTATTTATTTCACCAAGTGAAACTTATCAAACTTAGTAAATGTTTTTGTAAAATAGAACAAATTGNATTATTCATTAATTCGCACAATATCAACACCTAAACTTTTAAATTTTTTCTCTATAGAATCGTAACCNCGATCTATATGATACACTCTACTNATTTCTGTTCTACCTTTNGCAATTATTGCTCCAAGTATTAGTGCTGCACTTGCACGAATATCTGTGGACATAACTTGAGCTCCTATNAACTTCTTTACACCATTAATTTCAGCTTTATTTTCATTCAATCGTATATCAGCACCCAATCTATTTAATTCAGGGATATGTGTAAATCTATCATGATAAACAGTATCAATCACACTTGATCTTCCGTTTGCAACTGACATNAAGACCATCCATTGAGCTTGTAAATCTGTTGGAAAACCTGGATAAACCTCCGTAGTAACATCAACAGGATTTATCGAATCAATTTTATTAATTGATATAGAATTTTCGGTAGAGGAAATATTTGCACCTGCTAATTTTAATTTATCTATAAAATTCTCTAAATGTTTTGGACTNCAATTATTAAGAGTAATATCACCCATTACTGCACCAGCAATCAAATATGTACCTGCTTCAATTCGATCAGGAATAACATCAATATCAATAGAGTCTAAATTATCTACGCCATTTATAATTAATTTATCAGAACCAATACCACTGATACTTGCACCCATATCATTTAAAACTTCACATAATTGTACAATTTCNGGTTCCTTAGCAGCATTTTNAATACAGGTCTCTCCTTTTGCTAAAACACTTGCCATTAATATATTGCCTGTAGCACCTACAGATGGAAAATCAAAACATATCTTATTCCCATAGAGATGCTTTGCTTTAGCCAATATGTATCCANTNTCAAGACTTATTTTTGCTCCAAGTTTTTCCAATCCTTTTAAATGAAAATCAACAGGCCTTGGACCCCAAGCACATCCGCCAGGAAGAGACACTCTAACTTCACCAAATCTTGCAAGCAAAGGACCCAAAACATAAAATGATGCTCTCATAGTCTTTACAAGATCATACGGTGCCTCAAGATTGNTAATTTTAGACGCATTTATNGANATTGAATTAGCTTTAAATGATACTTCAGCTCCTATAATTTCTAATAATCNCATCATTGTTCTTGTATCTCTAAGATTAGGAACGCTATTAATTGTAGTTTTTCCATCGACAAGTAAAGCTGCAGTCATTAATGGTAATACAGCATTTTTTGCACCACTAATATCTACTTTACCTGAAATTTGATTACCACCATTTACAATGAATTTATCCATATTCTATAATCCTATATAATTAGTAAATGGAACTTTGTTCTATATAAATAATAAATCACTATTTATTCGAATTGTATCTTAAAGCAAATATACTTCCGATTATTATACCAATTCCATCAGCAATTACATCTAATCCACTTGAAAATCTACCAGGAATAAATGATTGCCATATTTCATCAAGTATCGCAAAACATAAACAAACTATCGATATAATAATAATTTGATTCTTTGATTTATCATTAAAACTACTAACACTTAAAAAACCTAAAAAAGAGTATTCAATTATATGTAATAACTTATCCCAAGAAAGCAAAANAAATCGAGGAATAGAGTGTCCTGGNATACTTGATACTGATAAAATTATTATACCATAAACAATTAACAAATTGCGATAAGATCTAGTCTTCATAATGTGAAAGCAGGGATGGTATTTCATTTAATATATCAGAAGCTATCATTCCACGCATTCCATTATTATTAACATAATTATCTGCAGCTTTTCCATGAATATATACAGCTAATCTTGAGGCATCTTCTATACTTAATCCTTGCGCAATGAANCCTCCAATCATCCCTGCAAGAATATCGCCAGTTCCGGCTGTAGATAGCCCAGGATTACCAGAAGAATTAATATGANCATTATTTCTAAATAAAGTACAACTAGGGGCATTTTTTGCTACTAATACTCCTTTAAAAGAATCCACAAAATTATTAACAATGCTAGTAAATTGATTTTTAATTAGTTGAGGGTCAATATCCAAAATACGAGACATTTCACCATAATGAGGTGTAATGACAAATGGAACTTTAATATTATCAAATAATTTTCTATTTCTAGCAAATACTCTTAATCCATCTGCATCAATAACAATTGGTTTATTACAAGTTCTTATTATTTTTTCAGCAAAATGAATTGTTTGATTATATTGACCTATTCCTGGACCAATAATTACAACATCAGCCCAATCAAATTTTTTAGACACCTCTTCATAATTTTTTAATAAAAAACAACCTTTATCATCATCCTCGCAAATAATTGTCATCGCCTCAGTAATTTTTTTCTCATAAATATCATTAATTGATCGAGGTGCTGCAGAAATAACTAATCCAGCGCCAACCCTAAAAGCTCCAAAAGCACAAAGCGCTGCCGCTCCTGTCATTCCTTTTGAACCTGCAATAATCAATACTTTACCCTGTTTATATTTATTTGTATCAACATTTAACGGTTTAAGCAAATATGAAATATCTTTTTCTAANAAAAATTTCCATTTTAAACCACTTAAATNNTTTAATGCCTCATCAGGAAAACCAATATCTGCAACATGAATCTTACCGGATAATAAGGGGCCATCCCTCATCATTAATCCTACTTTTGGATACCCCATGGTTATTGTATAATCAGCGTGCACACCTTCAGGTTCTGCAATACCATTATCTGCATGTAATCCCGATGGTAGATCAATAGATATAACTTTACCCTCAGATTTATTCATTTTATCAATCCAAGACCAAAGTGTTTCTTTTACAGGACCTGTAACGCCAGTGCCTAATAATCCATCAATTATAAAATCATATTTCAAATTATTAATCAAATTGATACATGAAAATTGAATACTAATTTCCATATCAATACATTGATCAGCAAAATATCGCGCATCATGACTAAGCTCNTCCAAACTACATATACAAAAGATTTGAGGTTTATATTTTTTTGAATGAAGAAATACCGCAGAAGCAAACCCATCGCCGCCGTTATTACCTTTTCCACATACTATCGCAATAGTTGGTTTATCTATATTTTGTACATGACCGATTAAGAATTCAGATATACTTTTTCCAGCTGTTTCCATAAGCTGAGTACCTTTAATCTTAAAGTTTTCTATAGATAATTTATCTAATTCTTTAGCTTGATTTTGTGTAAGTAATTTCAAGATAATGAAACTAAGGCAAACGCTATTGCATATTCCTCAATATGNGAAATACTAATCTTAANTTGAACATTATTTAAATTAGGGTAAGACAATTGAACTTCAGGTANTCCAGAAACACCTGATNCAATTTCAATATCAGTGAAATTAATTGAATTAATAATACCAGATGANTACAATGCTTTCTTAATTGCTTCTTTTGCNGCAAATCTACCAGCGTAATGAATAGCTGGATTTTGTTTTAAATCACAATAAGATTTTTCATTATCTGTAAAAGTATGTTTTTTAAATCTATCTGAATATTGTTGAATAATATTTTCAATACGTGAAACAGAAACTATATCTGTTCCGATAAAATATTCAGGCACTATTTAACTCGTTTACAATACCCACGATTTCATAAACATCATTTATATCCCAATCTGCACCAGAATTAATTGTACCAAATGAATCTCCATAACGAGCAAATATTGTTCGTATTCCAAGATTATTTGCCCCAGCCACATCTCTTTCAGGCCAATCTCCAACCATTAATGTTTCGCTTGGTTCAGTTTTTAATTCCTTTAAAGCCATCTGAAATGGAATTGGAGAAGGTTTTCTCGCATTAGTATCATCAAATGTTAGCACAATATCGAAATGATGATGCAGATTTAAATAGTAAATTCTCATCCATGCTTCTCTACTTGGAGCATCAGATACTACAGCAAGTTTAATTCCAATTTTCATTAATTCAACCAACGTATGGTTNACATTAGGGTATAATAACAGGTTAGCCTCTCTAGCTCTTCTATATGCAACTATTGCAGCTGCTAAGTATTTATTATTTACCTCTCCAATAGTTCTATCTAAAAAATAATTAAAGACCTGTTGATTTTCCCATCCCTCTTTTTCATAAATAGAAANTATAGTTTTATACGATTCCTCATTATCAATATCTAAACCAGCTTCAATCATTCCAGCAATAGCTGCTTTAACTGCATACTCTTTCATTTTCATGAAATCTAAAAGAGTATTATCAAGGTCAAATATGACCGCCTTTATCATTATATTATTCTTATAAAATTAATTTATTTAATTCTGATATTTTTGTGGATTCATAATTTTGTCCATTTCATACTCTGCTATCTTTCTCCATGATCTATCTTTTCGTGCTTTTTCTAGTGCATTTACAGCAGCAATTTTATTCCCCTTTCCATTGCACCAAGTAGAAACTCCAAGTTCTATCCAAGCTCCACCAAAATTTTTCTTATACTCTGTCGAATTTCTTGCAGCTTCCTGNGCGTTTACACATTCCCCAAGATTATTATAAGCTGAAGCGAGGCGATACCAAGACATTGCGTCTTTTTCATTATATGTAGTAGCAAGAACAAGATTATTTACAGCATTACCCCACTCTTCTATTTCAATATAAACAACTCCAAGAGTAGAATATCCTTTAGAATAATTAGGGTTCACTTGTACAGATGTATTAAGAACTTCAATAGCTTTTTCAAAGTTCTTCTCATTCAAATAAATTTCACCCATAGCACCATAGGCTTTATCATATGCTGGATAAACATCAACAGCTGAATTAAATGCTGATATAGCACCCGAATTATCACCATTGGACTTTCTCGAAAGGCCTAGCGCAAACCAACCTTTATAAAAATTAGGATTAATTTCAAGAGAAGCCTCATAATGACCAATTGCACGATCACGATTACCCATTTTTGCTTCAATTACACCAATTTGATAATGAGCTTGATAAAAACCTTCATCATATTCTAATACTTTTCTATAAGAATCTAGTGCACCATCTAAATCGCCACGCTTGTAAGATCGGTTCCCATCATTAAAAGACTTTTTAGTAACATTGTCTAATGCAGTTCTAGCCTTTTCATGATATGGATTAATTTCTAACGCTTTTTTAAAATGTNCGACAGCTTCATCAAGATTTTTTTCGCGATACCTNACTAAGCCCTTACTAAAAGNTGCCTCAGAGAAAAAAGGGAACTTTTCCAAAACAATTCTATAACTTTCAAAAGCATTATCAAAATCACTATCCCCCATATATCTAGATGCATCGCTCATCAACGTGTTTATTTCATTTATACGATCAAATTCACCTCTATATTCTTGATTTTCAGGATCGATATCNATAGCTTGACGCAAAAACTCTTGCGTATCTTTCATTTTACCAAAACGAAGATTTATCCTTGCTAATTCAAGCATTGCAGGGGAAAAAGTTGGGTCCATTTCAAGCACTTTTCTGAATAAAATTTCAGCCTGTTCATAATCACCCTTAGCCAATTGCGCTTTTCCATCATTTAAGACTTTATCAGGAGACTGACCAAAAAGCAATGAAACTAAAGAAAAGATAAAAATATTTTTAATCAAATTATTAACCATTATTCACTCCATTTGTGCCGAAGGCGGGACTCGAACCCGCACAGGGTTTCCCCCACTGCCCCCTCAAGACAGCGTGTCTACCAGTTCCACCACTTCGGCTATCAGAATTATTCAATTTCAAGATTCTGTTGTATATCGGGGGCTGATAGATCTAATAACCTTTCATCTGCCTCGCGTTTGAGAATAGATTCATTTTCTACTACATTAGGAGCACTTAATAAACTAATTAAAACTCCAAGCGTCATAAATGCAATTGCGAACCATGTTGTAATTCTACTTAATGCTGTTGCAGCTGCACGTCCTCCAAAAATAGAATTTCCCATTCCAGCACTTAAGCCTCCAGCTAAACCTCCACCCTGGCCTGCTTGCATTAATATCACTGCAATTAATAGAACGCTAATGATTGTATGTATAACGATTAAAACACTTGTCATTATTTACCTCATAAACTTATTATGAACAATTTCTATTATTTTAGAGAACATTTCTAAATTTAGACTTGCACCTCCAATTAAAAATCCATCTACTCCTTTAGTATTAATCAAATCTTCAGAATTATCAGGTTTTACAGAACCTCCATATAAGATCGGAATGTTATTATTTAAATTATTATCATATAATTCTAATAATATTTTCCGAATCATTGCATGCGATTCTTCAACCTGATCTGGTAGAGCATTTACTCCAGTTCCAATTGCCCAAACTGGTTCATAGGCTATAATTATTCTATCCATCATATCTTTATTTATACCTGCTAAACCGTCTTTCAACTGCTCCATTAGAACTTTACTTGTATTATTTGATTTACGATCTTCAAGCTTTTCTCCAATACAAAGTATTGGAATAATTTCATTTTCCAATACATTGTGAAGTTTCTTATTTGCATCTTTATTCGACTCATTAAAAATATGCCTACGCTCCGAGTGGCCAATAATAACATATTGAACACCGCAAGATTTAAGCATATTTATTGAAATCTCACCAGTAAAGGCACCTTCGTTTTCAAAATATACATTTTGAGCACCTAGACTAATATCCAAATCAGATATCATTTCATTCATGTGAAAGAGCGATGTAAATGGCGGGCAGAATATAATTGATGGTTTCTCCTTATCCAAAAGCAAATTGTTTAATTCAGAAATGAAATGTATACCTTCTTGGGGTGTCTTATGCATCTTCCAGTTAGCAGCAACAATAGGTTTTTTTATCATAATTTTCCCAACGCCTCTATAGCAGGAAGGCTCTTACCACTTAATAATTCTAAAGAAGCTCCACCACCAGTAGAAACATGCGTAAAATTTTCAATATTAGAAAATTTTCTTATTGCAGAGGCACTATCACCTCCACCAACTATTGTAATAATATTTTCATCCTTTAATTCAGACAGCAGATTTGCAATCTCTTTTGTACCATTTTCAAAGTTCTTTTTTTCAAAAACTCCCATAGGACCATTCCATAATATTGTCCCAGATTTTTGTAATATTTTAGAAAATAATTTAATAGTCTTAGGGCCAATATCTAGACCCATCATATCAGTTGGAACTGAATCAAATGAGACTGTTTCAAATTTGGATGGTTTATCAATAGAATCTGCAGCAATAAAATCGATTGGAAATACTATTTTAACTCTATTTTGACGAGCTTTCTTAATAACTTTATTTGCTACCGAAATCATTTGTTCATCAATTATAGATTTCCCAACATCTAAACCCATTGCCTTTAAAAAAGTAAAGGTCATTCCACCTCCTATTAGAATCGTTTTAGCATCAATAAGAAAATTTTCAATAAGATCTATTTTTCCAGATATCTTTGCCCCTCCAAGTAATAGCACTAGAGGCTCTTTTGGATTCTTAAACTTATTCTGCAAATATTGGATTTCTTTNTTCATCAATAACCCCATNCCTTTATGTNTAAAATTATCTGTCACACCAACATTTGATGCATGCGATCGATGAGAGGTGCCGAAAGCATCATTTATATATATTTGACCGTGTTTTGAGAGTAATCTTGAAAATTCAATATCATTTTCTTCTTCAGCATTATGAAAACGTAGATTTTCTAATAAATGTACTTCTCCTGGGTAAAGACCAATAGTTACATTAATTGCGTCCTCACTAATACAGTCATGAGAAAATTTTATAGGAATTTCTAAAAAGTCAGATAACACTTCACCAACAGAAATCAAGCTGTAAGCTTCATTGATCTTTCCTTTTGGTCTTCCTAGATGAGACATCAGTACNACGGAAGCCCCTGATTCTAAACACTCTTTTATTGTTGGAATAGAGCACTGTATTCTATACGCATCCTTAACAACACCATCTTCAATAGGAACATTGTAGTCAACACGTATTAATACACGTTTATCTTTTAAATCGAATGAATTTAATGATCTAATCATTTTAATTACTTAGTAAGTTTTTTTTCTTATCAGAATATATATNAGTAGTTAATAAGTTTTATTAATGAAAACGGTACAATTTACNCANGCAGACAAACTAACGTTACAGGATTTAATTTTTCACCGNATACATGAAATATTGCTTGTTGCNAGTCCATATGACTCATTTGTTCTAGAAGAAGATGGACGTTTAACTGAACAAATATTACANGAATATATGGGTATGAATTTTAGTAATGCTCCTCGAGTNTGGCAATCATCTACTGCTGCAGACGCTTTAANTATGCTTTCAAGGCAAGATTTTGACTTAATTGTTGTGATGATGAGAATTGCAGATATGGANCCCATACTTTTTTGTTCAAAGATAAAAGAATTGTATCCACAAAAACCTGTTATTCTACTAGCATTTGATGAATCAGAGATAAAACAATTGCCTGAANAATTTCAAAAATCTTCCATTGATAGCGTTTTTATTTGGTCTGGAAATGCAAATGTTCTACTGGCTATTGTAAAACTACTTGAAGATAAAATGAATATTAAAAGAGATATTAAAAAAGCNGATGTTCGATGTATAATTCTTATCGAGGATTCTCCTAGATATTATTCTCTTATTTTACCAATGATTTATAAAGAAATAAGTCATCAAGTTAAAGAAATGGTAGATAAAAGTGCTAGCGATCATGAAAGATTATTATATATGCGNGGACGACCAAGAATTCTACTAGCAANATCCTATGAAGAAGCAGAACGATATTTTAAGCGNTTTCGAATGAGTACACTAGGTATCATTTCTGATATTCGTTTTCCAAAAAAGGATAAGCTTGATAAGAACGCAGGTGTAAAGTTTGCACGCTGGGCACGTTCAATTGATCCAAGNATACCAATTATGCTACAGTCAAAACATAATAAAAANGCTAATCTCGCCAAAGAAGTACAAGCTCATTTCTTATANAAAGATTCTCCAGCGCTACTCAGNGAATTGAGAGATTTTGTTGTTAGCAACTTTGGATTTGGTGATTTGATTTTTCGNACACCAAAAGGTAAAGAAATAATTAGAGTTTCTGATCTAANCGAATTAGTTAATGCAATTAANAGTGTCCCNGAGCAATCATTGCTTTATCATGCAAAAAGTAATCATTTTTCTAATTGGTTAGCTGCACATGGATATCTTGGTTTAGCATCANAAGTNCGTCCTATAAATTATGCTGACTTTAAGGATTCANTTGANCATCGANATTACTTAATCGAGCTAATTAANAATACAATTCAAAACCGCANGGCTAGACAAGTAGTTGAAATACANCGTGNTAAATTTGATCATTCAAAACGATTTATACAAATATCCGGGGGNTCATTAGGAGGTAAAGCAAGAGGATTAGCATTNGCTCAAAAAATGATTCGATCTTCAAGNATAAGGAAAAGCTATCCAGAGGTAATAATTAATATTCCACATGTTGCTGTNATTGGAACAGACTCTTTCGATGANTTTATGAGAGAAAATAATTTATGGNATGATGCATTNTCTAATAAATCTAATAANCAAATAAATAATAGATTTATTAAATCAACATTTAATAAGNCTTTAATAGAGTCACTTAAATTATTCATTAAATCAGTAAAATACCCCTTGGCAGTACGGTCTTCAAGTCTACTAGAAGATTCTCAATATCAACCTCTTTCAGGGATGTATGCTACATATATGCTTCCAAATAATCAACCTAAGGCCAAACAAAGACTAGACGATTTNATTACTGCNATNAAACTTGTATATGCATCTACTTTTTATCAAGATCCTAAATCACTTATAAGCAGATCCGTACACAGGATTGAAGAAGAAAAAATGGCTGTTATATTAATGGAAATGGTTGGGCAAANTTATAATGATCGTTATTATCCTTCTTTTAGCGGAACTGCTCAAAGTTTTAACTTTTACCCTATATCATATATGAAAAGGAATGAAGGAGTAGCACACTTAGCGCTTGGATTGGGACGCACAATTGCAAATGGCGAAAAATCACTACGGTTTTCACCAAAATATCCAGGAATACTACCACAATATTATTCAATTAAAGCAACTATTGAGAGCTCTCAAAATTCATTTTATGCAATGCGATTAAAAGGTAATAATTCTTCATCTTTAAAAAATGAAGATAAAAACTTATCTTCCTTTAANTTGAAAATAGCTGAAAAAGATGGATCATTAAAATGGTCCGGCAGCGTNGTNTCTAATGAAGATAATATTATTAGGGATACTTTATCTCAGAATGGAACTAGAGTAATTACTTTTACCCCCATATTAAAATGGTCNATGTTTCCCCTTGTTGATATATTGAATGATCTATTAGAAATGGGGAAAGATTCACTTGGATGTGAAGTGGAAATAGAATTTGCTGTCAATATTTTTGAAGATAAAAATAAAAATCCCGAATTTTCACTTCTACAGATTAAACCTATGGTTATGGGCGGCTCGAGAGAATTAATTAATNTGGATAATGAATCATCAAAATCAATATTATGTAATAGTAAAGTAACATTAGGTGATGGGTTTATTGATAGTGTTCAACATGTTGTCTTTGTTGATCCAAAAAGATTCAGATCTGCAAATACGAAAGCAATTGCTAAAGAAATTCATCAATTTAATAATATATTGGTAAATAAATCCCCTTACATACTTGTAGGTCCAGGTAGATGGGGATCTGCTGATCCATGGTTAGGAATACCTGTAACCTGGAAACAAATAAGTGGTGCAAGTGCAATTATTGAAATGGGAATTAAAGATTTTCCAGTTGACCCTTCCTTTGGAAGTCACTTTTTTCAAAATGTTACTAGTATGAGATTGGGATATTTTACTATAGATAATAATTCTAAAGATGAATCATTTGATTATAACTGGCTAAAGAAACAAAAGGTAGTTAAAAATAAAAAGTTTACTATCTGCTATAAATTAGAACGACCTTTGCGAATTAAAATTGATGGTCAAACTGGCAATGGAATCATATTAAAACCTAAAACAATAGATATAGAACCGATGAATGAGCAAGAAGCCAGTGGAATATAATTAAACAACACCCTGATCAATCATTGCATCAGCAACTTTAATAAATCCTGCTATATTTGCACCCTTAACATAGTTTATATAATCATTACCATCAGAACCAAATTCAGTACATTGACTATGTATCTCTTTCATTATCTGATGTAGGCGTTGATCTACTTCATTTCTTGTCCAGGATAGACGCATATTATTCTGACTCATTTCCAATCCTGATACAGCTACACCACCTGCATTTGCAGCTTTACCNGGNCCAAATAGAATTTTCTTTTCCATAAANANATCAATTGCTTCAGGATCCGAAGGCATATTTGCNCCTTCCGATACACAAATACATCCATTTTTAATTAATGTTTTTGCATCACCTGTATTAATTTCATTTTGAGTTGCACATGGTAANGCTATATNACAAGGAATCAACCATGGTCTCTTACCATCGAGATATTCACATTTAAATTCTTTAGCNTAATCTTTAATTCTACCTCTCTTAATATTCTTTAAATCCATAATCCATGCTAATTTTTCNTCATCAATACCTTTGGGGTCATGAATTGTTCCATTTGAATCTGACATAGAAACAACTNTNCCACCTAATTTCGTTGCTTTTTCAGTNGCATATTGAGCAACATTTCCTGATCCTGAAATAGCTACAGTCTTTCCTTCAAAAGACTCATTTTTTCGTTTTAACATTTCATTCGCAAAATAGACAGTACCATAACCAGTAGCTTCTGGTCTNATTCTACTNCCACCCCAATTCAGGCCTTTTCCGGTTAATACGCCGCTAAATTCATTACGTAATCGCTTATATTGACCAAATAGATAACCAATCTCGCGACCTCCAACNCCTATATCTCCNGCAGGNACATCGGTATTCGGACCAATATGACGAAAAAGTTCTGACATAAATGATTGGGTAAAACTCATAACCTCATTATCAGATTTTCCTTTAGTATCAAAATCTGATCCGCCTTTCCCACCACCCATAGGCAATGTGGTNAGACTATTTTTAAATATCTGCTCAAAACCAAGAAATTTTAAAATACTAAGATTTACTGAAGCNTGAAACCGCAGGCCTCCTTTATACGGNCCAATAGCCGAATTGAATTCCACNCTATANCCACGATTAACTTGCGTTTTTCCACGATCATCNCGCCATGGGACTCGAAACATAATTACCCGTTCAGGTTCAATNATCCGATCTAATATTCCCTCATGAATATATTGTGGATGNTCTTGAACGTATTCCCATATAGAAGATATTACTTCGTGCACNGCTTGGTGAAACTCATTCTCACCTGGTGATCTTGAAATAACGTTTTTCATGAAAGTATCTACAGACTTATACATAATTTATACTCCTATTTGAATAATTATCAAAAATCGATTAAGTTAGTTGTTCCTCTAATGATCATATCTTTCCATCGATAGTTACGNAATTCATTTGGATGGCTTGAATGNATTTGTTCAAACATTCCAGACCCGTCTTCTTTATTAATAAAAATAAATACATAACCTTTATCTGAATCATCATAATGCCAAATTTCATAGCTTAATCTTTCTTCATTTGCATTATATGATTCAATATCTTTTGGTCGGCCATATAATATTAATACGCGACCTCTATCTGTATTTCTACCCAAAAAGTTTCTNGTTGAAAACTGTTGATCNGCAATTGCTAAATATTTATTTAATCGATTATAAAATTCATTTTGAGNTGTTTCTGAATCAAAATCACGTTGTTCAAAAAAATTAGCTATTTGCACAATTTGTTCANTCCTATCAGANTTAATTAGAGTTTGAAGTTCCGATTCTGTCATGAAATATCCAACTATATCTAAAAAATCATTTAATTCATCATTCTCCATCGCATCTAGAATTATTGTGATGTTACTTTTGAAATCAACTGGTTGTTCTTTTACAACAAAAAATTCCCTATCGATAAAAGTATTCTTCTCCGTTTGATCATCTTGTATATCAAGTCTTAATCTATATCTNCCGGCAAGCAGACCCATNATATTCATACCAAATGTCTCAACNCTAGATTCACCCGGTTTATTTTTTATGAANGGACCTCTATGAATTANTTCNTTACCTTGTTGATTATAAATCTTATAGTTTAAAGTATATGTACCATTATNATTATTAAAACCATACANTTCGCCATATGTATACAACATTGNTCTTCCTAANCCAAATACNCTACTAGGGTTTGGAGTTATAGTAATTCCATTCCTATTTATACTTCCTTCATCAAATTCTTTTTCTCTTTTTAAAAAGGTNCATAATATCAAATCACTTGTTGATAAATAACTATCATCAATCTTCCGGATAATTACATTTTTTGTTGAAACATATACTTGTTTTGATGATAAATCAGTAATTGTAGCTGTAAAAACAACACTACCTCTAGTTAACAAAAATCTTGATTGTTGGACCATGCTTACAAGTCTCTCATTAAGTCCAGGTCTATCTACTGATTTTTCAAGTATTCGAAACGCATCTTGAGCAGCAGTTTCTCCTTGAATAAATACACGAACATCAACCAATCCCTCAAACTTATATTCATTACCATCATCCACCCACTGAAATAACTTTTTTGGAATCATTAAATTTACGACAACTTCCGTTTTGGTATCATCACCCCGAAATTGATCAACACTCATATCAAACGGNGTCGGNAATAAAGAAATTGTCTGGCTAGATANGCAGTTTAGAANTNTAAAAAANANTATGTAGAATTTANGCATNGGACAAAGCCGCTTTATCGTTTGGAAATTACCTTAAAAATCTTCTCTAAAACAAGTTTAGTGAAAGATTTANTTGTTTATTACTAACCCGTAGTTTAGCTAGTTTTATTATTTATGGTGGAGTAGATGGATTTATTAGAGCAGTGTAATCATAATACTCTGCCTTCTNNTCAATCTTTTACCTACTTAGTCCTCCGAAATTAGTCCGNCTTCAACCAATTCAAGTGTTTTTGGCTCTTCTGCAATCTGTTTAGTTAGGCTTGGGAAATCAGCAGATATTTTACTCNTTTTATGAGTTGCATATGCTTCTGTAACTGCGCATAACATCCTATTACTGCAATTTTTGCAAGAGGGTTAAGTTTTCGTGCTTTTCGGATTAATTTTNGTGCTTCCTTATCGGCGTTTTCAGTTACAGAGCATGTATTTAAGNACATAAATATCCGCCTCATCTTTATAGCTAACTTTTTCATAACCATAGCTTTGCATTTCGCCACTTATTATAGAGGTTTCTGAAAAATTAGTTTTACACCCCATTGTATGAAAGGCGATCCTTGTTGTCGGAGTANTCATATTCTTATATCCTTATTAGAAAATAATTTTAGAAATTAATATTTCCAAATCATGCTTATCAAGAATGATAAGATTGTAAAGACTTAACAGTCTTCCTTTTTCGAGATCGAATCGCTCGAACTGCAGCATTCGCACCAGATAAAGTAGTAATTGCCATAATGCCTTTTTGAATACATGCTCGTCCAATTGCTTCCTCATCA